>NZ_AMXF01000379.1 GCF_000310225.1 Thauera phenylacetica B4P
CCGCCGCCGCTGCCGCCACGCGCCTCGCCGGCGGCGCCGACGACGCCGCTCAGCTCGACACCACCCGCAGCGCCGCCGCCCTGCGCGTCGGGGTCGAAGAAGCCGCGCCCGTGCGCACGCAGCCCATCCCCGAGCGCCTGATGCCGGTCGTCCACCAGCAACTCGACGCGCTGGCCACCCAGCAATACGTGTGGCAAGGCCAGGCCTGGCCTGGGCAGCCGATCGAGTGGGTGATCGAAGACCCGCAAGGCGAGGGCAACAACGAGGGCGAGGACACCGAGCCCACCTGGAACACCACCCTGCGCCTGACCATGCCGCGCCTCGGCGGCGTCGAGGCGCAACTGCACCTGACCCCCGCCGGCGTCGCGCTGCGCCTGCGCGCCGACGACCCGGCGACGATCCGCGCGCTGGATGCCGGCGGCGCCGCGCTGGCCTCGGCGCTGGAAGCCGCCAACCTCAAGCTCACCGGCCTGGTGGTGGAACCGCGCAATGGTTGACCCCCGCCCGCCGCTACGCAACGAAGCCGTCGCCCTCGCCTACACCGCCGGCGAGGCCGCGCCGCGCGTGGTCGCCAAGGGCAAGGGCGTGGTGGCGCGCGAGATCATCGAGCGCGCAAACGAGGCCGGCGTCTTCGTGCACGAATCGCCCGAGCTGGTGAGCCTGCTGATGCAGGTCGACCTCGACGCCCGCATCCCGCCCCAACTCTACGTCGCCGTTGCCGAGTTGCTCGCCTGGCTGTACCGCATCGAACAGGGCAGCGACGCCGGCACCGCACCCGCCGCCCGCGACCTGCCCGAATCCCTGCGCCCGCGTCCTGCAGCGGGCACGCCAGAAAACGAGACCGCACCTTGACATTAGTGGGGCTCGCGACTTGGGCATCAACGATCTGGACGGAATGTGCGCTGTCGTCATGTCGCTCTCATCTGCCGACTTCTACAAGAGCATGACGACTCATGCAGATCATCGGATCTGGCAGGACGTGTATCGCACCAAGACGTCCGACAGTGCCGAGGTGTACTTGAAGCTGACCGTCATCGACGACGTTCTGATCGTTTCGTTCAAGGAGCTGTGACCATGAAATGCCCCTGCTGTGGAGCGGCTGAACTCATCCACGACACCCGCGACCTTCCGTACCTGTACAAAGGCGAAACCACCACGATCCCAGCGGTCACCGGCGACTTCTGCCCGGCTTGCGGCGAAGTGATCCTGAACCGCGAGCACGGTGACCGCTACAGCGAGTTGCTGGGGCAGTTCCAGCGCCAGGTGAACGCCGCCTACGTGGACCCCGGCTTCATTGCCAGGGTACGCAAGAAGCTCGACCTGGATCAGCGCCAGGCAGCGGAGATCTTCGGTGGAGGCGTCAACGCCTTCTCCCGCTACGAAAATGGCAAGACCAGACCGCCGCTGGCCTTGGTGAAACTGCTCAAGGTACTTGAACGCCATCCCGACCTGCTCGACGAGATCAGAGCCGCCTGACCCTGCCTGCCACAACTGGCGCGAGTCGCTACGCCTTTGCCCAACAAGCGGCCCCCTCTGGTGGGGCACCGTGCCGCATCTCGTGATATAAGCGGGGCAACACACGCCGGCACCTCGGGCACGCACGCATGACGATCGACCACGAAGACACCCGCATCGAACTCATCCACGCCGACGACGAGGCGAAGTACGTGCTGCGCGACGCGCGCGAGATCCTCGCCGTCCTGCGCAACCTGGTGGGCGCGCGGGCGCTGGTGAGCGCGCGGCTGGCGCCGGGCAACGAGTCCGTGCTGTCCACCCTGGTCGAGGTCGCCGAGGACGGCAGCAGCCTGCTGCTCGACGGCAGCGCCGACGCGCTGCAGAACCAGCGCATGGAGCGCGCCGACGCGCTCGACTGCGTGACCCAGCTCGACAAGGTGCGCATCCAGTTCCTGCTGCGCGGCCAGCGCCTCGTCGAGGACGGCGGCAGCCCCGGCTTTCGGGCGGCCCCGCCCGACGCCCTGCTGCGCCTGCAGCGCCGCGAGTTCTACCGCCTGCAGACGCCGATCTCGGAAGAGGTGAGCTGCACGCTGGCGCTCCCCCGCGTCGACGGCAGCCGGCGCGAGGCCGAGCTGCGCATCCTCGACATCAGCGGCGGCGGCGTGGCGATCGCGGTGCCGCCGGTGGGCGTGCAGTTCGAGCCCGGCACCGAGTTCCCCGACAGCCTGCTGCGCCTGCCCGACACCGCACCGATCCCCGCGCGCCTGGTCGTGCGCAACCTCTTCCGCATCACCCGGCGCGGCGGCGCCGAGGTGCTGCGCGCCGGCTGCGAGTTCGCCGACCTGCCGCGCGGCGCCGAGGACGCGATCCAGCGCTACATCCTGCGCGTCGAGCGCACCCGCAACGCGCGCGAGCGCGGCCGCTTGTGAGCCCGCCGCTTCCCACCCCGCACTCCACCCCGCACCCCACCCCGCACCCC
>NZ_AMXF01000380.1 GCF_000310225.1 Thauera phenylacetica B4P
TGGGGTTCGGCGGATCGCGCCTTCCGGCGCTCCTACAGCGCATCCAGCCCGCGCCGCGCCCTTGTAGGAGCGCCGGAAGGCGCGATCCGGCGCCCCCGCGACGCTAGAACGGCATCACCAGCTTGAGCAAGGCCTTGTCGCCGCCGAAGCGGTTCTCGCGCTCGAACTCGTGCTGCCACTGCGCGATCAGCATCGTACCGCCTTTGGTCGAGTAGGTCAGGCTGGGACCGGCGGCGAGCACCTCGCCGCGGCGCCCGCGCGACCACACGCCCGGGAGCGCGTCGATGACCTCGCCGTCGACCTTGTCGTCGCCGGTCTGCTTGAGGTAATAGCCCGACAGGCCCACGCCCCAGGGGCCGAAGCGGCGCCCGACGAGGTAGTCCATGTGGAAGTCGTCGCCGGAGTCGTACTTCTGCCGCGCCGCGTCGGGCGCTGCCCGGAAGTCGTCGTTGCCGCCCTTGATGTTGTACATCAGCTTGGCCGAGACCTCCCAGCCGCCCTGCGACAGCCAGGTGAAGGCGAAGATCGGCTCGATGCTCCAGTAGTTGGCGCCGATGCTCTGGCGCGGATCGCCCGACTTGTAGCGCCCGGTCGGCAGGTTGATGTCCAGGCCCACCGTCCAGTGCCAGTCGCCCTTGTGCCAGGCGACGATGAAGGGGTCGATGGTGAGGTCGCCCAGCCCGCTCGCCGAGGCGCTGCCGCCGCCGAGGTTCAGGCGCTGGTGCACCACCGGCAGGATCACGTGGCCCGCCCAGTCCCCGCCCAGCACCTTGATGCCGCTCACCTTGACGAAGCGGAAGGCGTTGAACCAGGCGCTCGCCGAGGTGCCGGCGACGCGCTTGCCCTCGCCGTTGTAGAGGTCGCCGCTGTAATGGCCGAGGTAGTTGATGAAGTAGTTGCCCGGCGGCGGCACCGCGCCGGCGAACCAGGTCTCGATGCCGTTCGGGTACTGGTCGCCACCCTCCTTGGCGCCCGCCGTGCCCGCGGCGAGCGCGCCGAGCGCGACGAGGATTGCGTTGCGAAGCTGCTTGTTCATGAGGTCTCCTCCCTGTTCTTTTCGGTATGTGCGATGCGGGCCGCAGCCCCCTGGGCCGCGGGCGTCTCAGAACGGATAGTGGCGCGGGCTCGTCTGCATCGTGATCCAGCGCAGCTCGGTGAAGGCCTCGATGCCGGCCTGGCCGCCGAAGCGTCCCCAGCCCGAGTCCTTGACCCCGCCGAAGGGCATCTGCGCCTCGTCGTGCACGGTGGGCCCGTTGATGTGGCAGATGCCCGACTGGATGCGCCCGGCGACCTGCCAGGCGCGCGCCAGGTCGCGCCCGAACACCGCGGCGGCGAGGCCGAAGGGGTTGTCGTTGGCGCAGGCGATGGCGGCCTCGGTGCCGTGCACCCGCACGATCGCCTTCACCGGGGCGAAGGTCTCCTCGTGGTAGATGCGCATCTGTGCGGTGACCTCGTCGAGCAGCGTGGCGGGCATCAGCGTGCTGTCGGCCTTGCCGCCGCACACGAGCCGCGCGCCCTTGGCGAGGGCGTCGTCGATGAGCGCGTTGCAGCGCTCGACCGTGCGCTGGTCGACCACCGAGCCGAGCACCACCGGGCCCTTGCGCGGGTCGCCCAGGGGCAGGCCCTGCGCGCGCGCCGCGAGGCGGGCGACGAAGTCGTCGGCCACCGCCGCGTCGACGATGATGCGCTCGGTCGACATGCAGATCTGCCCCGAGTTGGCGAAGGCGCCGAAGGTGGCGGCCGCCACCGCGGCGTCGAGGTCGGCGTCGTCGAGCACCACGAAGGGCGCCTTGCCGCCGAGCTCGAGCACCGCCGGCTTGAGGTACTTCGCGCAGGTCTGCGCGATCAGGCGGCCGACGTGGGTCGAGCCGGTGAAGTTCACCCGGCGCAGCGCCGGGTGCGCGACCATGGCCTCGACCACCGCGCCGGCGTCGGCCGGGGCGTTGGTGACGAAGTTCACCACGCCCGCCGGCAGCCCGGCGTCCTGCAGCGCCTCGATGATCAGGCCGTGGGTGGCCGGGCACAGCTCCGAGCCCTTGAGCACCACGGTGTTGCCGCAGGCGAGCGGGGTGGCGATCGCGCGCACGCCCAGGATCACCGGGGCGTTCCAGGGCGCGATGCCGAGCACCACGCCGGCGGGCTGGCGCACCGCCATCGCCACCGAGCCGGGCACGTCCGAGGGCAGGATGCTGCCCTCGATGCGGGTGGTCAGCGCGGCCGCCTCGAGCAGCATGCCGGCCGCCAGGTGCACGTTGAAGCCGGCCCAGATCGCCGAGGCGCCGGTCTCCGCGGCCATCGCCGCGGTGAAGGCCTCGGCGCGCGCCTCGAGCGCGTGCGCGGCCTTCATCAGCAGCGCGCGGCGCTCGCCCGGGCCGGTGGCGGCCCAGGCCGGGAAGGCCG
>NZ_AMXF01000381.1 GCF_000310225.1 Thauera phenylacetica B4P
CGCAGGCTCGACCGGCGCAGGGGGCGCAGCGGGGGGCGATGGCGCGAGGCTGTCCGCCGCCGCGGGCGCGAGCCCCGAGGGCACCCCGTCGAGGTCGAGCTCGAACTCGGTGGCGAACTCGGAGGCGAACTCGAGCCCGGTGGCGAGCGCGTCGCCGGCCGCGCGCGCGGCCTGCAGGCTGTCGCCGAGCGCGTCGATGTGCTCCTTGCCGGCGCCGAGCCCGGCGTCGAGCATCTCGCCCAGGCTGCCGAGCACGCGCGCGTGCGCGAGCATCTCGCTCGCCGCCACGCGCTCGCGGCCGAGCGCGAGCATGCGCGCGGCGAGCAGGATGGACATGTGCAGCCGTGAGCTGTCGTACACCAGCGGCCAGTACAGCACGTAGTCGTCGAAGCACTCCTTGCGGCACAGCTCGAAAGCCTGGCGCAGGTTGTCCTTGTCGCACAGCACGATGCTGTGGTGGCGCTCGCTGCGTGCGCGCCGGCTGTGGCGGTAGAGCACGAGCGCGTGGCGTTCGGCGTGCTCGATGTGGCGGAAGGCGAGCAGCAGCACCTCGGGGCGCTGCGCATCGAAGTCCGCGGCGAAATGGCCCTCGTCGCTCGAGCAGCTCACCTGCGGGAAGTCGTCGGCGAGCAGGGAGACGATCTGCCGCGCCTCGACCGGCATGTCGGAGAGGACGAGGATGCGGGTCTGCCGTGTGTTCATCCGATGAGCTCCCCGCAACGTTGCTGCCAGCGCGCGTGCCAGGCGGGCAGTTCGGCCGCCGGGATGGGGCGCGAGATGAAGTAGCCCTGCGCCTGGTCGCACCCGCTCGAGCGCACGAAGTCCCAGTCGTCGCGGTCCTCCACGCCCTCGGCGACGGAGCGGATGTTCAGCTCGCGCGCCATGTCGAGGCAGCCGCAGAAGATCGCCCGGCGCGTGGGCAGCTTGCGCGCGCCGGTCACGAAGCCGCGATCGATCTTGAGCTCGTCGAAGGGCAGGTCGCGCAGCTGGCGCAGCGAGGAGTGGCCGGTGCCGAAGTCGTCGATCGACACGCCGATCTGGCGCAGGCGCAGGCGAGCGAGGATGTCGAGCGCCGTGAGCGGGTTGCTGCCCAGGCGAGACTCGGTGACCTCCAGGATCAGCTCGGCGGGCGCGAGCCCGGTCTCGTCGAGCATCGCGCAGACGAGCTCGGGGAAGCCGAGGCGGTCCAGGCTGTCCATCGACACGTTGATGGCGAGCCGGATGCGCAGCCCCTCCGCGCGCAGCGCGCGCAGGTCGGCCGCGGCGCGCAGCAGCACGCCGCGGGTGAGCTCGTCGATCAGCCCCGACGCCTCCATGCCGGGGATGAAGGCGTCGGGGAAGACGAGGCCGTCTTCGGGGTGTTGCCAGCGCACCAGGGCCTCGACGCCTGCGAAGGCGCCGCTGCGCAGGTCGACCTTGGGCTGGTAGTGGTTGAGCAGCTGGCCTTCTGCGATCGCGCGCGCGAGCTCGGCGGCGGTGTAGCCGCGCGCGGGGGCGCTCGCCGTGCGGGCGTGCCGGCCGCCCTCCTGCCAGCGCCGCAGCATGGCCTGCAGGCAGGAGGGGGGAGCCGGCTTGACGAGGCTGCCGAGCACGTCGATGCGGTAGGCGGCGGCCAGGCGTGCGGCGGTCTCGACGATGCGTTCGTCCTCGCCGCTCACCAGCACGACGCTGCCGCTGAAGCCGGACGCGGCGAGCTGGCGGAGGAAGACGATGCCGTCTGTCTCCGGCATGTTGAGGTCCAGCATCACCAGCGTGTCGGGGCCGATCGCGGTGGCCAGGCTCGCGAGGGCGGCTGCGGTGCTCGTGTGACCCTCGATACTCGCGGCGATGCCGGTGTTGGCGAGCTGGCGACCGAGAAGTCCGACCTGTAGTGGATCGTCGTCGACGATCAGGATGCGTCTTCTTTGCGTAGTCATCAGGAATTTCCTTTCGTGCTTGCGGCGGCGCTCGCGTCGAGCGCGGCGCGCAGCGCGGCGGCGAAGCGGGCGACCATCTCGGCCGGGCGGGGCGGGCCGCCCTTGCGGCAGTGGTCCTCGAGCTCCGCGCACAGCTCGCCCAGCTGCAGCGCGCCGACCGAGCGCGAGGCCGACTTGAGCCGGTGCGCCACGCCCGCGGTCGTGGCCCAGTCGGCGGCGCGCACGGCGCGCAGGATCTCCTCGCCGGCGGAGTGCGCCGAGTCATGGTACTCGCGCACGAACTCCACGATGAGGGCGGCGTCGTCACCGATCAGGCGGGCGAGCACGCGCGTGTCGAGGACCGCTTGCGCGGCGGGGACGTCGGAGACGCCCGCGCTGGCGACGCTTGCCGGGGCGGGCTCCGGGGCGGCCTCCGGAGCAGCCTCGGCGCCGGGTTCAGGGGCGTCGGCGCGGGCGTCG
>NZ_AMXF01000382.1 GCF_000310225.1 Thauera phenylacetica B4P
CGAGGCCGCTTTCGCGCCTGCCGGCGCTCCTACATGAGTCCGACGCGTGCCGGGACGATGCCGCCACCCCCGCGGGACGATGTCGCCACGGCTCGGCGCAATGTAGGAGCGGCGGCAGCCGCGAATGTGGCTGATGTGCAATCGACGCGGATGCCGACATGGCGAGGCCGCTTTCGCGCCTGCCGGCGCTCCTACATGAGTCCGACGCGTGCCGGGACGATGCCGCCACCCCCGCGGGACGATGTCACCACCCCCGCGGGACGATGTCGCCGCGGCTCGGCGCAATGTAGGAGCGGCGGCAGCCGCGAATGGGCCGACATGCAATCGACGCGGATGCCGACATGGCGAGGCCGCTTTCGCGCCTGCCGGCGCTCCTACATGAGTCCGACGCGTGCCGGGACGATGCCGCCACCCCCGCGGGACGATGTCACCGCGCCCGCGGGACGACGATGTCGCCACCGCTCGGCGCAATGTAGGAGCGGCGGCCGCCGCGAAAGCGGCCTCAGAGCTTGCCGATCCATTGCTCGACCGTGTGCGCGATGATGTCGTAGGCGAGCTGGTGGTTTTCTTCGGCGAGACGATAGGGATCGGGCACCTCGGCCTTGTCCCAATGGCCGAGCAGGAAGATCTTGCCGCGCGCGCTGGGGTCGAGGCGGGTGGCGTATTCGAGGTGGTGCTTTTCCATCACCAGGATGAGGTCGGCCCAGCGCGTGATCTCGGGGGTGAGTTGGCGCGCGACGTGCGGCGAGAGGTCGATGCCGTGGCGCAGGGCGACGCGCTGGGTGGTCTCGTCGGCGGGATGGCCAACGAGCGCGCCGATTCCGGCCGAGGCCACCGTGGCCGCACGGCCACGCGCGGCGAGGCGGTCGCGCAGCAGGTACTCGGCGAGCGGGCTGCGGCAGATGTTTCCGGTGCAGAGGGTGAGGATCTTGTCGAACATGGCGGTGTGCGAGGGCGTCGGGATCGGGCGTGGCGTGGGGCGCGGGCGCGTCGGCGACCGCTTCGGGCCGGGAGTGTAAACGCAAAAACCGGCACCCCCTCGCGAGGATGCCGGCTTGCGGTGACGCAGAAGCCGAGGATCAGGCCTGCTTGCGACGACGCATCGCGCCCAGACCGACCAGGCCGAGGCCCAGCAGGGCGAGGGAGGCGGGTTCGGGGACGGCGGTCACGGCGACGTTGCTGACGCGGAAGGTGCCGTCGGTGCGGTTGTAGGTCGGGCTCTGCGCGTACGCGAGCCTGTTGGCGGTCGTATCGGTGAGGCCGTTCGACTGCAGGTACACACCATAGTCGGCCGCGGCGAGCAGCTTGCCCGCGCCGTCCCAGCCGGTCGCCGTTTCGACGACGTCCATCACGAAGCTGTTGTTGGTGACGGTGCCGGTGATCGCCACGGTGCCCGCGCCGGTGGGGTCGCTGAAGCTGGTGCCGAGCAGGCCGTTGAGCAGGCCGAGGACGCCGGAGGTGGTGGCGCCGTCGTACGAGCCGCCGAAGTTGAAGCCGACCGAGAACGGGATGCTACCGCCGAAGGCGAAGTTGTAGATGCCCGGGGTCAGGCCGGTCGGGGTGAGGTTGCCGGTGAAGATGCCGACGTTCGAGCTGATGCTGCGCGTGACGGTGCCGCCGGTGCCCGCGAAGAAGGTGGCGGTGGCGGTACCGGTCGGGCCGGCGCTGCCGGGGCCGACGCTGACGTTGTAGGTGCCCGCCGGGCCGGCGGCCAGCGAAAGGGCACCGCTGAGGTTGGTCAGCGCGATCTGGTAGGTGCCCGGGGTGGTGTCGGCGAACCCGGTGACGGCGAAGTCGCCGCCCAGGTTGGCGGTGCTGACATAGGCGGCCGAGGCCCCGGTGGAGACAGCTGCGAGCGACGCGGTCGCTGCGATGAGAGCAAGTTTTTTCATTGGCGCAATCCTTTAAAACTGGGACCTGACAACGCTCAGGTTGGGCTCTTCGTTGTGGGAAACAGGGCGATTGATCACCGCTGGCTTCAATGAAGCAATATTGGTGCCTGTTTTGTAAGTGTCTGATCCGTAGAGGGGATGCCCGCGATCTTGGCAGGCTGAGGCGAGCCGGTGTAAAAAAATCCGACACTCGCGCCCGGATGCCGGGAGGATGCGCGCAAGAGGCCGGTTTTATCGTGCGCGCCGATCTCGGAACGGCCGTCTTCGCGGCTGCCGCCGCTCCTACATTGCGCCGAGCCGTGGCGACATGGTCCGGGCTGCGTCCGCATGCGCCGGGGGCCGGCGACATCCTCCCGGGCCGCGACGGTTCATGTAGGAGCGCCGGCAGGCGCGAACCCGGCGTCGATCGCCCGCGACCACCTCACCCGCCGCACCGCCCGATTCGCGGCTGCCGCCGCTCCTCC
>NZ_AMXF01000383.1 GCF_000310225.1 Thauera phenylacetica B4P
CGCGCTCGCGCGCCTGGCCGCGGCGACCGGGAAGGCGCCGGCGGCCGCGCCGCCGGTGTGCGCCGAGGCGATGGCCGAGACTACCGACCGCATCATCGCGCTCGGTACCTCCACCGGCGGCACCCAGGCCCTCGAGGCCGTGCTGCGCGGCCTGCCGCGCACCGTGCCCGGCATCGTCGTGGTCCAGCACATGCCGGAGAAATTCACCGCGATGTTCGCCCAGCGCCTCGACCAGGTGTGCGCCCTCGAGGTCCTCGAGGCGCAGGACGGACAGCGCGTGATCCCCGGGCGCGTGCTCATCGCCCCCGGTGGCCGCCACATGACGCTGCGGCGCAGCGGCGCGCAATACCTCGTCGAGGTGCGCGACGGCCCGCCGGTCAACCGCCACCGCCCCTCGGTCGACGTGCTCTTCCGCTCGGTCGCCCGCTGCGCCGGGCGCAACGCCCTCGGCGTGATCATGACCGGCATGGGCGACGACGGCGCCCGCGGCCTGCGCGAGATGTTCGACGCCGGCGCCCAGACCATTGCTCAGGACGAGGCCAGCTCGGTCGTCTTCGGGATGCCCAAGGAAGCCATCCGCCTCGGCGCCGCCAGCCGCATCCTCGCCCTTCAGTCCATCGGCCCCGCCCTCGAGCAATACGCCCGCGGCGCCTGAGCCACCGCCTCCGCGCCTGCCGGAGACCTCCACGCCTTCTGGTGGGCTGTAGGAGCGCCGGCAGGCGCGAATCGGGCTGTGCGGCAATCGACGCGTGCGATGGAGACCCCCACCGCCTTCGCGCCTTCCGGCGCTCCTACAGGGAACCGTCGCGCCTCCGGGTGGGCTGTAGGAGCGCCGGCAGGCGCGAACCGGCCGTGCAGCAATCGACGTGCGCGATGGAGACCCCCGTCGCCTTCGCGCCTGCCGGCGCTCCTGCAGGGAGCCGTCGAGTCTTCGGGTGGGCTGTAGGAGCGCCGGCAGGCGCGATCCGGGCTGTGCGGGTGGCGGGGGGGCGGGGGGCGTGCTTGAATGCAGGAAATGCCCACGCGATGCGCCACCATGTCCAAGGTCTTCGTCTCCTACCGCCGTGACGACAGCGCCGGCTTTGCCGGTCGGCTCACCGATGCGCTCGAACGCCGCTTCGGCGCGGACAGCGTGTTCCGCGACGTCGACGACATCGCCGCGGGGGCCGATTTCGGCGTGGTCATCGAGCAGGCCCTGCAGCAGGTGCAGGCGGTGCTGGTGGTGATCGGCCCGCGCTGGCTCGACGCGCGCGACGAGCGCGGGCGCCGGCTCGACGACCCCGGCGACTATGTGCGCCGCGAGGTCGAGCTCGCGCTCGCCTCCGGCAAGCCGGTGATCCCGGTGCTGGTCGGCGGGGCGACGATGCCGACGGCCGAGGCGCTGCCGCCCACCCTGCGCGGGCTCGCCAACCGCAACGCGCTGGCCCTCGGCGATGCCGGCTGGGGCGCGGACCTCGCCCGCCTGGAGGTGGCGCTGGCGCAGTGGGTGGGGCCGACCGCGCCGGGCGAGCGTTCAGCGCCCGTGCGCGGACGCCGTGCGCTCGCGGCCGCGATGGTGGCGCTGCTCCTCGCGCTCGGCGGCGGGTGGTGGTGGCTGCGGGGTGTCGACCAGGGGCCGCAGGCGCTCGTCGGGGAGTGGAGCGCCGAGGTCGCCTATCCGTGGAACCTGACGCTGCGCGAGCACTATGTGTTCACGCTGGCGGACGGCCGCGTCGGCGGCAGCGCGAGCTTTCTCGGCGTGCCGCGCGCGCTCGAGGCGGTGGAGTGGGAGGATGGACGCCTGCGCTTCCTCACCCGCAGCGAGACCGTGTCCGGC
The DNA here is from genome assembly GCF_000310225.1 of Thauera phenylacetica B4P. Lineage (GTDB taxonomy): Bacteria > Pseudomonadota > Gammaproteobacteria > Burkholderiales > Rhodocyclaceae > Thauera > Thauera phenylacetica. The sequence continues at coordinate 1,817 of NZ_AMXF01000383.1, forward strand.
AACGAGCCGCCACGCGAGATGGGCCAGCTCTACGAGGTCTGGCGCGAGGGCGAGACGCTGCGCGTGCGCCTGCAGATCCGCCGCAGCCATTCGGTCGATGCGCCGCTGGAGTTCGTCGCGCAGCGCCAATGAGCGCGGCCGCCTTCGCGCCTGCCGGCGCTCCTACATGAACCCGTCCGCGCCCGCGCGCAAGGCCTCGGGGAGGAATGCAGGAGCGCCGGCAGGCGCGAATCGGGCCTCATCCGCGCGCAACGGCTCGGGGTGGATGTAGGAGCGCCGGCAGGCGCGAATCGGGCCGCGCCCGCGCGCAAAGGCCTCGGGGAGACATGTAGGAGCGCCGGCAGGCGCGAAGGCGGCGGAAGGTGGCACGCGCGTCGGGTTCGGTACGGCCTTGTTCGCAGCTGCCGCAGCTCCTACAGGCCGGAAATGCGGTGGTTTCTGTAGGAGCGCCGGCAGGCGCGAATCGGGCCGCGCCCGCGCGCAAAGGCCTCGGGGAGACATGTAGGAGCGCCGGCAGGCGCGA
>NZ_AMXF01000384.1 GCF_000310225.1 Thauera phenylacetica B4P
ACGCCGCCGCGGCGGGCGCCACGCTTTCCGCCCGCCGCGGCGCTCAGCGCTCCGCCCCGGCCTTGCTGCCGAACTGCAGCAGCAGGTCGCAGCTCTTGCCGCCGGCGAACCAGCGCGACACCACGCGCACATCGCCCGCGAAGGGAAACACGAACTCGAGCGAGACCGGCCGCTCGCGCACCGACCAGGCGAGCGCCTCGCCGAGCCGGGGGGCGAGCCGGGCGGCGAAGGCGGCGCCATGGGCGCGGCAGGCCTCTGCATCGGCCAGCGTGACCGCGCCGGCGCCGTCCGCGGGGATGGCGAGGATCTCCTCGATGGCGGCGTCGGTGCCGGCCATCGCCATCACCGACAGCGACTCCCCGGCGGCGCGCAGCACCACGCTGATCTGGTCGCGCTCGTCGCAGCCGGGGCCGATCTGCCCGGCTGCTGGATCGAAGCGCTGCGTGTCGCGTGCGGCCTCGGCGAGCGGCACGCCGAGCTGCATCGGCCCAATGCCGCGCGGCGTGAGCGCCGCTTCGCCGGCGGCGGGCGTGCAGCCCGCGCCGCCGAGAGACAGCGCGAGCGCACACGCGAGCGCGCACGCGACGGGCTGGCCCTGCCGCGCTCCGTCCGTGCCGAGGGGTGCGCGCTCTGCCGTGCTCACTGCGCTCCGATCACGCCGCAGAAGAAGCGCCCGCCGGCGCCGCCGATCGGCTGGCTGGCGTGGTCGTCGCGGTTCTCGTGGATCACCAGCGCGGCGCCGTCGGCGTCGAGGATGTTCGCGCGCCCGCCCGCACCCGAGAGGCTGGCGAGGGTGGTGAAGAACTCCGCTTCGACGCTGCCGTCGGCATGCACGAAGAGGTTGGGCAGGTCGCCGGCGTCCGGACCGTCGGGGTTCATGAGCCCGTGTGGCTTCGCGGCCGGGTTGAGGTGGCCCTTGGAGGCGACGAAGCCCTGCGCGCCGTCCTCGCAGGTGCCCACGGAGTGGATGTGGATCGCCTTCGGCCCGGGCGGCAGGCCCTTGGCGACGATGTGGATCAATACGCCGTGCGGGCCTTCGACCAGGGTCGCGGTGCCGAGCTCGGCGCCCTGGCGGTCGAGGATGCGGGCGCTCGCACGCTCGGCCGCGGAGGCGGGCAGGGCGAGCGTGCCGGCGAGCAGGGCGGCGAACAGAACGGCGGTGGGGGCGGAGGGCTTGATCATGGGTCTTCTCCTATTGGATTGAGTCCAGCCTCTCAAGCATAGGACAGATCGGTGGGCCTGCAGCGCCCGGCAGCGACAGGCCGCGATGGTACATCGGCTGGCACGCGCAGCGGCGAGGGCTTAACATCGGCGGCTCATCAGAAACGGAGATTTCCATGGCTTCCTCCCCCGACAGCATCAGCATGGCGCTGTTCTGCGACTTCGAGAACGTGGCGCTGGGCGTGCGGGACGCGAAGTACGAGAAGTTCGACATCAAGCGGGTGCTCGAGCGCCTGCTGCTCAAGGGCAGCATCGTGGTCAAGAAGGCCTACTGCGACTGGGACCGCTACAAGAGCTTCAAGGCCGCGATGCACGAGGCCAACTTCGAGCTCATCGAGATCCCCCACGTGCGCCAGTCCGGCAAGAACTCCGCCGACATCCGCCTCGTGGTCGATGCGCTCGACCTGTGCTACACCAAGTCGCATGTCGACACCTTCGTGATCATCAGCGGCGACTCCGACTTCTCGCCGCTGGTCTCCAAGCTGCGCGAGAACGCCAAGCAGGTGATCGGCGTCGGCGTCAAGCAATCCACCTCCGACCTGCTGATCGCCAACTGCGACGAGTTCATCTTCTACGACGACCTCGTGCGCGACAGCCAGCGCGCCGCCGCCAAGCGCGAGGCGCGCGACAACCCGCCCGCTAGCCGCAAGCAGCCCGAGGAGGACAAGGCCCGCCGCGAGGAGCTCGAGTCGCGCCGCAGCAAGGCGATCGACATCGCCGTCGAGACCTTCGACGCCCTGCTCGCCGAGCGTGGCGAGAGCGGCAAGATCTGGTCGTCGATGCTCAAGGAAGCGATCAAGCGCCGCAAGCCGGACTTCAGCGAGAGCTATTTCGGCTTCCGCGCCTTCGGCAACCTGCTCGAGGAGGCGCAGGCGCGCGGGCTGCTGGAGCTCGGCCGCGACGAGAAGTCCGGCATCTTCGTGACCCGCCCCGGCCCGGGCCTGGCCGCGCCCGGAGGGCGCGAGGAGTTCGTGACGGCGGAGGAGCGCGTCGTGACCGAGCGCGCCGCCCCGCGCGCGGGCTCGGGCTGGGAGGGCGTCGAGACGGACGCCGACGCCGAACGCGTCACCACCCCTGCCGACGCGAGCGCGGAGACGCCTGCGAGCGCGCCCGAGCC
>NZ_AMXF01000385.1 GCF_000310225.1 Thauera phenylacetica B4P
CGCGACGGGGTGGTTCGGGTCGATGGCGCTGGCGGCGGTGTTCATGGCGTGTTCCTCGGTGGGCGTTCGGGGCGGGCTCGGCAGCTCGTGCGTGGTCTTCAGTACGGCCACTGCACGAAGGCGCCGGCGATCAGGGCGATGCAGGCGACGGTGGTGAGGCGCAGGCGCAGCGGCAGATACCACCCGGGCAGGTCGGCCACGCGCGCCAGGCGGCGATCCTGCACGTAGTGCAGCACGAAGCCGAGCACCAGCAGCACCGCGGCGTCGGAGGGCACCAGCAGCAGCGCCGGCCAGGCGATCAGCGAGGGCACCACGCTCCACAGCAGGCTGCGCACGCGAGTGCGTTCGTCCAGCCCGGGCAGCGCCATGGCGAAGCCCCAGTGCAGCGCGCACACGAAGCTGAGGATCACCGCGCCATAGGCGAACAGCGCGTCGCTCCAGGTGATGCCGTGGTGGGCGTCGAGCAGGCTGGCAGGGGCGAGCACCACGAAGGGGATCAGGCCGGCGTAGCCGAGCCGGTTGGCGGTGCGGCGGACGGAGTCGGGAAGCAGGGCGTTCATGGTCGCGGCTCGCGGAGGGTGGAGTTCGGAGGAGCGTGGCAGGAAGAGGCGTGGAGGATGGGTGCGGCGGAGTTCGGTGTCGGCTCTGCGGGCGGGGCCGCGCGCCTGCTGGGCAGGATCGCCGACCGCGCATGCCGAAGTCGGACCGGCCCTTGTGCATCGACTTCATCTTATGAAGCGAATCCTGTTTTGTCCAGGACAAAAAGAGTATATTCGGCTTCTCTACAACTCCCCCCTCATTCCTCCCGGATCGCTCATGAACGCCAATCCACACTATGCAATCATCGGCGCCGGGATCGCCGGCCTGGCCTGCGCGCGCAGCCTCGCCGACGCCGGAGTTCGTGTAACTGTCCTCGACAAAAGTCGTGGGCCGGGTGGTCGCACCAGTACCCGCCGTGGCGAAGGCTGGGCCTGCGACCACGGCGCGCAGTACTTCACCGCGCGCCACCCGGCGTTCATCGAGGAGCTCGCAGCCTGGCAGGCGGCCGGGGTGGCGGCGCCGTGGCCGGCACGCATCACCGTGTTCGACGCCGACGGCCGGCGCGGCCTGCAGGGCGAGGAGGCGCGCTTCGTCGGCACGCCGCGCATGACCGCGCCCGCCCGCCATCTGGCGCAAGGCCTGGACCTGCGCGTTCAGATCACGGTGAACGCGCTGCAGCGCTATACGCACGGCTGGGAGATCGCCACCGCCGAGCGCGGGATGCTGCCCGAGGCCTTCGACGGCGTGCTGCTCGCGGTGCCCTCGCCGCAGGCGGTGCCGCTGCTGCAGCCCTTGTCGCCCGCGCTCGCCGCGGCGGCTCGGGCGGCGCGAATGCAGGCCTGCTGGGCGCTGATGGCGCGCTTCGATGCCCCGCTGGAGGTGGATTTCGATGCCGCCTTCGTCAATCACGGGCCGCTGCGCTGGATCGCGCGCGACCGCTCCAAGCCGGGGCGGGGCGGGCTGGAGACCTGGTCGCTGCACGCCAGCGCGGAGTGGAGCGAGGCTCACATCGAGGATGCGCCCGAGCGTGTCGCCCTCGCGCTGGTGGGCGCCTTCGAGGCGCTCGGCGGGCGCATGCCGCTGGGCTGGGCGGCGCACCGCTGGCGCTACGCGATCACCGAGTCGGCGCTCGACGGCGGCTGCGCCTGGGACGCCGCACAGGCCCTGGGCGTGTGCGGCGACTGGGCCAACGGCGGCCGCGTCGAGGGCGCCTGGCTGAGCGGGCGTGCGCTCGCACGCCGGGTGCTCGACGGCCTCGCCGCGGGCTGAGCGTGCGTGCATGAACGCGACGCCGGGGTCGATCGTGGACTTGCCCGCGAGGAACCCTGCCTGCCTGCGCAGGCGGAGGCGCGCGCCGTGAGCTACGGCCTGGTCTGGTTCAAGCGCGACCTGCGCCTCGCCGATCACGCCGCCTTCGCCGCGGCGGCGCTGCGAGGGCCGATGCTGTGCGTGCTGATCGTCGAGCCCTCGCTGTGGGCGCAGCCCGACGCCGCACGCCAGCACTACGAGTTCATGCTCGAGAGCGCGCGCGAGCTGCACGTCGAGCTGAGCCGCCTCGGCGGTCGCCTGCACCTGCTGGTGGGCGAGGCCGTCGAGGTGCTCGACCGCCTGCACGCCGTGGCGCCCTTCGACACCCTGCATTCGCACGAGGAGACCGGCAACGCCGCGTGCTACGCGCGCGACCGCGCGGTGGCGCGCTGGTGCCGGGCGCGCGGCGTGCGCTGGCACGAGCCGGCGCAGTTCGGCGTGGTGCGCCGGCTGGACGATCGCGACCGCTGGCAGAGT
>NZ_AMXF01000386.1 GCF_000310225.1 Thauera phenylacetica B4P
CGCGCTCGACAGCCCCGCGCCGCCATCCGCACCCGAGTCGTCCCACACCTTGAAGCCGAAGCCGTCCGGGCCGTGGTAGTCCGGGGCCGGCGCATAGACCAGGCCGGACAGCGCCGCGGCCGGGATGAACACCCCAGCCTGCACCGCCACGCCCTCGAGCAGCAGGCGGCCGTGCTGCGGCAGCGCCGTGATCGTCACCCCCGCCAGGCCATCGCCGTCGGCGTCGCGGAAGGGAAACAGATCGGCCGGCAGCGCCAGGCGACCATCCTCGGGCACGGTCAGGCCGCCCGGCGAGCCCGGACGCGGGAGCGCCTCGCTGGCGGGGGCATCGGGATTGGCGGCGATCGCCAGCGCCGAGGTCTGCTCGCCCATCGCGCCCTGGGGATCGAAGGCCCGCACCGTGATGGCGATGGTGTGATCGACGTTGGCGCGGGAGGTGTTGGAATAGCTCCACGCCGACAGGAAGGCCTGGAACTCGCCCACCGTGGCGGTCGTGACCGGCGCGCGCGGCTGGACCGTGTAGGTGTCGCGCGTTCCGTCCGTCACCCGCGTGACCGAGAACAGCGCGTCTCCGTCCAGGTAGGCGTTGATCGAATCGCTGGCCAGCCGTGCGGGGTTGTCGAGCACCACCACGACACGGGCCAGCCGGTTCGCGCTGTCCGGATCCAACAGCTGCAGCTGCGGAAGCAGGGGCACCCGCGCGAGCCGGTCGGTCGCCTCGCTGAAGCGCGCGTCCGCGATCGCGATCTCCGGCGCGGTGTTGGTCGGCGTGATGCCGATGCGTCGCTCGATCGAAGCGGAGATCGCATCTTCGCGGCTGCCGTCGTCGTCCACATCCGCCACGCTGATACGGACGGTGCGCGACAGCTGCTGCGGGTCGGTGTCCAGGCTGTCGAAACGCACCGTCTCGAGCAGGCGCGCATAGGCCTGCGCGCTGGCGGCCCCCTCGAGCGTGAGCCGCAGCTCGCCCATCGTGCCGTCGGACACGGGCGTGAACACGGTGCGCGCCGTGATGCTGCCATCGGCCGGCAGCTGCACCTGCAGGCGGTCGAAGGTGCCCGACGCGTCCGCCGTCGCCGCGGGCGCGTCGGTGATCCACACCGACGCACGGCCGACGAGCGCGCTGTCCACATCCCCGATCGCCACGCTGTCGGCGCCGAACAGCGTCAGCGGCGCGCGCAGCGCCGGATCGGCCGGCTCCGCGAAGGCGAGCGTGGCCGGCCCGCGCGCCTCGAGCACCGGCGCGTCGTTGACCGAGCTCACGAACACGAGGCGCGAGACCGCGCTGGCGTAGGCGTCGTTGCCGAGCGAGACATGGAGGGTGCGCACGCCCTCGAGCGGATCCTGCGCCGAGTTGGCGTAGCCCACGAGCGCGACCGTGTTGCGCAGCAGCTCCTCGACCTCGGCCGGCGTGTTGTCGAGCAGGAAGGACTCGGTCGCCGAGAGGGTGATCCGGTACGGACCCTCGCGGGTGACGGCGAACCCGCCTGCCCCGCCCACGTTCGGCGCGACCAGTTCGTCGCCGTCCGACGGCCCCTCGAGCGCGATCACCGCCCAGGACGCGAAGCCCTGCTCCTCCCCCAGCACGGGCAGCGCGGAGGACAGCAAGACCGGGCGCACGCCATCGCCTTCGCGGTACAGCAGGGGTTCGGCAAGCCACTGGGACGAGCTCCAGGGTGTGCTCGACGGATCGATCAGCGACAAGGCCGCGGTCGCCCTAGCGGCGTCCGCATCGCCGAGGCCGGCGTCGGGCTCGGCCCCGGCGGCGGGCGCGGCGGCGCCCTCCTCCCCGGCCTCGTGCTCATCCTCGTCCGGGTCGTTGCCGGCGAGGTCCACCATCAACGCGGCGTCGAGGACGATGCGTTCTTCCAATGCGTGTAGCCGCAGCATCATCTCACCCCTGCTCCGACCGGCTCACCCAGCAGTCGATGCCCTTGCCGCGCAGGTCGCGGCACAGCCCCCGCGCCTGCTGCTCGGGCATGCGATGGAAACGGACCTGCTGCAGCATCTTGCCGTTGTACGGGATCTGCCTGACCGTCGCGTCGCGGGTGTCGAGCATGCGCAGCGACAGCCCGCGGATCTGCTCGAGGACCACGCTGGGCGCATCAGCGCGCAAGAAGGCGCCCACCTGCAGATCCCACAGGTGCGCCCCCGCGATCGAATCCGCGGGCAGGCTCGCAGTGCGCGGCGCCGGCTGCAGGTCGGCCGCCGCGCTGGCGAGCAGGATCGGCTCCTCGCTCCGCACCGGCAGCGCCTCGGCCACGGCCGGCTCCGCCGGCGCGCCCGCGCCGCCC
>NZ_AMXF01000387.1 GCF_000310225.1 Thauera phenylacetica B4P
GACCGGCGTCGCCGGCGCGAGCGCCAAGATCGAGGCCGCCCCGGCCGCCGCCGCGGCGCCCGCCGCTGCGCCGGCCCCGTTCGACATCGCCAAGTTCGCCGGTATCTTCGCCGCCATGGGCCTCGCCCTCGGCGCGATCGGCACCGCGATGGCCGCGGTGGTGTCGGCCTTCCTCGGCCTGCCGGTGTGGCAGATGCCGCTGGTGATCCTGGGCGCGCTGCTGCTGATCTCCGGCCCGTCGATGCTGCTGGCCTGGCTCAAGCTGCGCCAGCGCAACCTCGGCCCGCTGCTCGACGCCAACGGCTGGGCGGTCAACACGCGCGCGCGCATCAACATCCCCTTCGGCGGTGCGCTCACCGGCGTCGCGGCGCTGCCTCCGGGCGCCTCGCGCGCGCTCACCGACCCGTATGCCGAGAAGAAGACGCCGTGGAAGAGCTGGCTCTTCCTCGTGCTGCTGATCGCGGCGGTGGTCGCGGCCTGGCAGCAGGGCTACCTGGACCGCTTCCTCGGCTGATCGGGGGCGTACCAGCCCGGCAGTCGCCTCCGGGGCCGGCCGGCGGTGCGGGGTACACGCCCCCACACCGCCGGCCGGCCCTTTTCCTGGCGCACACGCGTGCCGCCCCCTGTAGGAGGGTCGGCAGGCGCGAAAACGGCGATGAAGGTCGGCCTCCGCGTCGCCTCCCTGACCGCCGATTTCGCGCCTGCCGGCGCTCCTACATGAACCATCGCGCGCCTGTCGCCGTGCAACATCGACCGACGTGCGTCGGGGCCCATGGGGCATGAACCATCGCGCGCCCGTCGCCGTGCAACATCGACCGACGTGCGTCGGGGCCCATGGGGCATGAACCATCGTGCGCCTGTCGCCGTGCAACATCGACCGACGTGCGTCGGGGCCCATGGGGCATGAACCATCGCGCGCCTGTCGCCGTGCAACATCGACCGACGTGCGTCGGGGCCCATGGGGCATGAACCATCGCGCGCCCGTTGCCGTACAACATTAACCGCCGCGCGTGCGGCCCCGCGGGGCATGAACCGTCGCGCACCCGTCGCCGTGCGGCGTGGACCATCGCGGCGGCGCTCCTGCATGAAGCGTCGCGGCGGGTGTGGAGGGGGGGGCGCTGCGGTTCGCGGGGTGCGATCGGGGGCGGCGCTTCGGCTATGCTTCGCCCCCATGCTCGCCTTTGTCCAGGTTCTCGCCAGCGGAGTCGCGATCGGCTGTGTCTATGGCCTGGTCGCGCTGTCCTTCGTCCTCATCTACAAGGCCACCGAGACGGTCAGCTTCATGCAGGGCGACCTGTTGATGCTCGGCGCCTTCGCCGCGCTCGGCCTGCACGCCTTCGCGGGCTGGCCGCTCGTCGTCGCGGCGCTGGCGGCGGTGCTGGCGGTGGGCGTGCTCGGCGCCGTGCTCGAGCGCACCGTGCTGCGGCGCGCGCTCGGCCAGCCCCACCTGGTGGCGGTGCTGCTCACCTTCGGGCTGGGCATGATGATGCGCGGCGGTGTCGCCTCGGTGCCGGCGGCGGCGCAGGACATGCACCGCCTGCCCTTCGCCGCCGACACGCTGGCGATCGGCCCGCTGGTGCTCGCCACCAGCCACCTGTGGGTGGTCGCCGCCACCGTGCTGCTCGCCGGCCTGCTCGCCGCCTTCTTCCGTCACACCCGCACCGGGCTGGCGCTGCGCGCGTGCTCGGAGGATGCGCGCAGCGCCGCGCTGATGGGCATCCCGGTGGCGCGCATGCACACCCTGGCGTGGGCGCTCGGTGCGGCGCTCGCCGCGATCGCCGGGCTGCTGCTCGCGCCGGTCACCTTCGTGCATCTGAACATGGGCTTCATCGCGCTGAAGGCCTTCCCCGCCGCGGTGCTGGGCGGGCTGACCAGCCTGCCGGGCGCGCTCGTGGCCGGCGTCTTCCTCGGGGTCGCCGAGGCGCTCGCCGGGCTGGCGCTGCCCGAAGGGGCGAAGGATTTCGTGCCCTACGTGCTGCTGATGGCGGCGCTGCTGCTGTTTCCGCAGGGGCTCGGCGGCGGGCGGGGCAGGGCGTGAGCGCGCCGGCCGTGCGCGCCGCGCTGCCCTGGCTCGCGGTGCTGCTGCTTGCGCTCGCCTGGTTGGGCACCGACTACGCGCTCGGCAAGGCGACCCTGGTCGCGACCTACGCCATCGCCGGCCTCGGCGTGGTCGTGGTGGTGGGGCAGGCGGGCCAGATCGCGCTCGGCCAGGCCGCGCTGGTCGCCCTCGGCGCCTATGCGCAGGCGCTGCTGGTTGCGCGCGGCGTGCCGGCGCCGCTGGCCCTGCCCGCCG
>NZ_AMXF01000388.1 GCF_000310225.1 Thauera phenylacetica B4P
CCTGCCGGCGCTCCTGCAGGAACCGCCGCGGCCCCGGGCCGATGTAGGAGCGGCGGCAGCCGCGAACGGGCGGTGCCGGGGCGAGGCGCGTGGGCGGGGATCGTGCCGCCATGTTCGCGCCTGCCGGCGCTCCTGCAGGAACCACCGCGGCCCCGGGCGCATGTAGGAGCGGCGGCAGCCGCGAACGGGCGGAGCCGGGGCGAGGCGCGTGGGCGGGGATCGTGCCGCCATGTTCGCGCCTGCCGGCGCGCCTACAGGGGGAGTGCGGTCTCGTTCTTGATCTCGCGCAGCGCCACCGCGGTATGGGTGACGTCGATCTCCGGGATCTTGAGCAGGAATTCGTGCATGAACACCGACAAGGCCTCGAGGTTCGGGAGGTAGAGCTTGAGCAGGCAGTCGGTCTCGCCGAGCAGCTCGTAGCACTCCACCACCTGTTCGCAGGCCTTGACCACGCGCTCGAAGCGGTCGAGCACGTCGGCGCTGTGCTGCTTGAGCTTGACGCGCACCCACACGCAGGTGCCCAAGCCCACCTTGTGGCGGTCGACCAGCGCGACGTAGCCGCGGATCACGCCCGCCTCCTCCATCTCGCGCACGCGCCGCCAACAAGGCGTGGGCGACATCCCGACCTTGTCGGCGAGCGCCTGGGTGCTGAGGGTGGAGTCCTTCTGCAGCAGGGTCAGGATGTGACGCTGCGCCGGGTCGAGTTTCATGTCGGGCGGCCTTGTACGGCGGTCGTCGGGTCGGTGCGGGCGTGGGGACGCCAATGGCGGATTCCCGGGGGAGCGGACTTGCTCGCGCAGGCGGCGCTCGGGCAGCGCCGTTGTTCGCCGGCAAGCCGCTCCCACAAGAGGATTTACAGCACCTTCAGCAGCTCGACCTCGAACACCAGGGTGGCGTTGGGCGGGATCACGCCGCCGGCGCCGCGCGCGCCGTAGCCGAGCTCGGGCGGGATGGTGAGCTTGCGCTTGCCGCCGACCTGCATGCCCTGCACGCCCTCGTCCCAGCCGCGGATCACGTGGCCGGCGCCGAGCGGGAAGACGAAGGGATCGTTGCGATCCTTGCTCGAGTCGAACTTGCGTCCGTCGGTGAGCCAGCCGGTGTAATGCACCGACACCATGCGGCCCTTCTCGGCGGTGTCGCCGCTGCCGAGCTCGAGTTCATCGATGACGAGTCCGCTGGCGGTGGTGGTCTGGGTCATGCCGTTCTCCTGCCGTGAGTGAAAACGCGCATTCTACCTGCTGCCTTCGGGCCAGCGGCGCAGGTCGAAATGGCTGCGGAATTTCGTGATCTTGGGCGCCACCACGTACTGGCAGTACGGCTGGTCGCTGTTGTTCACATAGTAGTCGTGGTGCTCCGGCTCGGCCGGCCAGAAGCGCGGCGCACGCTCGACGCGCGTGACGATCGCCTTCGGGAAGACACGGCGCTCGCCGAGCTCCTCGATGGTGGCGAGCGCGGTGTGCAGCTGCGCCTCGGTGGTGGCGAAGATCACCGAGCGGTATTGCGGGCCGACGTCGTTGCCCTGGCGGTCGACCGTGGTCGGATCGTGGATGGTGAAGAAGACGTCGAGCAGCTCACGGTAGCTCACCTTCTCCGGATCGAAGACGATCTTCACCACCTCGGCATGGCCGGTGCCGCCGGAACACACGTCGCGGTAGCCGGGCAGATCGACGTGGCCGCCGCAATAGCCCGGCACGACCTCGTCCACACCGGCCACCAGGTCGAACACCGCCTCAAGGCACCAAAAGCAGCCGCCGCCCAAAATGGCGGTCTCGCGCACCGGCTCGTTCTTGTTCTCTGTCATCTGCTCGCTCCATCGGGGTTGGTCATGGCATCGGAGAGACCGCGCGGACGGGGAATCATTCCCCGTCCGCCGCGTGGCTCAACGGAAGGAGAAGCCGTACTGGACGTCGAGCGCGGTGTCGGTGCCGCCGCGGGCGATCACGGAAAGCCGGCGCGAGATCTGGTAGGTGAGCTTGACCAGGGTGGCGGCCCCGCCCAGGCTCTGCTCGAAGTTGAGGAAGAGGTCCGGCCCCAGGCGCTTGCCCAGGCTCAGCACCTGGCCGGAAACCGAGGGACCGCCGGAGACCGTCTGCCCGCTGCCGAGCACCCGGCTGCTGCGCGCGCGCGTCGTGCTGTTGAGCTCGCCCTGGCCGATCGAGAAGGAGTCGAAGCCGAGGCTGCGCGAGAGCTCCTCGGTCATGCCGCCGCCGGGGCCGCCGAGCAGCGCCGCCGCGGCCGGGAGCAGCAGGCCGAGGTCGGCGCCGGAGCCGGCGTCGGGC
>NZ_AMXF01000389.1 GCF_000310225.1 Thauera phenylacetica B4P
CCACCGGCTCGGCGCCGAGGGCGGTGTCGACCGAGACCGGCTGGCCGGTGCCGCTCTCGAACACCACGTCCCGGCTCGACAGGGTGAGGTTGATCGATGCGCGCAAGGGCACGCCGCCCGCGGCGAAGAAGTCGAGGGTCTCCTTGTACTGCTCGACCAGGCCGGTGAAGGCGTAGGCCCCCCAGCTGAACTTCACCGTCGGCGGCACGTTCTTGTCCTTCCCGGCGGATACCGGCTGCAGCAGCCTGGCCATCCTGTCGGTGGTGACGCGCACGTCCTCGCCGCTGTCGGTGGTGTCGAACACCAGGTCCATGGTCAGCTTGGCGGTGGTCTGGCTGACGTACTGCTTCTTCTTCGCGCCCTTGCCCTCTTCCTTGAGGGTGTTGGAGACGGTGTATTGCAGGCTGGCCGGGTTGAAATGCACCGCGACGACGAAGCGCTGGCCGGTGAGGGTCTCGAAGCTCGCCGCGTCGTCGATCAGGTCGGGGGGCTGTTGCGGCATGGTCCCTGCCTCAGCTCACCAGCACCAGGCCCTCATGGGCCAGGTGCAGTTCCTCGATGCCGACCTCGGTGCCCCTGGCGTCGAGGTCGGCGGCCTTGAACTTGACCGGCAGCGCGCGCCGCAGCGCCCAGCGCAGCACCGGCTCGTCGCGCGCGTTGCGCATCTCGATCTCCACCTCCATGCGGTACGCGTAGGCGCCGCCGGCGACGCTGGCGAACCAGTCCCAAAGCGCCTGGCGGTTGTCGCGGCTGCGGGTCATGCCGCGCTTGAGCACGACGGTGGCGAAGCTCACCGGGCCCGCACGCTGCACCGCGCCGTAGTTGGCGCCGCCGACCTTGATCACCTTCGGCTCCATGGTCGCCTCCAGCCCGGTGCACTCGGCGAAGGCGCCCTGGCACAGCGGCAGCTCGCTGCCCGCGGCGCCCCCGAGTGGCTGCGGCCGGAAGCTGACGTGGAAGCGGAAGACGCCGAGCGGGGCGGCGTCGAGGCGTTCCTGCTGCCTGCTGTCGAGCGCTGCGGCCATCACGTCACCTCGCTGGTCGTGGCGACCGCGCCAGCGCCGGCGAGCTCGAGCACCACGGTGATGCGCTCGACCGCGGCCGCGGGCAGCAGGCTCACCTGCGCGCGCAGGCGGCCGTTGTCGAGATCGTTGCGGCTCATCGTGCCGAGGTCGCAGCGCACGCTGAAGGCCTCGTCGGGGTCGGCGCCGCCGAGGCCACCCTCGCGCCAGAAGGCGCTCAGGGTGTTCTCCAGGCTGCGCTCGACGCTGCGCCAAAGCGCCGGGCTGCTGGCCTCGAAGACCGTGTTTGCGGCCACCGTGCGCGCGGCGCGCAGCACCGCGCCCATCAGCCGGGTGACGCCGCCGGCGCGCCAGGCCTCGTCGGCCGCCGTGCTGACGTCGGACTGCAGCGCCCAGCCGCCGCCGGGCTGCGGCGCGACGACGCACACCCGGCGCGCGAGGGCGTCGGTGGCGGTGGCGGCGATCGCGCTCCAGGGCAGCACCGGCTCGGTGCCGAAGACCGCCGGCAGGGGCGTGCCCGCCACCGAGCGGAAGGTGCCGTGGGCGAGCGCATTGCGGGCGACGAGGCCGGCGAGCAAGCCGTCCGGGGCTTCGAGCCGGCCTGGCAGGTCGGCGCCCTGCGCGGTCTTGAGCCAGGGCCAGGCGAGCTGGACGAAGGCGCTCGCGGTCGCTGCGCCTTCGCCTGCGGCGGCGGGCGCCAGCACCCCGCTGCGCTCCAGGTAGGCCAGCATGTCCGCCTGCGCCCATGTGTCGCCCGCGGCGGCAGCGTGGCGCAGGTCGCGGGTGGGCAGGGGCAGGGCGGCGAGCAGCAGCTTGTCGCGGTGGTGGCGGGCAAGCTGCAGGCGCACCTGGCCGATCGCGTCCCCCCAGGCCGCGAAACCCGCGCCATCGCAGCGCGGCGGGGCCAGCGCGCGCAGGGCGAGGTCTTCGCCGCCGCCGTTGCTCCCGCCATCGCTGCATTCGACGAAGACTTCCGCCGCGGCGGGCGGTTCGGTCGCGACCGCCACCGTCGCGGGGTCGGCTGCGCAAAGGTCGGGCAGGTCGGGGAGGCACACCAGGGTGGTCTCGGGCAGCCCGTGCAGGTGGCCGATGCCGCGCCAGCTCGACGGATCCATCGCGCTCGCGCCGGGTGCCAGCAAGGCCTCGAGGCGCGTGGCGCGGTGCGCGGCGCGTGCGCCGGCGGCTTCGAGGTGGGGCCAGGGGTCGCCGCAGCGCACGATCACCGCGCGGCGGCCGCCGCAGGCGAAGTA
>NZ_AMXF01000390.1 GCF_000310225.1 Thauera phenylacetica B4P
GGCGGCGCCGCGCCGGTGCGCGGCCACGGCCTCGTCGGCGGCCAGGCGGGCGCGGCAGTTGGCGAGCTGTTCGAGCACGCGCAGCGGGCAATCGCCGGCAGCGGCGCGGATCGCACGATCGAGCTGCTCGATCGCCTCGGGCCAGGCGCGCGCCTCGGCCCAGGCAAAGCCGAGCGCGGCGCACAGGTCGGCGCGTGCGAGCCATTCCTCGCGGCCGCTCTCCGGGATGCCTTCCAGAAGCGCCGCGATGCGCGCCGCGGCATCGTCCCCGCCGCTGCTGCGCAGGGCCTGGGTGAGGTTGTCGAGCTCCACGCCGAGCTCGGTCGGGCAGTGGAAGCGGCGCGCCTGCGGCCGCGGCGCAGGGCGTCCGCGCAGCAGGGTGTAGGACGGGTCGCCGTAGCACTGGTAGGCGCCCCAGGTGTTGACCCCGCGGAAGCGCAGCCACACCTCCTCGCGTGCGGCGCGCACCGCCTCGCCGAAGGTCTCGCCGGCGAGCATCAGGCGGTAGAAGGTGTTGGCGAAGGCGAGCGCGGCGGCATCGTCCACCGCCCAGCCTGCGGCGACCACCGCGCGCACGCCCATGCGGATGAACTGCATGCCCAGGTTGGCGGCGAGCGCGCCCTTGTCTCCGCCGCGCATGCTGCCGAGGTGGCAGCAGTTGATGAAGACCAGCTCGGGTACCCAGCGCATCTGCTCGACGTCACCCGGGGTGAGGAAGGTGCCGCGCCCGATGACCATGCCGGAGACGGTCTCGGGCTCGGCCGCCGGTGGATCGCCGGGTTTGCGCCTGGCCTGCGTCAGGGGGAAGTCGAACTCGCCGTGGCCGGCCAGGTGGAGGATGCGCCAGGGGCTGCGATGCAGGCCGGCGAGCACCTCGTGGGTGGGAGGATCGATGCAGCGCTCCACCCGCCAGCCGGCGGTCTCGAAGCATTCGGCGACCTCGCGCGCCTCGGCGCGGGCGCCGGGCAGGTCGGGGAAATCCTCCCAGCCGTCGAGGTCGGGGTTGCCCACCACCAGGATGCTGGCCTCGTCCGCATGCACCGGCCGGGTGCGGTACTGGGGGGTGCGAATCTGGCGCACCACGCCGGCGGCGACCGCCGGCGGGCGGCCGCTGTCGCTCCAGCGGTTCTCCAGCAGCTCCCAGGGATAGCGCGCCGAGCGTGGATCGACCAGCAGCACCAGGTTGCCCTGGCGCGAGGCCGCCTCGCGCAGGCTCACCGGCAGCAGCATCTCGTGCAGCGTGAAGGCCGCCTCGGGGTTGGCCGCCGGCGAGGCCGCGGCCTCGCGGATGAAGGCGTCGGCGAGCGCGAGCTGGCCGCTCGCCAGGGTCTCCTCGGCGCGCGCGCGGTCGGTCACGAAGATGAAGCGCAGGCTGTCGCGCCGGCCCTCGTCCTCGATGATCTCCAGACGCTGCCACCATTCCGGGGCTTCGTCGAAGCGCACCCGCACACGCCCGCCGCGGCCGGCCTCGATGGCCTGCGCCGGCCAGCGCGCGGCGGCGCCGAGCTGCGGGATGGCGAGCACCGCCTGCAGGCTCTCGGCGGCGCCGATCGCCACGTCGGCGAAGAGCTCGACGAACTCGATGCGGTCGATCCACACCCGGCCGTCGAGCGCGGTCTCTTGCAGGCGCGCGTTGGCGGCGATGGCCGCGCGCA
This sequence comes from Thauera phenylacetica B4P, assembly GCF_000310225.1. Classification (GTDB taxonomy): domain Bacteria; phylum Pseudomonadota; class Gammaproteobacteria; order Burkholderiales; family Rhodocyclaceae; genus Thauera; species Thauera phenylacetica. Next base: position 1,656 of record NZ_AMXF01000390.1, read on the forward strand.
CGATCGCCTCGACCGAGTCGCGCACCGACAGCGCGCCGGCGCCGGTGCCGACCAGCAGGCAGGACACCGAGGCCCGACGCGGACCGGCGGCCGGGCCGAAGCGCTCGTCCGGCCATTGCGCGATCTGCAGGGCGTGGTCGAGCAGCGCGCCGCGCACCCCGGCCTCGAGCAGGCCGGGGGTGAGCTCGCCGACCTCGCCGAGGCCGACCACGATCGCCCCCCCAGGCTGGCCATTGGCGCGCGGGTTGAAGAACTGCGCGCCGCTGCCGTGCTGCCCGGGGTAGAGGCCGAGCGCCTGGCGCTGCGACAGCGCACCGTCCAGACGACGGTCGAGCGCGGCCTCGGCGCTGACGATGGTGTCGCCGCGGTAATGCCCCACCAGCACCGGGAAGCGCGCATAGGAGAGGTCGCCATGGCGGATCGAGAGCTCGATCGGCGGTGTCGTGGGACGGGCTTCCGGCGGGCTCGCGGGCACGCCGCCGCCGAAGCCGAGGCTGCGCAGCTCGGACGGCGCGGGGATGCCGTCCGCCGGCGGCAACGGCGGCAGCTCGAAGCGCGCGGGCTCGTCGGCGAGCGCGCGCGCGC
>NZ_AMXF01000391.1 GCF_000310225.1 Thauera phenylacetica B4P
GGCGGCGCCACCGCCCCCGCCAGGAGCGCGCTGCCCGGCACGCTGGAGGCCGGCCTGCGCCTCGCGGGCGGGACCGAGGCCGTCGCGGACGCCACGCGCGCGGACAAGCGTACGCTGGAGATCGACAAGGCGGCCGACACCAAGCTCTTCATCCGCTCGGTCAGCGAGCCACGCTACACGGTCGCGGCCGCAGGCGCCTTCCTGCCTTCCGACGTCACCGGCGGCGCGCCGGTGGTGGGGCGCGCGGAGGTGCGCACGGTCAGCATCGCCGAGCGCCTGCAGGCGCCGCGCGCCACCGAAGCCAAGGACTACACCACCGCCACCCGCCACTCCGCGGTGAGCGCGCTCGCCGCCCATGCGCTGGCGCTGACCGCCGAGGACGGCGGCGAGGTGCCCGGCCTGTTCCTCGACATCGACCTGTACGGCACGCGCGGCGACCCGGCGCTGTTCTACGCCAGCGCGGAGGAGGTCGAGAAGAACGTGCGGCTGCCGGCGATCGACAGCGACAACCCGGAAGACCAGGCCCTGCTCGACGCCCGCCCGCGCAACCTGGCGTTCGCAAGGCTGCTGCGCGAGCCCTGGCGCATGCCGTTGCTGCTGCGCACGCCGCTGCGCGTGCGCGTCGACGAAGCCACCCAGTTTGCCGACGGCACCGATCTCGCCGACAACACGGTGGCGCTGATGCGCCAGCTCGAAGGCCGGATAAAGCGCTACCGCGATGCGATCGCGGCGAGCCAGCGCGTGCTCGACGCCCTGCGCGGCAGCGCGCTCGCCCTCGAGAACCGCCTGCGCGCGATCGGCGAGGAGCTGGCCGAGGCGCGCCACGACGTGGCGGTCACCCGGGCCCTGATCGCCGAGGAAGAGGCCCGCCTGGCGGCGATCAACGAGCGCCGCGGCCGCATCCTGCGCGACCACGTGCATTTCATCGCCTACCAGCGTCCGCGCGAGGCCGAGTCGATCCTGCCCGCCGCCCAGCGCAGCCTCGACCCCGGCCTGCTCGCGCCCGCGGTGCCGAGCTGCCTGCGGGCACGACAGGACGCCCCCGACGCGCTGCGCGAGCTGCTCGCCGCGGTGCGCGAGGCCCCCGCGCGCTGCTTCGCCCATGCACCGGCGCTGCTCGACCGCCTCGACCGCACCGACCTGCTCGTCAAGGCCCTGCAGAGCGCGCAGCTGCGCAGCCAGCTCCTCGCGCTCAAGCTCGCCGCCCAGCCCGCGGCCGCGCCGGCCAAGGGCGTGGCCGGCGCCATCGCCGGCCTGCACGGCAGGCGCGTGCAGGCCGTGCAGCAGGTGCGCACGGCGAGCACCCGCATCGACCTCGCCGCGCTCGCCACCCTGGGCTGGAGGCAGGCGCGCGACGAGGCCGACAGGCTCGTCGCGCTCGGCGACCTGATCGACGGCGAGCACGGCAGCGGCGCGGTGGCGAGCCGGGCCGCGGCGCTGTTCGACGAGCTGTCGCGCATCTCCACCTGCCTGCACGAGGCGTTCTGCGCGGTGCCGCCGTCGATCCGCCTCGACTGGGCGGAGCGCCTGTCGCAGTTCGACGCGGCGCCGCAGCTGCGCAACCTGGCCGGGCTGGCGCGCTGGGGCGAGATCGACTTTGTCGAACGCCGCCGCCTGCAGTCCCTGGCGGACTGGCTGTTCGGCCAGGTGCGGGCGGGCGACGCCGAAGCCGAGGCGCTGATGAACGACGTCGTGCACATGACTCTGCTGCTCGCCAGCCATGCGCCGGTCGATCGCATCCTGTCCGGGCGCCTGCCCGAGCCGGTCACCGCCCGGCCGGGCATCCGCCTGCCGATCCGCGTCACCGAGCCGCTGCGGCTCCGGGTAGGCATGCAGGCGCTGATCTACCAGGCCGACCGGGTGGTGGCGCGCGCCACGGTGGAGGACCTCGCTGGCAACACGGCCGCCGCGGTGGTGACGCGGGTCGAGGGCGGCGCGCTTGCGCTCGCGGCCGACACGCGGGTGCATTTCGTCGACGCGGCCAGCCCGGTCGCGTTCGCCGCCGCGCAGGGGGCCCGCCAGGGCTAGCGCGATGATCGCCGAGCGCCGCGTCCGCCATCTCGGCATCCGCGCGCCCGATGCCGCGGGCGCGCGATGCGCGCGCCTGCTCATCGAGGATGCGCTGCGCACCGCCAGCCTGCCCGGCGACGGCGGCGAGCTGCTGCTGGTGCGGCGGTTGCGCTTGCCGGCGTTCGGGGCACGCGCCTCGCCGCAGCAGGTGGCGCTCGGGCTGGAGGC
>NZ_AMXF01000392.1 GCF_000310225.1 Thauera phenylacetica B4P
AATCATTGCGATACTTCCGCGACCGAAGTCGCCGACCGCAACAACCAAGCACCCACACTTATCGGTTGTCCAAGTTTTTAAAGATCTGCCGACTCGCGGCAAGGAAAGAATCTGCTGCTTTCCGGTTTCGCCGATTCGCTGTTGCGTTCGGGAAGCCGCGCATTATAGAGACCCGAGAAAATCCGTCAACACAAAATGAATCGAAGATTCTTATGGGTCGATCTTGCTGCGCGGCACACGGATCCTGGCCTCCGCGTCCACCTCGCCGGGCTGCGGCAAGGTGTCGAGGTAGAGGGCCTCGACCTGCGCGCGCGCCCAGGGCGTGCGGCGCAGGAACTTGAGGCTGGAGGCGATGCTGGGCTCGTGGTTGAAGCAGCGGATGCTCACCCGCCGGCCGAGCGCGGCCCAGCCGAGGCGGTCCACGAGCCGGACGAGGATCTGCTCGAGGGTGAGGCCGTGCAGGGGATTATTGGGTTGTGGGGCGGTCATGGCGTGTCGCACTCAGGGTGAGGGGGCTGCCGGCATGCCCAGGCCGGCCACGTCCCGCGCCACGACCCCGAGGTCGCGCCAGCTGTCCGGATGGCAGCTGAACAGCAGGATCTGGTGGCGCTCGGCGGCGTCGAACAGCACCCGCTTCATGTTGCCGAGCCGCTCGGCGTCGCTGTGCACCAGGGCGTCGTCAAGGATGACGAGGGTCGGCCGACCCGCCTCGCGCAGCAGGTCGGCGTAGGCGAGCCGACTGATCAGGCCCATCTGCTCGCGCGCGCCGAAGCTCAGCTCCGCGAAGCGGCCGCGCTCTTCCCCGTCCAGCCCCTGGCGCACCAGGATCTCCGGCACGAGCGCTTCATCCACGCTCAGGCTGGCTTCCGGGAACAGCAGCTGCAGGTATCGGTTCAGGTGGCGCTGCAGCGGCGCCTGCAGCTGGCGGGTGAGCTGCAGGCGGTGATCGGTCAGGCGGACGAGCAGGAGATCGAGCGCGCCGGCGCGCCGCGCCAGCTCGTCCTTGCGACGCACCGCCCGCGCCAGCTCGACGTCGAGCTCCGCGCTCCTCTCCTCGAGGCCCTCGGCGCCGAGCGCCTCCAGGCTGGCCTTCAGGCGTTCGAGCTCGAGGCGGCGCTGCTCGGCGGCCTTCTCCGCCGCGTCCGCGCTGCGCGTGAAGCGCTCGACGTCCTGGCGCAGCACACCCGGGTTGGCCAGGTCGATCTGCTTCTGGCGTTCGCGCAGGGCCTGCTCGAGCCGGTTCTCGTTGGCGCGCAGCTCGAGCAGCTGCTCTTCGGCGAGCTTTTCATGCTGCCTGCGATCCGCGCCCTGCAGCTCGCCGTCCAGCCTGCTCCATTCGGTCCGGGCGCTCTCCAGCGCCTGCGTGGCGAGCAGGAGCGCGCTGCGGAAACCCGCCTCGGCCGCCTCGGCCGCCTTGAGGGACTCGCCGGCGCCGTCCAGCTGCGCCTCCGCCCTGGAAACCGACAGGCCGCCCTGCTGCGGCTCGGGGAGCGCCGCGATCAGTCTCGCCAGCTCCTCGCGGCGCGCCTCTTTGAGCTGCCTGCGCCCGGCCAGCGCCTCCAGGCCCTCGGGCGCGAGCGACTCCAGCACCGACTCGTCGCGCCGGATGGCGCCGTCGAGCTCGCGGCAGTGCTCGTGGCGCGCGTCCGCCGCGGCCAGCGAGGCCACGCCGAGCACGGACAGCAGGCTCGCGCGGTCGTCGTCCAGCCCCTGGCGCTTGCGGACCAGATCGGCGATGTCGTCGCCGCCGGGCAGGATGCGCAGGCTTCCAAGCTGCCCGAGGACGAGCTCGGCCGGCTCGAGCAGCAGGCGCTCGCCCTCTCCGTGCAAGGGCTCGCCCGCCAGCGTGACCGCCCCGGGCTCGCGCAGGTCGAACTGCAGGCGGGTGGCGACCGCCTCCTGGCGGATCGCAAGGCGAGCGAGCTCGTCCTCGGCCTTGCGCAGGCGCGCGAGCGCCTTGGCGTCGATGTGCAGGGATTGCCGCAGCCCGCGTTGCCGCAGCAGCGCCTCGTGCAGCTCGCGGGCACGTGCCAGTGCCTGGTCCAGGCTGGCGAGCTCGGCGTCGGCCTGCTCCAGCTCCCGTGCCAGGTCCTTGCGCTGCTGCTGCTCGCGCGCCAGCCGGACCGCCACCCTGGCCGCTTCGAAGGCCGCGCGGGTGTCGGCGAGCGCACGCTCCACGGCCGGCCTGCGCGCCTCCTGCGCGGCGAGCGCCTGCGCGGCTGCGTCGCGGTCC
>NZ_AMXF01000393.1 GCF_000310225.1 Thauera phenylacetica B4P
GCGGTCGCGCTCGCCGGCAGCGCGGCCGCTTCGCCGACGTCCGGCGCAGCGCCCAGGCCACCCGCGGGACCGACGTCCGCGCCGTGGTCGACCTGTGCCCGGTGCACCAGGCCTTCGGCGTCCTCGACCGCGGCGCGGTCCTGCTGCTTCGCCTTGGCGAGCGCGCGCTCGATGATGCTCATCGCCCCCCTCCTTCAGCCATCTCCGCCGGCGCGTACAGCCAGCACGCCGCGCGCGTGGCGCCCGCGGGCAGCAGCTCGGGGCGCTCGGCATGGCAGCGCGCGAAGGCCGCGGTGCAGCGCGGATGGAAGGCGCAGCCGGGCGGGATCGCGTCCAGGCGCGGCATCGCGCCGTCGATCTGCACCAGGCGCTCGACCTCGGCGCCGAGCACCGGGATGGCGCCCATCAGGCCGCGGGTGTAGGGATGCGCCGGCGCGCGCACCACCTCGTCCACCGGTCCGATCTCCACCACCCGGCCGGCGTACATCACCGCGACGCGGTCGGCGGTCTCGGCGATCACGCCCATGTCGTGCGTGACCAGCATCACCGCGGTGCGGTGCTGGCGGCACAGGCGGCGCAGCAGCGCGATGATCTGCGCCTGCACCGAGACGTCGAGCGCAGTGGTGGGCTCGTCGGCGATGATGAGTTCGGGCTCGGCGCACAGCGCGAGCGCGATCACCACGCGCTGGCGCATGCCGCCGGAGAACTGGTGCGGGTAGTGGTCGATGCGCTGCGCCGGCGCCGGAATGCCGACCTCGTCGAGGAGCGCGAGCGCGCGCTCGCGTGCGGCGGCGGGGGTGAGCTCGAGGTGGGTCAGCATGGTCTCGACCAGCTGCTCGCCCACCGTGTACAACGGGTTCAGGCTGGTGAGCGGGTCCTGGAAGATCATCGCGATGCGGCGCCCGCGCAGGCGCCGCATGGCTTCGCCGCTCAGCTCGTGGATGGCCTCGCCGTCGAGCAGGATCTCGCCGCCGGCGATGCGCCCGGGCGGCTCCAGCAGGCCGATGATGGCCGCGCCGGTGAGCGACTTGCCCGCGCCCGACTCACCCACCACGCCGAGCACCTCGCCGCGCGCGATGTCGAAGGAGACGTCGTCGAGCGCCAGCAGGGTGCCGCGCCGCGAGGGGAACTCCACCCGCAGGCGGCGCACCGACAGCAGCGGCAGGCCGCCACCGGCGTTCATCTGGTCGATTTGCGGCACGTTCATCGGCGCAGCCTCGGGTTGAGCGCGTCGCGCAGCCAGTCGCCGAGCAGGTTCACCGACAGCGCGAGCAGCAGCAGGGTGAGGCCGGGGAAGAGCACGATCCACCACTCGCCCGAGAACAGGTAGTCCTGGCCGACGCGGATCAGCGTGCCCAGGCTGGGCTGGGTGGGCGGCACGCCAACGCCGAGGAAGGACAGCGTCGACTCGAGGATGATCGCCAGCGCCAGGCCGATGGTGGCGATCACCAGCACCGGCCCCATCACGTTGGGCAGGATGTGGCGCAGCAGGATGGCCGACGCCGGCACCCCGATCACGCGCGCGGCCTGCACGTACTCCTTGTTGCGCTCGGCCAGCGTGGAGCTGCGCACCGTGCGCGCGTACTGCACCCAGTCCGAGAGGCCGATCGCCAGGACCAGCACGTAGATCGCCGCCTTGTCGTGCAGCGCCGGCGGCACCACGCCCTTGAACACGCCGAAGATCAGCAGCGCCACCAGGATCGCCGGGAAGCTCAGCTGCACGTCGGCGACGCGCATGATCAGGCTGTCCACCCAGCCGCCGCGGTAGCCGGCGACGAGCCCGAGCGTGATGCCCAGCACCGCGGCGAAGGCCACCGCCGCGAAGCCCACCAGGATCGACACCCGCGAGCCGTAGAGGATGGCCGAGAACAGGTCGCGGCCCTGGGCGTCGGTGCCCAGCCAGTACACGTTGCCGGTGAATTCGTTGGCCTGCATCGGCCGGGTGAAGCCGTCCATCAGATTGAGAGTGGCGGGGTCGAAGGGGTTCTGCGGCGCGATCACCGGCGCGAGCAGCGCGGCGACCAGGATCCCCAGCACGACCAGCGCCGAGAGCACCGTGATCGGCGAGCGGATGAAGCTGTGGAAGAGGTCGCTGTCAAGCAGGCGCGCGAGCGCACCGCGCGGCACGGGCGGCGCAGCGGCGGGGGTGGGCGTGGGGGGGTCGGTGCGCATGGCGGGTTCCGGGGTGCCGGGGGCGCTCACTGCCCGCGCCCGC
>NZ_AMXF01000394.1 GCF_000310225.1 Thauera phenylacetica B4P
CCGCGCGCCGGCGAGCACGCCGGCGCGCAAGGGGGTCGGGTCGGCGACCACGCGCAGCGGCAGCACGACCTCGAAGCGGCTGCCCGCGCCCGGCGCGCTGTCGACGCCGATCCGCCCGCCCATCAGCTCGGTGAGCTGGCGGCAGATCGCCAGGCCGAGACCCGTGCCGCCGTACTTGCGCGTGGTCGAGTTGTCCGCCTGCGAGAAGGCGCCGAAGATCGCCTCCAGCTTGTCGGGCGCGATGCCGCAGCCGGTGTCGCGCACCAGGAACTCGAGGCTGGCCGTGGTGGCGTCGCGCTCGACGCAGCGCACGCGCACCTCGACCTCGCCGTGCTCGGTGAACTTGATCGCGTTGCCGATGAGGTTCACCAGGATCTGGCGCAGCCGCGTGGGGTCGCCGCGCAGCACCGAGGGCACGTCGGGCGCGACGTCGTAGTACAGCTCCAGGCCCTTCTGCGCCGCCCGCAACGCGAGCGCACGGCAGGTCTCGGAGACCACCGACTGCAGCGAGAAATCGATCTGCTCGACGCTCAGGCGGCCGGCCTCGATGCGCGAGAAGTCGAGGATGTCGTTGATGATGGTCAGCAAGGCCTCGGCCGAGGACTTCACCGTCTGCAGGTATTCGCGCTGCTCGCCGGCGATCGTGGAGTCGAGCAGCAGGTCGGTCATGCCGATGATGCCGTTCATCGGCGTGCGGATCTCGTGGCTCATGTTGGCGAGGAAGTCGCCCTTCGCCCGGCTCGCCGCCTCGGCGGCCTCCTTGGCCTCGAGGAGCTCGATCTCGCGCAGCTTGCGCTCGGTGACGTCACGATAGGTGCCCTCGACCCGCGCCCACCGTCCATCCTCGCCACGTCCGCCGGCGTTGCCGCACACCTCCATCCAGTGCCAGCTGCCATCCTGCGCGCGGATGCGGATCTCCGCGCGCAGCTCGGCCACGTCCCCGCGGAGGTGGGCACGCAGCGCCTGCTGCAGCGCCGCCTTGCCGTCCTCGTCCACCAGGCTCATCCAGTCGCGGGCATCGACGCCGTCGTAGCCGAGCAGCCTGCGCCAGCGCTCGTCGGGCCGGATGGAGCCGCAGCGCAGGTCCAGGTGCCACACGCCCGCACCCGCGTTCTCGGACACGAGGTCGAGGTGCCGGCGCGCGCGCGCCAGGCCGCGCAGCGCCGCGTCGCGCTCTCCGCGCAGGCGCGCCAGCTCTGCTTCGACGGAAGCAGGATCGGGAGGACTCCCGCACGTTTCGGCCGCGCCGCTCATGGCAGGCTTCAGCGCAGCCCGAGCACGTCCTGCATGTCGTAGAGGCCGCGGGCGCGCCCCGCGAGGAAGCGCGCCGCGCGCATCGAGCCGAGCGCGTAGGGCATGCGGCTGCCCGACTTGTGGGTGATCTCGATGCGCTCGCCGATGCCGGCGAAGAGCACGGTATGGTCGCCCACGACGTCGCCGCCGCGGATGGTGGAGAAGCCGATGGTCTGCGCGCTGCGCTCGCCGGTATGGCCCTCGCGACCATAGATCGCGCAGGTCTCGAGGTCGCGGCCGAGCTCGCGGGCGACGACCTCGCCCATGCGCAGCGCGGTGCCCGAGGGCGCGTCCACCTTGAAGCGGTGGTGGGCCTCGATGACCTCGACGTCGTAGCCCTCGGAGAGGATGCGCGCTGCGACCTCGAGCAGGCGGAACACCGCGTTCACCCCCACCGCCATGTTGGGCGCGAACACCACCGGGACGTGCTCGGCGGCGGCGGCGATCGCGGCCTTGCCGGCGGCGTCGAAGCCGGTGGTGCCGATCACCATCGCCTTTCCGGCGGCGCGCGCGAGCGCGAGGTGGGCGAGCGTGCCCTCGGGGCGGGTGAAGTCGATCACGCAGTCGGCCGCGGCGATCGCGGCGGCGGCATCGTCGGTGATGAGCACGCCGGTGGCCACGCCGGCCATCTCGCCGGCATCCCGGCCGATGAAGGGGGCGTCGCTGCGGTCGAAGGCAGCGGCGAGCACGACGCCCTCCTCCTTCAGCGCGGCCTCGATCAGCATTCTGCCCATGCGCCCGGACGCACCGGCGATCGCGACTCGAATCTGGGACATCGGATTGGTTTCCTGCATCAATGGGCCCGCGCAGGCGGCCGGCCCGGAATGGATCTGGGCGCCGCCTCAGCGCCCCGCGGCGGGCGGGATCTCGACCACGCGCGAGCGCGGCTGCGGCGCCGCCG
>NZ_AMXF01000395.1 GCF_000310225.1 Thauera phenylacetica B4P
CGCCTCGTCGAGGGGTGGATCGCCGGCCTCGGCGAGCCGCTCCCGGTGGCGGCGCGCAGCGCGCTCGCGCTGGTCGGCGGCGGCAAGCCGGCCGAGGCCTACGAGGGCAGCGAACACCGCCACGGCGAGGTCGAGGAGGCCAGCCTCGCGCGCTGCTACCCCGACTACGCCACCTTGACCGCGGACGGCCGCTTCGAGCACCTCGCGCGCGAACTCTACGCCCCGCTGCTCGACTGGATCGACGGCCACGTCGAGGCCGTCCCCCACCCCGCACCCGCGCCCCTGGAGCCCGCCCGATGAGCCACCGACTCGACCCCGTACGCTTCCCGCTGCGCGGCAGCCGCCTCATCGAGGCCAGCGCCGGCACCGGCAAGACCTGGACCATCGCCGCGCTCTACCTGCGCCTGGTGCTCGGCCACGGCGACGCCGACACCGCCTTCGTGCGCCCGCTGCTGCCTGCCGAGATCCTGGTGATGACCTTCACCCGCGCCGCCACGCGCGAGCTCTCCGAGCGCATCCGCGAGCGCCTGCGCGAGGCCGCGGCCTGGTTCCGCGACGAGGAGGTCGGGCGCGAACCCGATCCCCTGCTCGACGCGCTGCTCGCCGCCTACCCCGACCCGGCCGCGCGCCGCAACGCCGCCTGGCGCCTGGCGATGGCGGCCGAGGCCATGGACGACGCGGCGGTGTTCACCATCGACGCCTGGTGCCAGCGCATGCTGCGCGAGCACGCCTTCGACAGCGGCAACCCCTTCGACGAGGAGCTCGCCGCCGACGAGAGCGTGCTGCTGACCGAGGCCGCACAGGACTACTGGCGCCAGCACTGCTACCCGCTCGCCGGCGAGGTGCTGGAGCTCGCGCTCGCGCAATGGGCCGACGTGCATGCCCTGGTCGCGGACGTGCGCGAGCTGGTCGGCCAGCCGCTGCAGGGCGCTGATCGGGACGACAGCGCCGGGCAGGCGGGCGAGGAGGATCCGGCCGCGCGGCCCGAAGCGCGACGCGATCCGGCCGGTGGCGAATCGCTGGCCGCGCTGATCGAGCGCGTCGGCGGCGCCCACCGCCGCGCGCTGATCGAACTGTCGCGCGGCTGGGCCGAGCGCGCGCGCGCGATGAAGGACTGGCTGGACGAGGAGCTCGCCGCCAACGCCAGACAGTGGAATCGCACCCGGCTGCACGAGCGCTACTACACGCCCTGGCTGGAGACGCTCGAGCAGTGGGCGCGCAACCCGCTCGAGCGCAAGCTCGGGCTCTCCGACAGCGCCCGCCACCGCCTCACCCCCGACGGCCTGCGCGAAGCGCGCAAGGCCGACGCCCCGGCGCCCGCGCTGCCCGAGCACTTCGCCGCCTTCGCCCGCCTGATCGCAGACCACGACGCCCTGCGCGACCCGCGCAGCGCGCTGCGGGTGCACGCGGCCACCCGGGTCGGCGAGCGACTCGCCGCGCTCAAGCGCCAGGCGCGCAGCTTCGGCTTCGCCGACATGCTCGAACGCCTAGACCGCGCCCTCGCCGGCCCGCAGGGCGCGCGCCTGCGCGAGCGTATCCTCGCCCAGTACCCGGTGGCGCTGATCGACGAGTTCCAGGACACCTCGCCGCTGCAGTACCGCCTGTTCGACGCGCTCTACCGCAGCGCCGACAACGACCCGCGCAGCGCGCTGCTGCTGATCGGCGACCCCAAGCAGTCGATCTACGGCTTTCGCGGCGCGGACATCTACAGCTACCTGCAGGCCCGCCACGCCACCGCCGGCCGGCACTACATGCTGGGCACCAACTTCCGCTCGGCGCATGCGCTGGTGAGCGCGGTCAACACCTGGTTCGCGCAGGCCGAGCAGCGCCCCGGTGCGGGCGCCTTCGGCTTTCGCGACGCGGCGGACAACGCCCTGCCCTTCGAGGCGGTGGCGGCGAAGGGGCGCGACGAGGTCTTCCAGGCCGACGGCGGCGTCGCGCCGGCGCTGCTCATCCACCACGACCTGGCGCTGCGCGGCACGGGCGAGGTCCGCCGCCTGTTCGCCGCGCGCTGCGCCGAGCGCATCGTCGCCTGGCTCAACGACGAGCGCGCCGGCTTCCAGGCGCCCGGCAAGGACTTCCAGCGCCTGCGCCCGGCCGACATCGCCGTGCTGGTGCGCACCGGGCGCGAGGCCGCCGAGGTGCGGCGCGCGCTGCGCCGGCGCGGC
>NZ_AMXF01000396.1 GCF_000310225.1 Thauera phenylacetica B4P
CGGTCGCCGGATGCTGGCTCGAGGGCAGCGCGCGGTGGCTGCCGGGTGCGAAGCGGGTCGGGCGGGTGTGGCCGGTCGTTTCCTGCTGCGACCGGGCGCCGTGCTGCGCGAGGACGCGGCGCTGGTGGCGGTCGTAGGCGTAGCGCCACACGCCGGTCTCGGCCGGCGCCTCGCCGTCGTCCCGCCACTCCACGCTGGCGACGAGCTGGTTGCGAAGGTCGTAGGCCTGGCTGCGGCGTGTCGAGGGTTGCGGACCGTCGGGTTCGTGGCGGCGTTCGTGCAGCAGGTTGCCTTCGGGATCCCAGAGGTAGCGGTAGTCGAGCAGGGGGGTGTCGGCGGTTGCGGCGGTCTCCTGCGGCGGCTTCGCACCCTCGGTGGCTTCGCGACCTGCCGCTTCGGCGGGCTCGGCTGCGTTCGCCTCGGTGCCCGCCCCCGCGGCGTGCGCCGCGGAGATGCCGAAGATCCGCTCGATGCGCGTGGCCAGCGGCTGGCCGGGTTCGATCGGCAGCAGCGCGCGCGCATTGCGGACCGGGGTGTCGCGCGCGTCGGCGCGCAGATGAACGACGCGGACCAGGGTGCCGGCGCGGGTGCGCTCGTGCACCGTACGCACGCCGTTGCCGGCCTGGAAGGCGCGTAGCCCGAAGAGGTCGCGCTCGAACGCGCTGGCGATGGTCTGCTCGCGCGCCAGCCCGCGCAGCCAGGGCGTCGCCACCGGCTGGCGCTTCAGCGCGACGACCTGGCCCTGGCCGTTGCGCTCGTAGCGCAGGCGGCTGCCGTCGGGCAGTTGGGTGGCGACCAGGCGCCCCGCGGCGTCGTGCTCGTAGCGGGTGACGACGGTGAGCTCGCCGCCGTCGCGCTTCAGGCTCACGATGCGCGCGCTGCGCCAGCCGCGCGGGTCGTATTCGTAGCGTTCGCGCCCGTTCGGATGCGCCACTTCCATCAGGCGGGGGCCGTCGTAGCGCCAGCGCGTGGTCTCGGCGGCGCCGCTGCGTCCGTCGGTGATCTGCTGTGCGAGGATGCGGCCGCGCGGGTCCCAGGTGTAGCGCGCGCGGTGGCCGAGGGCGTCGCCCATGGCGACGAGGCGGCCGGCGGCGTCGAAGCTGCGCCAGCGCGTCCCGGCGTCGGGGCTGCGTTCGAGGACCGCTCGTCCGAAGTCGTCATGAACGATGCGCGGGTGCGCGGGGGCCGTGCCTCGTGCTGCCGTGGCGTCGCCGTCGATGTGGCGCGCGGCCTGCAGCAAATCTCGCCCGTGACTGTCCACGAGCCCGACGAGCCGGCCGGCGGCGTCGTAGTGCAGGCTGCGCCGAAAGCCGGTGTCGTCGCCGATGTCGACCAGGCGTCCGTGCTCGTCGTAGCGTTTGCTGCGGCGAAGCAGCCGGCTGGCGCTGCGCGTCGCGGCCTCGATGACGCGGCTCTCGGGATCGTAGGCCCAGGTGTGCAGGATGCCGAGCGCGTCGGCGTGCCACTGCAGGCGGCCGGCGGCATCGAAGGCGCGCAGCCAGCGCGGACGCAGGCTCTCTTCATCTTCGCCGGAGCGCAGCGCGACGAGATGGCCGAGGGCGTCGTATGCGGCGGCGTGGATGCGTTCGGGGGCTTCGCCCGGAGCGCCGCTGCGCCACTCGATCAGCTGCCCGGCGGCGTCGTGGCGCAGGCGGGTCTCGCGGCCTTCGGCATCGCGCACCCGCAGCGGCAGGCCGGTGGTCGGGTCGGAGTCGATCTCGCTGCGCCGGCCGCCGGGACCTTCCAGGGCCCGGATGAAGCTGCCACGCGCGTCCCAGTGCAGCCGGACGAGGTCGCTGTCGCGCGGGCTGGCGTCCGGGCCGTCGGGGAGTGGGCCGTCGAGGAGTGGGCTGTCGGGGAGTGGGCTGTCGGGGAGTGGGCCGTCGAGCTCGGCGAGCACGCTGCGGCCGTTGATCGTGGTGTAGCGCCAGGTGAGGCGGCGTTCGATCGGCACGGGATTCGGCCGGCCCTCGGCGTCGATCGGGCTGAAGCCGGCTTCGCGCAGCTCGACGGGCTGTCCCGCCGCGTTGTAGCGCAGCTCGACGCGGTGTTCGCGGCCGGGGACGACGCTGGCACGGAGGATTGCGCGCGGCGACGTCGGCGCGGCGGGCTCGGCAGGCTCGGCGCCTGCGCCGGGGCCTGCGGGCTTCGTGTCGGCGAGCGCGCTT
>NZ_AMXF01000397.1 GCF_000310225.1 Thauera phenylacetica B4P
CGCTCGCGGCCGACCAAGGCAGCGCTGCGCCGGCGCCGGCCTCGCCGCTCAAGGTCGCCGGCCGCCTGCAGGTCGACGGCGCCCTCGCCGGCCAGGTCGCGCCCGAGGACGCGGTGTTCGTGTTCGTGCGTGGCGAGGCCGGCGGTCCTCCGCTCGCGGCCTTGCGCTTCAAGGGCGGCGAGCTGCCGGTAAGCTTCGACTTCGACGGCGCGATGCTGATGATGGGCGACGGCCCGGTGCCCGAGCGCGTCGTGATCGCTGCGCGCGTCTCCAAAGGCGGCGACGCCACCGCGCGCGCCGGCGACCTCGAGGGCGCCAGCGCCCCGGTGGCGCCGGACGCCGAGGGCGTGACGGTGACGATCGATCGGGTGAGGGAGTGAGGGTGCGAGGAGTGAGGCGCGAGGCGCGAGGAGTGAAACGCTCCCGCGCTGAGAGGCGGGGCGCCTCAGGAAGTACGTGCGCGCCTGTCCACGCGCCGCTCCTGACGCCTGACCCCTAACGCCTCACGTACTCCACGCCCACCCGCTTCACATTGCACAGCAGCTCGTAAGCGATCGTGCCGGCGGCCTGGGCGATGCGGTTGACCGGCACCTGGTCGCCCCACAGCTCGACCCGGCTACCGAGGCCGGCGTCGGGCAGCTCGGTGAGGTCGATTGTCAGCATGTCCATCGACACCCGGCCGATGATGCGGCTGGCGCGGCCTTCGACCGCCACCGGCGTGCCGTCGGGCACGGTGCGCGGGTAGCCGTCGGCGTAGCCCATCGCCACCAGGCCGACCCGGGTCGGGCGTTCGGCGACGAAGCGACCGCCGTAGCCGAGAGGTTCGCCGGGCGCGATCTCGCGCACCGCCATCACCGCGCTCTCCAGCGTCATCACCGCGCGCAGGCCGTTGCCCTCGGCGGGCATCGGATCGGCGCCGTAGAGCAGGATGCCTGGGCGCGCCCAGTCGCGGCGTGCCTGCGGCCAGCCCAGGATGGCGGCGGAGTTGGCCACGCTGCGCTCGCCGGGCAGGCCGGCGGTGGCGGCTTCGAAGCGCTGCAGCTGCTCCAGCGTGGTCTCCCGCTCGGGCTCGTCGGCGCGCGCGAAGTGCGTCATCAGCACGATGCGGCCGACCTTGCCGCTCGCCTGCAGGCGCTGCCAGGCCGGCCCCACCGCGTCGCCGACGAAGCCGGCGCGGTTCATGCCGCTGTTGACCTTCAGCCACACATCCACCGGCCCGGCCAGCGGCGTGCGCTCCAGCATGCGCAGCTGCTCCTCGTGGTGGACGACCATCCACAGCCGGTGACGCGCCGCCTCGGCGAGCTCCGCCACGTCGAACACGCCCTCGAGCAGCAGGATGGGGGCGTCGATGCCACCCGCGCGCAGCTCCAGCGCCTCGGCGAGGAAGGCCACCGCGAAGCCGTCGGCCTCGTCGTGCAGCGCCCGCGCGCAGCGCAGCGCGCCGTGTCCGTAGGCGTTGGCCTTGACCACCGCGAGCGCCCGCCCCCCATGGCGCTCGCGGGCGAGGTGGTAGTTGTGACGCAGGGCGGAAAGGTCGATGAGGGCGCGGGCGGGACGCATGGTGGGGATCAGAGGCGGTTAAAGGACAAAATGGTGCGTCGATTTCCCTGGCACCGCAATCCGCGCCGCGAGCGCTCCTGCTCCGGCACGGCGTTATCGGGGCGATGGGGCGTCGACGTGCGCTCGTGTGGGCCGTAGCGCTTCGGCCCGCACCTGTAGGAGCGCCGGCAGGCGCGAAGCGGGCGGGAGGGCGATCCGACGCGCGTCGCAATCTCCGTCGCTGCATTCGCGCCTGCCGGCGCTCCTACATGAACCGGCGCGGGCTCGGGCGCGAGGTGGGTGTCGGGCCGGCGACGTGCGGTCATGCATGCACCCAGCGCGGGTTCGGGCGTGAACGGGGTGATGGGGCGTCGACGTGCGCTCGTGTGGGCCGTAGCGCTTCGGCCCGCACCTGTAGGAGCGCCGGCAGGCGCGAAGCGGGCGGTCGGACGATCCGACACGCGTCGCAATCTCCGCCGCCGCATTCGCGCCTGCCGGCGCTCCTACCTGAACCGGCGCGGGTTCGGGCGCGAGGTGGGTGTCGGGCCGGCGACGTGCGGTCATGCATGCACCCAGCGCGGGTTCGGGCGTGAACGGGGTGATGGGG
>NZ_AMXF01000398.1 GCF_000310225.1 Thauera phenylacetica B4P
GTAAGCGGTAACCGAGCGGCGTTCTTGCCTACTTCGAGCGCGGGTGGAGATCGGATCGAAGCGGATTGGCCGCGAAGTGTTGCTTCCACAGCCTTGGGGTGAGTTGCGCGACATCGGCGGCAGGGTGCTGGCCGACGCGCTGGAGCACATCGACCAGATAGGCATAGGGGTCGATGTCGTGCAGGCGACAGGTGGCGATCAGGCTCTGCGCGATCCCCACGTATTTCGCGCCGACCTCGGTCCAGCAGAAGAGCCAGTTGCGGCGGCCCATCGGCACTACGCGTAGCGCCCGCTCGAGGTGGTTGGTGTCGATCGGCACCTCGGGGTCGGCGAGGTAGACCTCGAGGGCGGCCCGGCGCTCACGCACGTAGGCCAGGGCAGTGGTTAGCGGTGAGCTCGGCAGCAGACCGTGGGATTCGAATTGGGTGTCGACCCAGTCGAAGAACCGGTCGACCATCGGCTTGGCCTGGGCGAGCCGGTATGCGCGGCGTGCCTCGCCGACGAGCTGTGCCTCACGGATGTGCTGCTCTACCGCGTAGAGCTGGCCGATCATCTCCAGTGCCTGCGCCGCCCGTTCGGGCTCGATCGACTGGGCCTCGAAGAACTTTCTTCTCGAGTGCGCCCAGCATTGCGCGCGCGTGAGCCCGCATTTTTGTGCGTAACGTTCGTAGGCCGCGTAGCCGTCGGTGAGCAGCACCGCCCCCTCGGGCGGTGGGTCGGTCCCCAGGGTCTGCGCGATGTGCTTGCCACTACGCCCCTCGTGATAGGCGAAGCAGATTTCGTCGCGCTCGCCATACACCGGCCAGAAGTAGCCGCCCTTCATCTTCCCCGGGCTGGCGCGCCCGGCCTTGATCGGGGTCTCGTCCATCGCCTTGATGCGACTTGCGCGGATCGAGTCGAGCTGGGCCGTAAAGACCGGCTCGAGCAGCGCGAGCGCCGCGTGGGTGAGCTGCGTGAGCCACGGGCGCGAGACCCGGATGCCGTTGTCCCCGAGCCGCTGATGCTGGCGGTACAGCGGCTGGTGGTAGCAGAACTTGTCTGTGATGAGCCCGGCGACGAAGCTCACGTCGGCGCGGCTGCCGTCGATCACCCCGGCGGGGGCCGCCGGGCAGTGGATCGTCTGCGTGTCGCGGCGCTTGATGACCGGGCGCACGTACTTGAGGATCACGTAGCTGCCCGGGCGCTGCGCCAGGCGATGGCTCACCTTCTCGCCGATCACCTCGAACTGTTCGGCGGTGAGGCCCTCGGTCTCGGGGTTGGCGAGCGTGATCGTCTCGACCGGGACGCGCGTCTCGTCAAAGAACAGCGCCGATTCGTCCTTGCTCTGGGCGAAGTCGGTGCGCGACGCACGACGGGTGTGTCCCGCCACGGTCTTGGCGGGGGTGTCGGGCGGCGTGTCGGGGATCGGCAACTCGCCCAGATACATCTGCGTGGTGTCGGGTGACACCACGCGCTTCTCGCTCTTCTGGCCAAAGAGCTGGCGGCGGAACCACTCGAGCTGATGCTTGAGTGCCGCAAACTCGAGCCGCATCGCATCCATGTCGCGCTGCAAGGCGACGTTCGCCTGTGCCAGTCCGACGATCTGCTCGGGCGCCCACTGGGCGGCCTCGGCAAGGGTCGGAACGGGGGTGCAGTGCGGTGCGGACATGGCGCATATTTTACCGTAGAGCCCAGCATTCATGCGGGTTTCACGGCGTTCTGGGGCAATCTGAAACGGCGCTTGGTGCGGGCCGGCTCGATGCCTTCGAGCAAGAGCTTGAGCCCGGTCCAGTCCATCTGGCGCGTGCGGACCTGCGCCCAGTTCGACACGAAGCGCCCCTGCTCGAGACGCTTGGCCCACACGCAGAATCCGGTGCGGTCCCAGTACAGCACCTTCATCTGCGTGCCACGCCGGTTGATGAACACGAACAGCTCGCCCGACAGCGGATCGCAGCCGAGCGCCTGGCGCGTGAGCGCGTACAGGCCGTCGAAGGATTTGCGCATGTCGACCGGGCGGCCATAGACATGGACGCGGACGGCGCCTTCGGGGAAGAACATCAGCCGCGCGACAGGTGAAGGATCACGCCGTCGCCCAGGTCGAGCCGCAGTTCGAGGCGGCCCGTGCCGCCGAGTTTGAGCGTGCCGGCGTCGACGAAGCCAGTGG
>NZ_AMXF01000399.1 GCF_000310225.1 Thauera phenylacetica B4P
GGGCGCGCAGCGGCGCGCCCTCGAACTCGGGCAGGGGACGCTCGGCGGCGACCGCGGCGACGAGGCCGGCGATATGGTCCTGCGACTCGAGCAGCAGGTTGATGAGGGCGTCGGAGAGTTCGAGCTCGCCGTTGCGCATGCGGTCGAGCACGCTCTCGACGGCGTGGGTGAAGTGCACCACCGCGTCCAGCCCGAACAGGCCGGCCGAGCCCTTGATGGTGTGGGCGCAGCGGAACAGCGCGTGCAACTCGTCCGTGGGCAGCGCGGCGGTCTCGGCGCGCAGGAGGATCTCCTCCATCTGCGCGAGCAGCTCGCGGCTCTCGTCGAGGAAGGTGGCCAGGGCCTGGGAGAGGTCCATCAGCGTGCCTCCTGCGTTGCGGGCGCGGCGTCCTCGAGCAGCGGGTCGCCGAGCGCGCCGCCGAGGCGGGCGAGGTCGAGCAGGCGCAGCACCGCGGCGGAGTGGTTGACGAAGCGTACGCTGCGCCCGGCGCTGCGCTTGGCCATCAGCATGAGCTGCAGGCCGGCGGTGTCGATCTCGTCGATGCGGCCGAGGTCGATCTCGAGCGTATCGTGGCGGGCGAGCGCCTGCAGCCAGGCCTCGCGCAGCGCGGCCACGGTGTAGATGCCGAGCTCGCCCTCGGGGGCGAGGCGGGCGGGGCCGGTGAGGATGTCCGGGGAGAAGGTGTCCAGAGCAGGGGCGTCCGGGGCGGGCGTGTCGAGTGCGCGGAGGTCCATGGTCGGCACGCTCACATCACCAGCTTGGACACCGCCGCCAGCATCTGCTGCGGCTGGAAGGGCTTGACCACCCAGGCGCGCGCGCCGGCCTCCTGGCCGAGGCGCTTCTTCTCCTCGGCGGCCTCGGTGGTGAGCATGATCACCGGGGTGAACTTGTAGCTCGGGTTCTTCTTGACCTCGCGCACGAAGGCGATGCCGTCCATGTTGGGCATGTTCACGTCGGAGATGATGAGGTGAACCTTCTGGCCGCCGAGCTTGCCGAGGGCGTCGCGGCCGTCGCAGGCCTCGATGACCTGGTAGCCGGCGCCCTTGAGCGACAGGCTCACGACCTGGCGCAGCGAGGCGGAGTCGTCGACGATCAGCACGGTCTTGGACATGGGGGAATTTCTCCTGCTCAAAAGAAGGTGATGTCGCCGCCGGCCGAGGCGGGGTTCGCGTCGGCGCGGCGGGCGTGTTGTTCGAGGGTGGTGTAGGTGCGCTCGAGCGTGGCGATCCAGGCGGCGACGTCGATCGGCGCCGGCACCCGGCCGCCGCCGAGGCGGGCCTCGTCCTCGGCGACCTGGGCGGCCAGGCGCGCCATGTCGGCGCGCACCGCTTCGAGGATCTGGCTGACGCGGTCCTGGAACTGGAGCTGCACCAGCACGCCCTCGATGCGCGACTGCACCGCGACGCTGTCTTCCTCGAGCGCGCGCGCGGCCTGCGTCATGGCGCTGCCGACGCGGTCGAAGCGGCCGACCACGCTGCCGATGGCGGCCTCGGAGTCGCGCACCAGCACGGCGTCGCCGCGGGCCATGTGCTCGGCCGCGGCGAGCGCCTCGGCCATCGCGGCGTGGGCGCTCTCGACCTTGGCGCGGATGCGCTCGCCGGTGGCGCCGGAGAGGTCGGATAGCTTGCGCACCTCGTCGGCGACCACTGCGAAGCCGCGCCCGACCTCGCCGGCGCGGGCGGCCTCGATCGCCGCGTTGAGCGCGAGCAGGTTGGTCTGCTTGGCGATCTCGCCGACCTCGCTCGCCATGCGCATCAGCTCCTCGGTGACCTGGGCGAGGCGGGCGACCGCCTGCGACAGGCTCTGCTTCTCGGCGAGCGCGGCGTTGAGCCCGGCGAGCACGCGGTCGAGCTCGCCGCGGGCGTAGCCGATCACCCCGACCACGCTGTCCTCGCCGCTGTCGGCGGAGGCCTGGCGCGAGCGCAGCAGCGCGTGCTGCAGGCCGTCGAGGATGCTCGCGAACTCGCCGGCGAGCGCGCCCACGGCGGCCTCGGTCTGGCTGCGCGAGATGCCCACGTGGTCGTGCCAGCGCGCCAGCGCGGCCTGCGCCACCTGCTGCAGGCTGGCGAGGTAGGCCTCGCGCTCGGCCAGGCGCGCACGCTCGGCCTCGGCCAGGCGCGCCGCGGCGG
>NZ_AMXF01000400.1 GCF_000310225.1 Thauera phenylacetica B4P
CGCCGCGCCGCCGACCGCGCCAAGCACCTGCCGGTGGGCGACGCCCTGCTCGGCCGCGTGGTCGACGGCGCCGGCCGTCCGCTCGACGGCCAGGGCCCGCTGCACACCCAGGAGACGCGCTCGCTGCAGGGGCGCGCGATCAACCCGCTCGCGCGCGCACCGATCGCGCAGCCGCTCGACGTCGGCGTGCGCGCGATCAACGCGCTGCTCACCGTCGGCCGCGGCCAGCGCCTCGGCCTCTTCGCCGGCTCGGGGGTGGGCAAGTCGGTGCTGATCGGCATGATGGCGCGCTATACCGAGGCCGAGGTCATCGTCGTGGGCCTGATCGGCGAGCGCGGCCGCGAGGTCAAGGAGTTCATCGAGCACAGCCTCGGCCCCGAGGGCCTGGCGCGCTCGGTGGTGGTGGCGGCCCCCGCCGACACCAGCCCGCTGATGCGCATGCAGGGCGCGGCCTATGCCACCACGGTGGCGGAATACTTCCGCGACCAGGGCCGCCAGGTGCTGCTGATCATGGACTCGCTGACCCGCTATGCCATGGCGCAGCGCGAGATCGCGCTCGCGATCGGCGAGCCGCCGGTCACGCGCGGCTATCCGCCGAGCGTGTTCGCCCGCCTGCCGGCGCTGGTCGAGCGCGCCGGCAACGGCCCCGAGGGCGGCGGCTCGATCACCGCCTTCTACACCGTGCTGGCCGAGGGCGACGACCAGCAGGACCCGATCGCCGACGCTGCACGCGCCATCCTCGACGGCCACTTCGTGCTCTCGCGCAACCTCGCCGACCAGGGCCACTACCCGGCGATCGACATCGAGCAGTCGATCTCGCGCGCGATGCACAACCTGGTCGGCGACGACCACTTCAACGTGGTGCGCCAGTTCAAGCAGTTCTTCTCGCGCTACCAGCGCTCGCGCGACCTCATCGCGGTGGGCGCCTACCAGCCCGGCGGCGACCCCTTGCTCGACATGGCGGTGAAGCTCTATCCCAGGCTCGAGGCCTTCCTGCAGCAAGGCATCCAGGAGCACGAGACCTACGAGGGCGCCCTGCAGAAGCTGGCGCAGGTTTTCGGTTGAGCGAGCCACGAAACGCGGCCGCATTCGCGCCTGCCGGCGCTCCTACCCAAGCCCTCGCGGTTCGGAACCCGCATTGGCGCCTGCCGGCACTCCTGAAAATACCTCCGCGGATCGGTCTCCATGCAGGAGCGGCGCCAGCCGCGAACCCGGCCACGACTGCGGCCGCGAGCATTTCGTCACGGTCGACGGCCGGCCGGCCGCGATATGCCCACCTCGGGTATGTCGCGAGCGGCTAGAATGCCGTTTGCAAAACCGCCCCGAAACGACGCCGATGCCTCCCGCCTTCCACCTCCAGCCCCTGCTCGATCTCGCCAGCACCCGCACCGACGAAGCCGCACGCAAGCTCGGCGAGCTGGTCGCAGCCGAGCGCGACGTGGAGCAGAAGCTGAAGATGCTCGAGGACTACCGCGCGGAGTACCACGAGCGCTTCGTGCAGGCCGCGCGCGATGGCCTGAGCCCCGACGCGTGGCGCAACTACAGCGCCTTCATCGCCAAGCTCGACGACGCGATCGCCGCCCAGCGCAAGGTGGTCGAGCAGTCGCGCGCGCGCACCGTCGAGGGCCAGCAGGCCTGGCTGGCCCAGCGCACCAAGCTCAAGGCCTTCGACACCCTCGCCCAGCGCCACCAGCAGACGGTCGCGCGCAGCGAGGCGCGCCAGGAGCAGAAGCAGTCGGACGAGCACGCCGCCCGGCGTGGCGGCGAGGACGCCTGACGCGGGCGGCCGCGGCTGAGACCCGACCCGGTGACGCACCCATGGCATGAGGCTTGCTTTTGATGGACTGTCGGATCGTCCACGATCCATCGCATCCAGCCCATGAGAGGCCCGCAACCATGTCCGCACCGTTCTCCACCTCCAGCCTCGGCAACGTCGCGCAGCTTCGCCTCGGCGCCCAGCAGGCACGCATCGGCATCTCCGCACTGGACGGCCTCGGTGCGCAGCCCGACAGCTTCTCGCGCACGCTCGAGAACCGCATGAACACGCCCGAGCCGGCGCCACGCAAGCCCGAGTCCGTCCCCGCCGCACCG
>NZ_AMXF01000401.1 GCF_000310225.1 Thauera phenylacetica B4P
GGCCGCCGGCGCGCGCGTGGCGACGCCGTGGTCGAGCGGGTTGCGGCGTTCGAAGCGGGCGCCGCCGGTGGCGCTGCGGCGCTCGCCGCCGATCAGCAGGTGGATCTCGTTCATCGTTGGTTTCCTCTGCGCGAGGGCGGCCGCGCGCGCAGGGCGCGTGCGCACGGCCGCCGGTGGGGGGGTCAGATGCTGATGCCGCAGCGTCCCGGGGCGATGATGTTGTTGGGGTCGAGGGCGCGCTTGAGGCGGCGCTCGACGTCGCGCTTGACCGGTCCGTAGGTGGCGGCGACCTTCTCGGCGAAGGCGGTGTTGGCGCGATACACGCCGTAGCCCTCGCGCGCGAAGCTCTGCAGCAGCTCGTCGAAGCAGGCGTGCGCCTTCTGCATCTGCTCGGCATCGCTGCGATCGTAGAGCAGGTCGATGACGTGGTGCATGTCGCGCCAGCCGACGATGAACTCGCCGACGTAGTCGAAGCCGTACTTGGCGAGGATGTCCTTGGCCATGCGCATCTGCTTGAGCGTCTCGCTGCCCTTGGCCTGCGACACCGGCGCGAACCACATCGAGCCACCGCCCCCACGCCAGTTGTAGAGGTCGAACTCGCCCAGGTTGGGCTTGCCCTTCATCAGGTCGAAGCGGTATTGGGTGGCGCGCCCGCCCTGCTCGGTGGAGTCGGTGATGAGGGTGCCGCCGGTGGCCGCGGCCACCTGCTCGATGATCTTCCAGTTCGCCGCGTTGGTCTCCGGCGTGCCGTAGAGCGCCGCATACACGTTCCAGGCGCCGAGGTTGTGGTCCTTGCGGATCTTCTGCACCGCCTCGTCGCTGATCGCGCCCGGGCCCGGGTGGTAGTCGGCGCGATTCACCTTGGCGCAGGGCGCCTCCCACAGCGTGTGGGCGATCACCACCGCGTTCGGGATCACCATCGCGATGCGCAGCGGGCGCAGCGCGTCGACGATCTTGGTGATGTCGGTGTCCTCCGGGTACTGGATCAGGAAGGGGCGGTAGTCGGGCGGCGCCGGCATCAGCCACATGCCCATCTTGGTGACGATGCCGTAGTTGGACTGGGTGAAGATGCCGTCGAGCGTCGGGCCGTAGCCCCACTTGAAGACCTGCCAGGTGTTCGAGCCGGGCATCGAGCCCATGCCGGTGCGCAGCACCTCGCCGTCGGCGAGCACCACCTCCATGCCCGACGAGAACAGGAAGTGCTCGCCGTAGGGGGTGTAGCCCACGCCGCGGTCGACCATGTTGCCGAGCGGGCCGGCGATCACCGAGGGGGCGGGGCAGGAGAACCACAGCGGCAGCTTCTTCTCCTGCAGGTAGTCGTAGAGCTGCTGGTAGGTGACGCCGGGCTCGACGAGCGCGGTGCACAGGTCGGCATCGACGTCGAGGATGCGGTTCATGCGGCGCAGGTCCATGACCAGTTGGCCGCGCTCGACCGGGGCGGCCGAGCCGTAGCCCAGGTTCTTGCCGGTCGAGATCGGATACACCGGGATGCGGTGCTGGTTGAGCACCTTCATGATGGCCTGGATCTGCTCGACGCTGTCGGGCATCACCGCGGCGGACGGGGCGTGCTGCTCGTCGGGCACGGCCATCATGATCTTGTTGTAGGGGGCGAGGGCGGTGTCCTCGGCCACGACGTATTCGGCGCCGACGATCGTGCGGATCTGGGCGAGGGCCTGTTCGAAGTCGCTCGCACTGATGCCCTTGGGCAGCACGTTGCGCGGGGTGGTGGTCATGGTGTCTCCGGGTGCGGAAGGCGGGGGGATGGCGTTCGGGTGGCGGTCCGGCGGTTCACAGCCGGATCAGGAAGGAGGCGAGCGCTTCGTCCGTGCCGGCGGCTGCCGGCAGCGGCGCGCGTGCGCCCAGGGCCGCTTCGCCCAGGGTGGCGCGGTAGAAGTGCTCGACGTGGGCGGTCGGGCGCAGGGCCGGTTCGTGCCAGGCGAGCGCCTCGCCGCAGGCGGTGGCGCTGCAGGCGTGGCGGGTGGCGCCCTGCGTGGCGAGGCGATGGTGGCCGTGGGCGAGCAGGTGCGCGCCACGGCTCGCCGCCATCGCCAGGAAGACGACCGCCGAGGGGTCGTC
>NZ_AMXF01000402.1 GCF_000310225.1 Thauera phenylacetica B4P
CCTCGATGACGCGCCCGCTGGCGGGCAGCTCGACGCTGGCGCGCAGCGGGCCGGCGCCGAGCTCGGTGAGGCGCTGCGGGGCGAGGTCGGCCACCGCGCGCATCTGCGCGGGGTCGTAGACGGTGAGCAGGTTGCGCCCGGGCTGCGCCATCTCGCCCGGCTCGATGTGGCGCACGGCGACCAGCCCGTCGAGCGGAGACACCACGCTGGCGTAGCCCTTCACGGTGGCTGCCTGCTCGCGCTGGGCGCGCGCGGCGCGCACCTGGGCCTCGGCGGCCTGGAACTGCGCGCGCGCGTTGTCGAGCGCCGACTGGCTGAGGAACTTGCGCTCGACCAGGCTGCGCGCACGCTGGTATTCGGCGCGCGCGTTGGCGAGCGCGCTCTCCGCCTGGGCGATGCCGGCCTCGGCCGCAGCGACGGCGGCGGCGGCCTCGGCGGGATCGATGCGCGCCAGCAGCGCCCCCTTGCGCACGCGATCGCCCGCATCGGCAGAGAGCTCGAGGATGCGGCCGGGCATCTGCGCGGCCAGGGTGGACTGGCGCACGGCCTCGATCGTGGCCTCGGCGGCGATCGCGGGCACGACGGCGCGTGCCTCGATGCGGACGGTGGGAACCTCCGCACGCACCCCGCCCGAGGTGGCGGCGAGCAGGCTCAGGACGAGGACGGCTGCGGCACGCGCAGGAGTGGGGAGCATGATCGGCTTCATAAGAATAAGTATATTCTTATATTGAAGACCGTCAAGGAATCCCCCTCGGAAAGCTGCGGGATCGCGTTTCCACGCGGGGCGATGCGACTCGCGCTCGGGCATCTCCCGATGCGATCGCCGAGCTCACGCCTGGCGATCCCGCACGCACGGCGCGCCCATGCGGGCGCTGCAGCGAAGTGCGCGCCCGCTCGCCCCGAGGCTCAGCCCAGGCAGCCGAGCGCGTAGTCCGCCATCGCGGCGACCACCGGGTCGGCCTCGCCGGCGGCGGTGGCGAGGGTGATCTCGCAGCCGGGGTGGGCGGCGCGCGCCTCCTCCAGCAACACCGGCAGGTCGCGCTTGAGGTGCCCGCCCTGGGCGAGGAAGATCGGCACCACCGCGACCCTGCGCGCGCCCTCTGCGGCGAGCGCGGCGATCGCCTCGGGCAGGGTCGGGGCCATGAACTCGAGGAAGGCGAGCTCGACGCGCGGCGCCCCCGGACGGGCGAGCGCCGCCTCGCGGATGCGCCGCATCGGCCCGGCCCACTCGGGGTCGCGGGCGCCATGGCCGAAGAGGACGAGGGCGGATGTGGAGGGATTGGCTGCGTTCATGCGGAGGGCTCCGGGGTGGCGCCGCGCGCAGGCGCTTCGGCCTCGCGCAGCAGGTGTTCGAGTGCGCGCGCCGCGCACAGCAGGCCCACGCTCGCGGTCACCGCCATGCTCGAGCCGTAGCCGGCGCACGCCAGCCCCTGGGGGGCGGACGCGGCACCGGGATGGGCCGCGTCGCAGGCATCGACCTCGGGAAAGCGCAAGGGTTCGTTGGAAAACACGGCCTCGATGCCGAATTTCTTCCTGGGGTCGCGGGTGAAGCCGTGCTCCTTGCGCAGGCGCGCACGCACCTTGGCGAGGAGCGGATCCTGCTCCGTGCGCGCGAGGTCGTCCGCGCCGATGCGCGCCGGATCGCGCTTTCCGCCCGCCCCGCCCGCCATCACCAGCGGGATGCGGCGCTGCGTGCAGGTGAGCGCGATCGCCACCTTGGCGCGCACGTTGTCGATCGCGTCGATCACCAGGTCGTAGCCCTGCAGCAGCGCACCGGCGTTCTCCGGGGTGAGGAAGTCCT
The DNA here is from genome assembly GCF_000310225.1 of Thauera phenylacetica B4P. GTDB lineage: Bacteria > Pseudomonadota > Gammaproteobacteria > Burkholderiales > Rhodocyclaceae > Thauera > Thauera phenylacetica. Next base: position 1,802 of record NZ_AMXF01000402.1, read on the forward strand.
CGATGGTCGTGACCCGGCAGTGCGGGTCGATGCCCGCGATGCGCGCCGCCATGGCGCCCACCTTGGCCATGCCCAGGGTGTCCTCGAGCGCATGGGCCTGGCGGTTGATGTTGGATTCGGCGACGTGATCGAGGTCGATCAGGGTCAAGCGCCCCACCCCGCTGCGCGCGAGCGCCTCGGCGACCCACGAGCCCACGCCGCCGATGCCGATCACGCAGGCGTGCGCGCCGGCGAGGCGCG
>NZ_AMXF01000403.1 GCF_000310225.1 Thauera phenylacetica B4P
CGGGTGGCAATGGCGGCCGCCGTTTCGGCAGCGGCGCCAAGCCTGCCGGCAGCACCTACGGCCGCCCCGGCGGCGACGCGCGCCGCGGCGGTGGCGGCTTCAGCCGCGACGACCATCCCTCACGCAGCGAGCGTAGCCACGGCGACCGCCGCTCGCGCGGCTGATCGGGCGGGCCCGTACGGGGCCTGACGCGACGACGAATACCGCGACGGAAGTCGCGGTCTTTTCCCGTTCACCCGCGCTGCGGCAGGGGCTGTGCGCGCCTTGGATCCGGCCGCAGGGGCCGTGGTGGCGTTCGCCGTCTCGTTCGCGCCTGCCGGCGCTCCTACACAAACCACCGCGCGCCCCGGTTCGCCTGTAGGCGCTGCGGCAGCTGCGAATTCGGCCATCGGAGGAAGTGACGCGCATGCCACCCCGCCCCCCCGCCTTCGCGCCTGCCGGTGCTCCTGCACAAACCACCGCGCGCCCGGGCTCGCCTGTAGGCGCTGCGGCAGCTGCGAATTCGGCCGTCCGGTGATCGACACGTGCCAATCCGCCGCCCCCGCCTTCGCGCCTCGTAGCGCTGCAGCATGAAACCCCGCGCTCCGCAACCCGCTGCGCAACCATTCCCCCGCCCGCACGGTCTGATCATCTGAAGCCAGCCAATCCGCACGCGGGGAGGGCGCCATGAGGGACATGCTCATCGTCGGTGCGGGCAAGATCGGCACGGTGATCGCCGACCTGCTCGCCAGCAGCGGAGACTACGCGGTGACGGTCGCCGACCGCGACCCGGCGGCGGTCGAGCGCGTGGGCGCGGAGCTCGCGCGCGTGCAGGCCTGCGTGCTGGACGTCGGCGACGCCGATGCGCTCGCCGCGGAGCTGGAAGGGCGCTGGGCGGTGATCGACGCCGGACCCTTCGACATCGGCATGCGCATCGCCGCGGCCGCGGTGGCGCAGCGGGTGCATTACCTCAACCTCACCGAGGACGTCGCCAGCACGCGGCGGGTGCGCGAGCTCGCCAACGGTGCGCACAGCGCGCTGATCCCCCAGTGCGGGCTGGCGCCGGGCTTCATCTCCATCGTCGCCCACGACCTCGCCGCGCGCTTCGACACGCTGCTCGACGTCCGCATGCGTGTCGGCGCGCTGCCCAAGTACCCCTCCAACGGCCTCAAGTACAACCTCACCTGGAGTACCGACGGCCTCATCAACGAGTATCTCAACCCCTGCGAGGCGATCGTCGACGGCGTCCGCCGGGAGATGCCGGCGCTGGAGGAACTCGAGCACTTCTCGCTCGACGGCGACGACTACGAGGCCTTCAACACCTCGGGTGGGCTGGGCACGCTGTGCGACACGCTGGACGGCCGGGTGCGCAACCTCAACTACCGCACCGTGCGCTACCGCGGTCATCGCGACGTGATGAAGCTGCTGCTGCACGACCTGCGCCTGGGCGAGCGGCGCGCGCTGCTCAAGGACATCCTGGAGTCGGCGATCCCGGTGACCATGCAGGACGTGGTGCTGGTCTTCGTCACCGTCAGCGGCCGCCGCGAGGGCCTGCTGATGCAGGAGACCTTCGCGCGTAAGCTCTACGCCGGGGAGGTCAACGGCCGCCTGCGCAGCGCGATCCAGCTCACCACCGCGAGCGCGGTGTGCGCGGTGCTCGACCTGCTCGCCGCCGGCCGCCTGCCCCAGGCGGGCTTCGTCCGCCAGGAGGACGTCGATTTCTGCGATTTCGTCACCAACCGCTTCGGCCGTCACTTCCTGACCGACAGCGAGGAGGTGCGCTGCGCCGCCAGCGGCGTGCTCGCCGGGCCGCCCGCTGGCGTGTGAACACGAGGAGGACTTCATCATGCTGAGCAACGCCCGCTTCCTGCCACTGGGCCTGGAGGCCACCCGCCTGCGCGAGGGCGCGCTCGCGGTGCACAGCCCGATCGACGGCAGCCTGCTCGCGCGCCTCGCGCCGCAGGACGCCGCCGCCACCGATGCCGCGATCGCCTGCAGCGTGGCCGCCTTCGAGGCCTGGCGCCGCGTCCCGGCGCCGCGCCGCG
>NZ_AMXF01000404.1 GCF_000310225.1 Thauera phenylacetica B4P
GCTGCACGACCGCGTGCTCGCCGCGCTGGAGGCCGCGGCCGAGGACGCTGCCCCGCGCCCGGCCGCCGCCCTGCCGCGCCGCGTCGTGCTCTTCGGCATGACCCACGTGCCGCTGCCCACGCTGCAGCTGCTCGCCGCGCTGTCGCACCACGCCCAGGTGCTGCTCGCCATCCCCAACCCCTGCCGCTTCCACTGGGCCGACATCCTGGACGGACGCGAGTGGCTGCGCATCACGCGCCGCCGCCATCCGCTGCGCGAGGGGCGCGAGCTGCAGGACGTCGGGCTGGACGCGATGCACCTCCACGCCCACCCGCTGCTCGCCGCCTGGGGCCGCCAGGCGCGCGACTTCGTGCGCCAGCTCGACGCCTTCGACGACGCCGAGCAGACGCGCGCACGCTTTCCGCTCGCCCGCATCGACCTCTTCGACGACGACGAAGACGACGCGCACGACGGCGCCGCGCCCGCGCTGCTCGTCCAGGTCCAGCGCCACATCCGCGACCTCACCCCGCTCGCCGAGCATGCGCACCCGCCGGTGCCGGCCGCGGACCGCTCGATCGTCTTCCACCTCGCCCACAGCCCGGTGCGCGAGCTCGAGATCCTCCACGACCAGCTCCTCGCCCTGCTCGCCCGCGAGGACGCGGGCAAACCGCTGCGCCCGCGCGACATCGTCGTGATGGTGCCCTCGATCGACGACTTCGCGCCGGCGATCCGCGCGGTGTTCGGCCAGTACGGCCGCCACGACGCGCGCCACATCCCCTTCGACATCGCCGACCTTTCGGCGCGCGCGAGCAGCCCGCTGATGAGCGCGGTGGAGTGGCTGCTGCGCATCCGGCACGACCGCTGCCGGCTGTCCGACCTCGGCGCGCTGCTCGACGTGCCTGCCATCGCCGCCCGCTTCGGCCTCGCCGAGGACGGCCTGCCGCGCCTGACCCGATGGATGAGCGGCGCCGGCATCCGCTGGGGGCTGGACGCCGCGCATCGCGCCGGGCTGGGGCTGGACGCCTGCGGCGAGCAGAACAGCGCGCTCTTCGGCCTGCGCCGCATGTTGATGGGCTACGCCACCGGGCGTCCGGAGGCCGGCATCGACGCGCCCTTCGCCGGCATCGAGCCCTACGACGAGGTCGGCGGCCTCGACGCCGAGCTCGCCGGCGCCCTCGCCCGCCTGGTCGAGCGCCTGATCCGCTGGCAGGCCGACAGCCGGCGGCCTGCCACCCCCGCGGCCTGGGCCGGGCGCCTGCGCGCCCTGCTCGCCGACCTGGTGCACGCGGTGGACGACGCCGACCGCCAGACCCTGGCCGCGCTCGACGACGCCCTCGAACGCTGGATCGAGGCCTGCGACGAGGCCCGCTTCGAGGCCGAGCTGCCGCTCGACGTCGCCGCCGAGGCCTGGCTCAGCGCGCTCGAGACGCCCGCGCTCGACAAGCGCTTCCGCGCCGGCGGGGTCACCTTCTGCACCCTCATGCCGATGCGCGCGATCCCCTTCGAGGTGGTCTGCCTGCTCGGCATGAACGACGGCGACTATCCGCGCCGCAGCCCGCGCAGCGACTTCGACCTCATGGCCCTGCCCGGGCAGCAGCGCCCCGGTGACCGCGCCCGCCGCGACGACGACCGCCAGCTCATGCTCGAGGCCCTGCTCTCGGCCCGCCGCGTGCTCTACCTGAGCTGGTGCGGCTTCAACGTGCGCGACAACAGCGCGCAGCCGCCCTCGGTGCTGGTCGCCCAGCTGCGCGACTACCTCGCCGCCGGCTGGTCGCCGGAGGTGGTGGCCGAACGCACCCGCGCGCACCCGCTGCAGCCCTTCAGCCGGCGCTACTTCGAGCCGGGCACGGCGCTGCTCACCTACGCGCGCGAATGGCGCGCCGCGCACGTGGACACCACGCGCGCCGAGACCACGCGCGCCGAGACCGCAGCGCAGGCCGAGGCCGTCGTGGCGCCGGGCGAACAAGCGGCCGCAGAGGCCGCGGAGGCCGCGAGTAGCGCCGCCCGCCCCGCTCGCG
>NZ_AMXF01000405.1 GCF_000310225.1 Thauera phenylacetica B4P
CGTGCCCGCGAGGCGGCGGCGCGCGCAGCGCGCACGGACGACTCGCCCTGAGCGGCGCAGGCGCGGCCGCGGCGCCGTCTCAGTCGGAGGTGGGGGCGGGGGAGGGGGCGGTCGAGGGCGCGTGCCGCACCGTCTCCCGCGTGCGCTGGGCCTCGCCCACGACCTCGGGGTAGTAGCACATGAAGCCGGTCGCGCAGTGCTCGTGCGAAGGCCGCAGGCCGCGCGCGCGCGCCATCACCGCCGCGGGCGATTCGCCGCGCTCGTGGGCGTCGAGGATCTGCCTGACCATGCGCACGCTGGCGAGCTTGCGCTCGGGCGGGCCCTCGCGGCCGGCGATCTTGAGCGCGTGGATGCCGCCGCGCCCGAGCGCCGGGATCGCGCACAGGCCGCAGGGGCCGAAGGGCATGCCCTCCGCTGTGGTGGTGAAGCCGCAGGAGAAGCGGTACCACAGCCAGCGCCGGTAGGCCGCGTCGTTCTCCTGCAGGCGGGCGGCGAGCGCGGGCGAGAGCGGCCGGCCGTCGCGGTGGCGGTGGTCGTAGGCGTAGCGGTCGAGGCAGATCGGTCCGCCGAGCGCGCCGGGCAGGTGCAGGGTGTTGCAGCTGCCCTCCTCGTAGACGCAGCCGTCGTTGAGGATGAAGGCCTCGATCTCGAGGTCGGGCACCGCGGCGGCGATCTCCGCGGCTTCGTTGAGCGTGATGTCGCGCGGCAGGATCAGCCGGCGCGCGCCGAGCTCCTGGTAGAGGCGGGCGCCGTCGGCGTTGCGGCAGGTGGCCACCGAGCTGACGTGGATGCGCAGCCCCGGCACGGCCTCGGCCAGCGCCAGGATCAGGCCGGGGTCGCTCGCGATCACCGCATCGCCCCCCATGTCGGCATAGCCGCGCGCGATCTCGAGCGCGAACTCGATCTGCTCGACCGAATACTGCTGCGCGTTGAGCACGAGCGAGAGCTGCACGCCATGGCGGTGGGCGAGCTCCACCGCCTCGGCGAGCGCCGCCAGCGAGGGCAGGTTGCCGCCGGGGCGGCGGTTGGCGCTGGCGCCGCCGAAGCGCTCGGCCCACTCGCGCGGCGTCACCCCGCAGTAGAGCTCGTCCGCGCCGGCACGCGCCAGCGCGGCGATCTCGTCGAGTTGGCGGATGGGGGCGACGATCTTCATGCGGGTCTCCTCACAAGGCCTCGCCGGGCACGATCAGGCGCGCCACCCGGCCCGAGGCCACGGCGGCGGCGAGCACTGCGAGGCTGGCCGCGGAGTGGCGGCAGAAAACGGTGTTGCCGACGTGCACGGTCTCCCAGGCGTCCTGCGTGCCCGCGCGCTCGCGCGCGGTGCGGGCGGCGAGGCCGAGGCACTCGTGGTGGCAGAAGGGCTGCGGCGCGAAACGCTCGGGCCCGGGGCGCGCGAGCCCGGCGGTGCGGCACATGCGCCCCTTGGCGACGAAGGCGAAGGGCAGGTGCACCCCGAGCGGCAGCGGCACGCCGGAGAAGCTGTCGGCGTCGGCGAAGAGCGGCAGGTCCATCTCGACGCGCGTGATCCCCACGCGGGCGAACAGGCGCTGCTGCCAGGGCGAGGCGAAGCCGTGGGCGGCGGGCGGGGCGTACTGCGGGTTGCCCAGGCGCGGGTCCTTGAGCATGCGGCACAGGATGCGGCCGGCGACGGCCTGCAGCAGCGGGTGGCGTTCGCGCAGGCGCAGGGCCACGCCCCAGTCGTTGACCACGACCTCCGCGCCCGCGGGCAGCAGGGCGAAGAGCGCATCGAGGGCACGCAAGACCTCCGGCGAGGCGACCGGCGTGAGCAGGCAGACCTCCAGTCCGGCCGCCGACGCCTCGGCGAGCGTGCGTTCGAGCTGCTCCGGTTCGGGCAGCAGACGCTCGCAGAACTCGCTGCCCACGTGCAGCCGCGTGGGGCGCAGCGGCGCCAGCCAGTCGGCGAGCGCCGGGTCACGCAGGGTGGCCGACCAGAACGCCGCGCGCGCCGGCGCCTCGGCGCACAGCCGCTCCA
>NZ_AMXF01000406.1 GCF_000310225.1 Thauera phenylacetica B4P
GCCGCCGCGCGCACGGCGCACGGCCTCGCGCCAGCGCGGCGGCGTCTGCGGCGCCTCGGCGAGGGGGCGGAAGCCGCCGTCCTCGTGGTCGCCGCGGGTCAGGCCGGCGAGCAGCCAGCCGACGCTGTCGGCGTTGCGGAAGTAGCTGAAGTGATCGACGCGCGCGCCACGGTCGAGGCGGAAGCGCGCGCCGCCGTCGGGGCGGCGCAGGCCGCCGGACATCGAGCCGGTGTTGACCACGAGGTCGTGGTCGGCGCCGTAGAACCAGTCGGTCACGAGCAGCTTGAGCTTCTGCCACACCGTGTCACCCTCGGCGTCGCCGGCGATCACGCTGAGGTCGGCGGCGGTGACGAGGTCGGGGTGGTGCAGCAGCCGGGTCAGCGCCGAGCCGGGCATCATCGCCTCCAGCCCGGGCAGGGTGCGCGGGTCGGTGCGTTCCTTCACCACCGCGAGCAGGAAGTCGAGGCCGTCGGCGAACAGGCCGCCGCCGAGCGCGCGCCCGGCGAGGAAGTCGAGCATCGACAGCCAGCGGTCGAGGCGGCCGGACGCGAGCGTGGTGCCGCGCGCCGGGCACGCGGCGCGCACGAAGCGGGTGACCCGGACCTTGCGCTCGACCAGCAGCTCGACGAGCTCGGCGAGCGCCGCGCGGTCGGCATCGTAGGCGTGGTCGCGCGCCTTCGCCTCCTTGGGCGACAGCGGCTGCAGGCCGAGCTGCTCGGCGATCGTGCGGTCGGCGGCGAACAGGGACTGCAGTCCCTCGGCGTCGAGCAGGCGGCGCACCGCCTCGCACTGGCCGAGGCAGAGCAGCTCGCCGATCAGGCCGCCGCGCGAGTGGCTGACCACGTGCAGCTCGGCGTCCTGCGGCAGGCGGCGCGCGAGCGCGAGCGCGTTCGAAACCGGGCTCTCGGTGAGGCTGCGGTGTTCGAGGGCGAAGGCGCGCTCGCCGTAGGCGGCGGCGAGACGGGTGCGGGCGGCCGCACCGGCGGCGTTGCCCGCATCCCACAGCTTGCCGAAGCTGCCCTCGCAGCTCGACGCCGTGCCGTGCAGGAAGACCAGCAGCGGCCCGCCGCCGGGCAGCTTCGCGTCCGCGGCGAGCGGGGCGAGGGCGAAGCGGTCGGCGAGGCTCGCACGGTGCAGGCCGGGGGCGAGGGGTTTGAGCTGGCGCTCCTCGAAGTGCTCGCCGAGCTTGCGCGCGGCGCCTTCCTTGACGCGCACGCCGAAGAACTCGAGCACGCGCACGCCCAGCCCGAGCAGGCCGCGCTCGGCCGTGGCCGCGTTGGCCGAGGGGGCCAGCGCGTCGATCTCCCAGGCGTCGCCGCCGTCGCGGGCGCGGCTACGGCGGCCGTGCTCGCGCACCAGGGCGTCGGCGCGGGTCCACAGCACGAAGCCGTTGTCGAGCTCGACCCGGACCACCTCGTCGCCGGCGACCTCGAGCTCGCCGCTCACGCCGTCGCGTGCGCGGCCGGGGATCAGCGTGCGCCTGGATGCGACCGCAACCAGGCCGTCGTCGGGCGTGGCTTGCGCTGCAGCGGGTGTATCCGGTGAGGTGGGTGCGGTCGGCGCGATGCGGCCGCGCAGGCGGAAACGCGGGATGCTCATGAGGGTTCTCCGCTGGATGTTCGGATTGCGGGCCTGCCGCGCCCGGCTCGCTTCAGGCTAGTCCAGCATCGGGGCGCCTGCCAGCGGGATCGTGTGCCTGCAGGTCGCGGGGGTCGATGTGGAGGACGTGGCCGCGGTGGCGGCTCACCTCCTCGACCATGTGCGCGGTGCCCCCGGCGCCGTCGCCGCGGCGCCCGTCCCACAGGCACAGCAGCCAGACGCGGTCGCCGCCGCAGGCGAGGGCGGTGTCGAGCAGCCAGCGGTTGCAGCGCTCGAAGGGGTTGTCGGCCGCCTCGGCGACGGCGGCTGCGGGCGGCATGGCGCGCGGCGGGCTGGCGAGGCGGGCGGCCACCGTGCGGTAGCGCGCCACCCACTGCTCGCCCTCG
>NZ_AMXF01000407.1 GCF_000310225.1 Thauera phenylacetica B4P
GCAGCAGCCGCGTCCACCAGCGCGGACCCGCCGCGGCGCGCGGGCTCGCGCCGCCCTGCCGACCCGCCTTCTCCCCCGCGCGGGTCGCTTCCCCCTCGCCTCCCTCGCGCGCGCCGCTCCGGCACAGGCCGGCCTCGCGGAGCTGGCGCAGAAAGGCGGCGTACTCCGCCGCCGCCGGCTGCGCCAGCCCGAGGCGGCGCAGCGCCTGCAAGGCCGCCGAGGGTAGGTCGCCGTCGCGCAAGGCAGCGATGAGGACGAACTCGGTCTCGCCGACGCTGAAATAGCGCCCACCGACCGGGTCCTCCACCACCCACGCGGCGCACCCGTCGCGCCCGGGCTGCACCGGGTGCATCTGCACGTCGGCGCGCAGGCCCGGCCAGTCGCGGTCGAGCGCAGCGCTCATCGGCGGTCGGTCTCCACCGGCGAGGGCCGCAGCGGCTCGGGACTCTGCGGCACCACGACCGCCCCCGCGGGCAGCTCGACCTCGCCCGGCTCGACGCCGGCAAACTCGCTATCCGCCAGCGTGTGCGGGTAAGCGTCCACGAACGGGGAATTGAAGCCCGCCTCGGGTGCATCGGGCGCGGACGCGAAGGTGCCGTCATGCCTGAGCTCGGCGGGGGGCAGCCCGGGCGCGTCGGGCGAGGCATAGGCGAGCGCGCCGCGCCCTGCACTCGCCAGGTAGTCGCCCTCGACCACCGGTGGCACGAAGCGGCAGCCGATCCCGAGCAGGGGATGCAGCGTGCAGGTCTGGAAGGCCTCCGAGATCGCCAGGAAGGGCTCGGCATCGCCGCCCGTGTCGACCTCCGGGTACGAGAAGGGCTCGAGCAGGACCTCGTACTGGATCACGTCGTAGCGGAATCCGGCCCAGTAGGCCAACGGCGGGGTCGTCGGCACTTCGCGCTCGATGCGGGCGTCGGGCTCCCGCGTCGTCGCGAACACGGCCAGCACCGGCTCGGGATCGTCCACCGGCGTCACGGTGATCCGCGCCTGCTGCTCCGCGCTCGACAGCCCCGCGCCGCCATCCGCACCCGAGTCGTCCCACACCTTGAAGCCGAAGCCGTCCGGGCCGTGGTAGTCCGGGGCCGGCGCATAGACCAGGCCGGACAGCGCCGCGGCCGGGATGAACACCCCGGCCTGCACCGCCACGCCCTCGAGCAGCAGGCGGCCGTGCTGCGGCAGCGCCGTGATCGTCACCCCCGCCAGGCCATCGCCGTCGGCGTCCGCGAACGGGAACACGCTCGCCGGCAAGGCCAGGCGGGCGTCCTCCTCGACGGTGAGCCGGGCCGGGTCGCTCGCCGGCGGCAGGTCGGCGCTGACGGGGGCATCGGGCAGCGGCGTCACGGTGATCCGCGCCTGCTGCTCCGCGCTCGACAGCCCCGCGCCGCCATCCGCACCCGAGTCGTCCCACACCTTGAAGCCGAAGCCGTCCGGGCCGTGGTAGTCCGGGGCCGGCGCATAGACCAGGCCGGACAGCGCCGCCGCCGGGATGAACACCCCGGCCTGCACCGCCACGCCTTCGAGCAGCAGGCGGCCGTGCTGTGGCAGCGCGGTGATCGTCACCCCGGCCAGGCCATCGCCGTCGGCGTCCGCGAACGGGAACACGCTCGCCGGCAAGGCCAGGCGGGCGTCCTCCTCGACGGTGAGCCGGGCCGGGTCGCTCGCCGGCGGCAGGTCGGCGCTGACGGGGGCATCGGGCACCGGCGTCACGGTGATCCGCGCCTGCTGCTCCGCGCTCGACAGCCCCGCGCCGCCACCCGCACCCGAGTCGTCCCACACCTTGAAGCCGAAGCCGTCCGGGCCGTGGTAGTCCGGCGCCGGCGCATACACCAGGCCGGACAGCGCCGCGGCCGGGATGAACGCCCCGGCCTGCACCGCCACGCCCTCGAGCAGCAGGCTGCCGTGCTGCGGCAGCGCCGTGATCGTCACCCCCGCCAGGCCATCGCCGTCGGCGTCCGCGAACGGGAACACGCTCGCCGGCAA
>NZ_AMXF01000408.1 GCF_000310225.1 Thauera phenylacetica B4P
TCGCGCCTGCCGGCGCTCCTCCAGAAACCGGCGCGGGTCGGAAGCTTTTGTAGGAGCGCCGGCAGGCGCGAACGCGGCTGCGCGCAAGCCGCGGGCTTTCGGGGGCGCGGTATAGTCGATTAAAATCATCGGGAATTGGTGGCCCGCCCGCTTGGGCGGTGCCGCTCCTCTTTCTTGTTGCTGCGCACACCCGGGAGTCCTTTCATCATGTTCAGCCGCCTCCGAGAAGACCTGGCCAGCGTCCGCGAGCGCGACCCCGCCGCGCGCTCCACGCTCGAGGTGCTGACCTGTTATCCCGGCATCCACGCGCTGATGTTCCACCGCCTCGCCCACGGCGCCTGGCGCCGCGGCTGGTTCCTGGTGGGGCGCTTCGCGAGCCACATCGGCCGCCTGCTCACCGGAATCGAGATCCACCCCGGTGCCAGGATCGGTCGCCGCGTGTTCATCGACCACGGCATGGGCGTGGTGATCGGCGAGACCGCGGAGATCGGCGACGACTGCACGATCTACCAGGGCGTCACCCTCGGCGGCACCTCGCTCTACCGCGGCACGAAGCGCCACCCCACCTTGGGGCGCGGCGTGGTGGTGGGCGCGGGCGCGAAGGTGCTCGGCGGCTTCACGGTGGGCGACGGCGCCAAGGTCGGCTCCAACGCGGTGGTGGTCAAGCCCGTGCCCGCCGGCGCGACCGCGGTGGGCAACCCCGCCCGCATCCTCGATTCCGAGCGCGACGCGGCGCGCGAGCAGAAGGCCGAGCAGATCGGCTTCAGCGCCTACGGCGTGACGCGCGACATGGACGACCCGGTGGCCAAGGCGCTGCACGGCCTGCTCGACCACTCGGTGGAGACCGACCGCCGCCTCCAGGCCATCCTCGCCCGCCTCGAGGCCGCCGGGATCAAGCTCGACGACACCGTGGCGCCGAGCGACGATTTCGACCCGGGGCGCCTGTCGCGGATGGTGGATTGAGCGGCAGGTACCGTCCGCGTCGATGGGCCGACAGCCGCTTTCGCGCCTGCCGGCGCTCCTACAGGGACTCCGCCGCTGTGTTTCTTGCACGAGCGCCGGCAACCTCGAATGCGACAGACGGGCCGCAGGGTCTCTTGTAGGAGCGCCGGCAGGCGCGAAAGCGGCGCACGGGGTCGGCACGTACGTCGATCTCGGCGCAGCCCTCGCGCCGCGCCTGCACGGCCGTACCTCCCTTTCCGATTAGTTGACTGTTTTTGTCGGGATCCCTATACTCGACCAAAATGATGGGATATTCGGCGGCCCCCGGCACGCGCGAGCCCGGACAGCCTTCGAGGAGAGCCTGATGCGACTTACGACCAAGGGACGGTTTGCGGTGACCGCGATGATCGACCTGGCTTCGCGCCAGGGGGACGGCCCGGTCACGCTGGCGGGCATCGCCGAGCGCCAGAGCATCTCGCTGTCCTACCTCGAGCAGCTCTTCGGCAAGCTGCGCCGGCACAAGCTGGTGAGCAGCGTGCGCGGTCCCGGCGGTGGCTACCGCCTGGCGCGGGCGATGGACGAGATCACCGTCACCGACATCATCATCGCGGTCGACGAGCCCCTGGATGCCACCCAGTGCGGCGGCAAGGAGAACTGCCACGACGACCACGTGTGCATGACCCACCACCTGTGGTCCAACCTCAACCAGCGCATCTACGCCTACCTCGACTCGGTGAGCCTGGAGGCGCTGGTCAAGCGCCAGGTGCGGCCCGATCCCGACATGACGGTGCTCAAGAGCGTGCGCCGGCGCAGCCGCATGCCGGTGCATGAGATCGCCGCGATCTGAGCCGAGGCGCGCATGAGCTTCGCCCCTATCTACCTCGACTGGAACGCGACCACGCCGCTCGATCCGGTGGTGAGCGAGGCGATGCTGCCCTGGCTCGGCGCGGCCGAGCCGGCGCGCTTCGGCAACGCCTCGAGTCGCCACGAGTACGGGCGGCAGGCGCGCGCGGCGGTGGACGACGCGCGCGCGCGC
>NZ_AMXF01000409.1 GCF_000310225.1 Thauera phenylacetica B4P
CCGCGCTGCCCGCGCCGCGGCGGCGCGACTGGCTGCGCCGGGCGGCCGACCTCGCACGCTTCCACGGCACGCGCCGCGGCCTGCTGCTGGCGCTCGACCTCGCCAGCGGCGGCGGGGTGCGCGCAGGCCGGATCACGGTGCTCGAAGGCTTCCGCCTGCGCCGGCTGATGTCGACCCTGCTCGGCGTCGACCTGAACGTCGAGGACGATCCGCTGCTTCCCGGCCTGGTCGTCAGCGGCAATTCGGTGGTCGGCGACACGCTGGTGCTGGGCGAGGCCGAGCGCCTCGAGCTGCTCGCGCTGTTCCGCGACGAGGTCGCCGACAGCGCCGAGCGCGAGGCGGTCCTCGCCTTCCACGACCGTCTCGCCTACCGCAGCCTGGTGTTGCTGCACGGTGCGCACAGCGCGGAGGAGCTCGGCCTGCTGCGCCGCATCGTCGAGCTCGAGGCGCCGGCCCACGTCGAGGTGCAGATCGAGCAGGCCAGCTGGCCGCTGCTCGTGGGCATCGCCAGCCTGGTCGGCGTCGACACCTGGCTCGGCCCCGCCCGACCGCTGCAGCCCGCGAGGGCGGACCACTCCACCCTCGGCCGCGGCGACCGCGTGCTCGGCGTCGGCAGCCTGGATCCGCGCCTGTCGGGCGCAGCCTCCGCGGCCGCCAGCGTGCAGCCGTCCGCCGATGCCGGCCCCGACCTGCAGGTCGCCCACGGCCGCAGCTTCGTGCTCGACGGCAGCGCCTCGCGCGCCCCGCCCGGACAGCGCCTCGCCGAATACCGCTGGCGGCTGCTCGACTAGCCTCGTTCAACCCGTTTCGCCCACCAAGGAGCCGATCATGGCCGAGTTCATCATCAACGCCGAAGTCAAGACCGAGACCGCGACCGTGGAAGTCACGCTGTCGCCGCAGCGTCCGCTCGCCCTGGGCCGCCACACCTTCCGCCTCGTCGTGGTGGACGACGCCGGCAACCAGTCCATCCCCGACGACGTGGTGGTCATCGTCGCCGACACCGAGGCGCCCACCGCGGTACTGAACGCACCGCGCTCGGTCAGCCTGGGCCAGAGCTTCATGCTCGACGGCACGAGGTCCTTCGACCTCGGCGGCGGCCAGGTGACCACCTACCTGTGGACCTACCTCGGCCAGGGCTGAGCGCATCGGCACCGGCCCCGTCAGCGGAGCGCAACCATGGCCACTTTCGTGCGCGGAAAGCCGATCACGACCCGCGAGCCGACCATCACGGTGGACGCCGGGCTGGCGGTCGGCGTCCACCGCTTCCAGCTCGTCGTGCTCACCGACACGGGCCAGACGAGCGCCCCCGTCATCGCCGAGGTCGCCATCCAGCGCACGATCCTCGACCCGACCCGGCCGATCCTGGACACCGGCGTCTTGACGCCGACGATCCCGACCCGGCCCCGCATCGACAGCACGCTCGTCCGACCGAGGGCGACGCGGTCCAGCAAGCCGCGCCCGCCGAGGAGCGACACATGAACAGCCCAGCGCGTCCACCTTCCGACGACCCCCTCTATGCGCTGCCCGCGGCCGCACGCCCGCACTACGCCACCGGCATGCTGCTGGGTGCGCGCGACTTCGCCGACGAACAGACCTACCACCGCAACCGCCTCGCGCGCGCGCTCGCCCACGTCTCCGGCGCGGGTGCGCGCCACCTGCCCGCGGGCAGCGTCGACGCGGGCGACGGCAGCCTCGGCGCGATCGGACTGCACGGGGGCGGCACGCTGGCCGGCCTGCGCATGCTCCACCGCCCCGCAGGCACCGCTCGCGAGGAGGAGCTGCGCGTGGCCCCCGGGCTCGCGGTCGACCGCCTCGGCCGCCTCGTCGAGCTGGGCGTGCCGGTGTGCCTGCGCCTGGAGCGCTGGTTCGCCACCGAGCTCGCGCGCGACGGCGGCGACGACCTGCGCCGCGCCGCGCTCGACGACCCCGCCCGCTTCGCCAGCGCGCGCCTGCG
>NZ_AMXF01000410.1 GCF_000310225.1 Thauera phenylacetica B4P
CGCCGCCGCGGATGAGCGGCCCGCCGCCGCGATGCGGCGGACCGCCACGTCCACCGCCGCCGATGCCGAGCGCGAGCACGAAGACCACCGCGAGCACGCCGCCGACGAGGGCGAGGAAGAGGCTGGCGGTGAGCAGATGCACGATCAGCCCGGTGACGCCGCCCGTGGCGAAGGCCCCGGGCTTGCGCCCGAGCATGCCCACCAGCAGCGCGCCGAGCATCGGCACGCCGACGAAGAGCAGGGCGCCGAGATCCTCGATGCCGGCCCCGTCGCCCGCGCCCGTGGCGCGCTCGGGTGCGGGCAGGTGCTCGCCGCGGATCAGCGCGAACAGGGCTTCCACCCCGGCGTCGATGCCGCCGGCGAAGTCGCCGCGGCGGAAGGCGGGGGTGATCGCGCCGTCGATGATGCGCCACGCGGCCAGGTCGGGGACGGCGCCCTCGAGCGCGCGGGCGACCTCGATGCGCACCTTGCGATCGTCCTTCGCCACCAGCAGCAGCACGCCGTCGCCGAGCTCGCGGCGGCCGATCTTCCACGCGTCGGCGACACGGAAGGCGTAGGCGGCGATGTCCTCGGGCGCGGTGCTGCGTAGCAGCAGCACGACGATCTGGCTACCGTGCGCCGCCTCGAAGGCGGCGAGCTTGTCCTCGAGCGCGCGCGCCTGCGCCGCCGACAGCGTGGCGGTGAGGTCGGTCACGCGTGCCTGCAGCGCCGGCACCGGCTGCAGCGGCTGCGCGAGCGCCAGCCCGGCCGCGAGCACGGCGGCGAGCGTCAGCAGCGCGCGCCAGAGGTAGCGCGCCATCGTTCAGCGTCCGCCCTGGCTACCGAAGTCGACCTTCGGCGGCGTCGAGATCGCGGCCTCGTCGGCCACGGTGAAGCCGGGCTTGGGCTGGTAGCCGAAGACCATCGCGGTGAGGTTGGACGGGAAGCTGCGCGCCAGCACGTTGTACTGCTGGACCGACTCGATGTAGCGGTTGCGCGCGACGGTGACGCGGTTCTCCGTCCCTTCGAGCTGCACGCGCAGGTCCTGGAAGCCCTGGTTGGCCTTCAGGTTGGGGTAGTTCTCGGCGACCGCGAGCAGGCGCGACAGCGCGCTGCCGAGCTGGCCCTGGGCCTGCTGGAAGCGCTCCATCGCCTGCGGGTCGTCGAGCATTTCGGGCGTGACCTGGATCGCCGTGGCGCGCGCCCGCGCCTCGATCACCCGGCTCAGCGTCTCCTGTTCGAAGGTGGCCTCGCCCTTGACCGTCTCAACCAGGTTGGGGATGAGGTCGGCGCGGCGCTGGAACTGGTTGAGCACCTCGGACCACGCGGCGCGGGTCTGCTCGTCGAGGCGCTGGAAGTCGTTGTAGCCGCAGCCCGACAGGGTCAGCGAGGCGGCGAGGACGAGGGGGAGCGCGAGGCGGCCGAGGGGGTGGAGCAGCGGACGGGCGAGGCGGGAATTCATTTTGCTTCTCCGGAAGATGCCGGTGGAAAGGTCTTCACTTTAGCAGCGCATGCGGGGTTTTTGTCCTTGCTCAAGGATTCGGCCCGCGCGCGGGAATAGGATTCGCGAGCTGCGATTCCGGCCGCAGGTTCGAGACCGGACCCTCCAATGGAAGAAACAAGATGTCCGATAACGCTGTTCACCCCTTCGATGCGCGCGGCGTTGCCAAGCGCTTCCGCCACGCCGCCATCTTCGGTGCGCTCGAGTCGCTCGAGGACGGCGAGGTCATGCGCTTCGTCAATGACCACGACCCGCTGCCGCTGCTCAACCAAATCCAGCAGCGCTACGGCAACCAGGTCGGCATCCACTACGTCGCCCGCGACCCGGGCAACATCGTCATCGACTTCACCATCCAGCTCGGCGCGCAGGCGTCGGCCGTGCCCGCAGCCGCTGCCGCGGCCGCCGGGGGTGGCGGTTGCGGCGGCGGTGGCGGCCACGGCTGCTG
>NZ_AMXF01000411.1 GCF_000310225.1 Thauera phenylacetica B4P
GCGTGCGGCCGCTCGCCGCCATGGCCGAGCGCGCGCGCGGTCGCCAGCACCAGCGCCGGCCGCCGGCGCTCGGCGCCGTGCAGGATGAACTCGACCACCTGGCGGATCAGCGCCACGTCGTTGTTCATGTGCGCGCGGATGATCGCATCGACCCGCTCCATGTCGTGCTGGAGCCAGGCGGGGGAGGGGGCGGAGTGCTGGAACATGTTCGGGGTGCCGTGCGGTGGCCGCAAACGGCGGCCGGTCGAGGTTCGCCCGCGAGTCTATAGGCGCGCCGCCACGCTGACCAGCCGCGGGCGCCTCCCACGCGGTACAAGACGCTACAAGCCGGACACATGCTGTGGCGCACAATTCCCGCATGGGATCCGCTGCCTCATGGCGCCCGCATCCCGCTCGAAGGGAGTCATCATGAAAAACATCAAATTTGCACTTCTCCTCGTCCTCGCTGCGCTCAGCCTGCTGTGGTGGTGGGCCGATCCTCTGCTGATCCAGGGCGACACCTACTTCGCGCTGCGCATGCTCGCGGTCAATTACACCGGCGTGCTCGCCATGGGCACGATGAGCGTGGCGATGATCCTCGCCCTGCGCCCGGCCGCGCTCGAGCCGCTGCTGGGCGGCATGGACAAGGCCTACCGGCTGCACAAGTGGCTGGGAATCGCCGGCCTGTCGATCGGCGTGGTGCACTGGCTGTGGGCCAAGGGCACCAAGTGGGCGGTCGGCTGGGGCTGGCTGGAAAAGCCCGCGCGCGGCGCGCGTCCCGAGCAGACCGTGGAGCTGTTCCGCTTCTTCCAGGAGCAGCGCGGCCTCGCCGAGAGCATCGGCGAGTGGGCCTTCTACCTCTTCGCGGTGCTCGCCGCGATCGCGCTGATCAAGCGCTTCCCCTACCGCCGCTTCGTGCAGACCCACCGCGTGATGGCGGCGGTGTACCTCGCGCTGGTCGTGCACGGCGTGGTGCTGCTGCCCTTCGCCTACTGGACGGAACCGGCCGGCATCGTCATGGCCGTGCTGATGGCCGCCGGCAGCTGGGCCGCGCTGCGCTCGCTCGCCGGCCGCATCGGCAGCGGACGCCGCGCCCACGGCCACATCGAGCGCGTGGTGCAGCATCGCGACAACCAGGTGCTCGAGGTCGGCCTGCGCCTCGACACGCCGTGGCCGGGCCACCAGGCCGGGCAGTTCGCCTTCGTCACCTTCGACGAGCGCGAGGGCCCGCACCCCTTCACGATCTCGTCCGCCTGGGGCGACGACGGCCGCATGGACTTCATGATCAAGCCGCTCGGCGACTACACCCGCCGCCTGCCGGCGACGCTGAAGGCCGGCGACCCGGTGCGCGTCGAGGGCCCCTACGGCCGCTTCGACTTCGGCGGCGCCCAGGCGCGGCAGATCTGGGTCGCGGGCGGCATCGGCATCACGCCCTTCGTCGCCCGCATGCAGGCGCGCGCGCAGGACGAAACGCACGCGGACGGCGCCGCGCCGGTCGACCTCTTCTACAGCACCAGCGCCCCCGACGAGGGCTTCATCGCCCGCCTGCGCGAGCTCGCCGCCCAGGCGCGGGTGAAGCTGCACGTGCTGGTCTCGCAGCGCGACGGCCGCCTCGACGCCGACGGCATCTGCCGCAAGGTGCCCGACTGGAAGCTGGCCGGCGTGTGGTTCTGCGGCCCGGCCGGCTTCGGCGCGACGCTGCGCGACACCCTCGCCGCCCGCGGCCTGCCCACCGAGCGCTTCCACCAGGAGCTGTTCGAGATGCGCTGACCGGGGGCATGCGATGCCGCGGTGGCGTGATGGCGTGACCGCAAGGCACGCGCCGCGGCCCCTCCGCCTCACCCGCAGTGGTCCGCCCGCCAGCGAGACGGCACAATTCCGGCGATGAACGACGCCCTCGCCCTCCCCGGCGCCCTCGCTGCCCCCGGCGCCCCCG
>NZ_AMXF01000412.1 GCF_000310225.1 Thauera phenylacetica B4P
CTCGCCGCTGCGCGCGGGCGTGAGCCTCGCGGTGCTCGCCGGCCTGGCGGGCGCGGTGTTCCTGCCGCTCGACCGCAGCCTCGCGGTGCCGGCGCTGCTCACCCACGAGCGCCTGCAGTACGTCGGCGCGCCCTTCGCCGGGCGAATCGTGCACGCGCCGCCGGCGGCCGGGCAGCCGGTCGTGGCCGGACAGGTCCTGCTGGTCGTCGAGAACC
Organism: Thauera phenylacetica B4P; assembly: GCF_000310225.1. Lineage (GTDB taxonomy): Bacteria > Pseudomonadota > Gammaproteobacteria > Burkholderiales > Rhodocyclaceae > Thauera > Thauera phenylacetica. Next base: position 216 of record NZ_AMXF01000412.1, read on the forward strand.
TCGAACGCAACCACGAGCAGGCGCGCATCGAGCTCGAGCTGCGCCGCAACCGCGCCGAGCAGCAGGCGCTCGACACCCGCGGCAGCGAGGGCGGCTACCGGCGCTGGCTGGAAGAGGACGAGCGCCGCCTGCTCGCCGCGCGCGAACGCGCCGCCTCGCGCCTCGCCCAGCTCGTCGTCACCGCCAGCGCGCCGGGCGAGGTCGTCGAGCGTGCCGCCGACTTCCAGCCCGGCGACACCGTGGCCGCCGACCAGGTGCTCGCCACCGTGCGCCAGTCCGCGCGCCTGCGCGTGCACGCCTACGTGCAGGATCGCGCGGGTGCGCGCCTCGATGCGCGCGCGGTCGTCACCGCCCGCCTGCACGCCTGGGACCGCGACCTGCCGATGCTCGAGGTGCCGGTCGTCGACGCCCGCCTCACCCCGCTCGACCGCCTGGCCGCGCACGCCCTGTACGATCGCTACGGCGGACCGATGGTGGCGGTGGCGGAGCGGCCGGGGCAGGGCGCCTCGCCGCCTGCCGTGGCGTCGGGGCTCGCCGGTCCGCCGCTGCGTCCGCGCGACGCGCACCAGGACTTCAGCTTCAGCGTCGACCTGCCCGCGCTCGCTGCCCGCATCCCCGAGGCCGCGCCGGCCTGGGTCGAGCTGCGGCTCGAGCCGGTGTCGCTCGCGCGGCGCTTCCTCGACTTCACCGTCCGTGAGCTCTCCAGATGATCACCCCCTTCCTCTATCTAGCCTCCGCGCTGCTCGCCGCGCTGCTCTTCTGCCAGACCTCGTTCGCCGCCTTGCCCGCAGAGGTGCCGGTGGCGATCGAGTCGCGCCAGCAGGTCGTGCTGTCGATGGGGCGCGCCGGCATGCTGGTCGAGCTCGGCCCCGACGTCGGCGCCGAGCTGCGCCAGGGCGCGCTCGTCGCCCGCCTCGACACCCGCGAGCTCGAGCTCCAGATCGAGCGCAACAACGTCCAGATCGCCTACCTCGGCAAGCTCGCCAAGACCACCGCCGGACTGGTCGGCCAGGGCCTCAAGACGCCGGACGAGCTCGCCCGCACGCGCAGCGAGCAGGGCGTGCTCGAAGCCGAGAACCGCATCCTGCGGCGACAGATCGAGACCGCGCGCCTGGTGGCGCCCTTCTCCGGCTCGGTGGTCGAGCGCCCGGCGCGCCGCCACCAGTGGGTCGAGGCCGGCATGCCGATCGCCGAGCTGGTCGACAACACCCAGCTGCGCGCGGTGGGCGACGTGCCGGCGGAGGCCGCCGCGGCGCTGAAGCCCGGCGCGCCGGCGCGGCTGATGCTGCCCGACCTGGGGCGCGAGCTGGCGGTCCAGGTGGAGGCGGTGTCGCGCAAGGTCGAGGTGCGCAGCAACACCGTGCGCGTCATCTGGTCCCTGCCCAGGCCGAGCGCCGGCATCGTGCATGGCATGAAGGGGGTCGTGCTGCCGTGAGGGACGCGCAGCGCGAGGCCGGGGAGTTCCTCCTCGGCCGCCTGGTGCGCCTGTGCGGCGCACTCGCCGCCACCGCTGACCCCGAGCAGGCCGGGCAGCTGCTGGCTAACCGTATCGGCGAGGTGCTGGCCTGCGACCGCGCCGTGCTGGTGTCGCTGGCGCCGCCGCGGCCGCGCCACGTGAGCGACGGCATCGCGGCCGGCGAGCGCACCGCGCTGGCCGACGCGATCGGCCTCGC
>NZ_AMXF01000413.1 GCF_000310225.1 Thauera phenylacetica B4P
CCCCCGGCGCCGCGCCCGCGCCGCCCGCCACCGCCTTCGCACCCGCCGCCACCGCCGCAGGCGGACCGCCTTGCGCGCCTGCCGTCTGCGTCCCCCCCGGCAGTACGGCCGGCGGACGGTTGGCATACCAGGCATAGGCGCCCAGCGCGGCGAGGCCGGCGAGGCTGAGCGAGAGGACGAGGCGACGGCTGGAGGGCATTGGGCAGTGGGGCGTGAGGCGTTAGGGGTGAGGCGCAAGGAGCGGAAACGCGAAGCGGTGCGAGCCGCCAGTTTAGGGACAAAGGCGCGTGCTGTCCGGTTCCGCGCCGCGGGGCGGTGGCCGCCGGACAGGCTGCGGGCGCTCACGCCGGCAGCGCGAGACTCAATCGTCCTCCACCGGCCATTTGGGATTCCACGCCACCTCCCAGGGATGCCCGTCCGGGTCCTGGAAATAGCCCGCGTGGCCGCCCCAGGCGGTGTCGCGTGGCACACGCAGGATGCGCGCGCCCGCGGCCGCCGCCTGGGCCATCACCTCGGCCACCTGTTCGCGGCGGGCGACGTTGTGGCTCAGCAGGCAGCCGCTCGTGCCCGATGGCGGCTCGGCGACGCCGGCCTCGAGCGCGAGGCTCGCGCGCGCGAACAGTGCGAGCTGGATGCCGGGCTGCAGCGCGAAGAAGGCGACCGCCGAATGCTGCTCCGCGCTGCCCACGATACCGCGCGTCGGCCAGCCCAGGCCGTCGCGGTAGAAGGCGACGGCACGCGCGAGATCGTCCACGCCGAGGGTGAACACGCTGATGCGGGGCTTCATGCCGGCTCCTCGCGCCTGCGGCAGCCCGCTGCAGGCAAGCTGGGGACGCACATGCGCTCAGCCCCCCTGCCCCAGCCCTTGCAGGGTGCGCGCATCCGCTTCTCCATCGTAATAGCGCGCCAGAACCTCGCCGAACACCGGATCTGCGCCCGGCACCGCAGCGAAGAGCGTCATCGAGGAGCGCAACTTGAGCACATCCGGGTAGCCGAAGATCTGCTCGGCCGAGCGCCCGCGCAGCGCGAGCAGGGCCTGCGCGCATTCACGCAGGCGCGCGCCCAACAGCGGATGTGCGAGGTAGGCGCGCGCCTCGTCGAGGCCGCGGACACCGTAGTACTGCGCGGTCGCGCTCGTGCCGAGCCCGGCCAGTTGCGGGAAGACGAACCACATCCAGTGGCTGCGCTTGCGCCCCGAGCGCAACTCGGCAAGCGCGTCCGCATGGACGCCCTGCTGCGCCTCGACGAAGCGCGCCAGGTCATGGGGATCTCCCGCCATCAGCGGCACTGCAGCTGCCCGGACTGCGCATGCACCACGCACTGCAGCGGCCCGCACTGGCAGTTGTGCAGCACCGACGGCGGCGCCTCTGAGAGGCGCAGGCCGCGCGAGCAGACGCACTCCTCCGGGACGGCCGCCGCGGCGATGGCCCCGGCCGGGGCGGATGCGGCCGCGAGGACAAGCACCGCCACCGCAGCGGCGGAGAGCCCGGAAAGCGTGACGAACACGGCGCGCTTCTTCATCTTCGTTCTCCTCGGACGAGCCAGCGCACAGCGTAGCAGCAAGCGCACGCGACACGGAAAGCGCCATGCCGCAGTAGTGATGGATCGGGGCAATGCCTCTCCCATGCCCGATGCTACGTCCGCGCGCCCGTCCGCGGCCGGCCCGCACCGCTGGAGAGCCGGTTGCACGCGGGCGAACGCGTGGAGCGCCATCCGCATTCCGCTCCTTGCAGAGCGCCCTGTCCACCGCCCCCGCGCCTCATCGCCATCCTGGCGGCCGCGCGCGCCTGCAGCGGCTGGCCGGGCTCGGCACGCGGCACGACCACCGCGTCGAGGACGCCGCGCAGGCGCAGGCGGTGGCGGTGGCGGTGGCGCA
>NZ_AMXF01000414.1 GCF_000310225.1 Thauera phenylacetica B4P
GACGACCGCCGCCCGCCCGCGCAGGGCAAGGGCGGCGCGCGCCAGGAGGCCTCGCGCCCGGCGGCCGGCAACGCGCTCGCCGATGCCTTCGCCCGTGCCCGCGGCGGCAAGTAAGGAGACGGCCATGCCGACGATCCATGGCATCAGGAACTGCGACACGATGAAGAAGACCTTCGCCTGGTTCGACGGCGCGGGCGTCGCCTACCATTTCCACGACTACAGGAAGGCCGGCATCGACGCCGCCACCTTGGCGCGCTGGTGCGAGCGCCTGGGCTGGGAGGCGCTGGTGAACAAGCGCGGTACCACCTGGCGCAAGCTCGCGCCCGAACAGCAGGCGATCGCCGACACCGCCGCGGCGATCGCACTGATGCAGGCCCAGCCCAGCCTGATCCGACGCCCGCTGGTCGAGTTCGCCGACGGCGAGCTCGTCGTCGGCCTGGACACCGGTGCCTTCGAGCGCCATTACCAGCGCTGAGCCACTACGGCCAACAAGAAAACCGGACCCCCGACATGAACAAGCCCCTCCCCACCAGCTACGTGCAACGCTTCCTGCTCGAAGATCTCGACATCCGCGGCGCGGTCGTGCGCCTCACCGACGTCTGGCAGGCCATGCAGGACGGGCGCGGCTATGCACCTGCCGTGGCGCACCTGCTCGGCGAGATGAGCGCGGTGTCGACCGTGATCGCCGGCAACCTCAAGCAGCCCGGCCGGCTGACCTCCCAGATCACCGGCCACGGCCCGGTCAGCCTGCTGGTGATCGACTGCGCCGAGACCCTCAACCTGCGCGGCTACGCCAAGGCCGAGGGCACGCCCGCCGCCGGCACGCTCGCCGAGCTCGTCGGCGACGGGCGTCTGCAGCTCTCCCTCGACATCGCGGGCCTGGGGCAGCCCTACCAGAGCCTGGTGCCGCTCGAAGGCGACAGCATCGCCGAGGTCTTCGAGCACTATCTCGCCCAGTCCGAGCAGCAGCCCGCGAGGCTGTGGCTGGCGTGCAGCCCGCGGGCCGCGGTGGCCCTGTTCGTACAGAAGCTGCCCGGCGCCGACGCCAAGGACCTCGACGGCTGGTCGCGCGTGCAGCAGCTCGCCCACACCGTGCGCGAGGACGAGCTGCTCGGCCTCGACGCCGAGCAGATCCTGCGCCGCCTGTTCGCCGAGGAGGACATCCGCCTCTTCGAGGCGCGCCCGGTCACCCACGAGTGGCCGGCCGATCCGGACAAGATCGCCGAGATGCTGCGCGCGCTCGGCGAGGCCGAGGTGCGCGCCGTGCTCGAGGAGCATGGCGAGGTCGTGGTGCATGACGACCTCTCCAACCACACCTACCGTTTCGATCGCAGCGACGTGGACGCCCTCTTCCGTCCGCCCACCCTGCATTGAGCGGAAAGCGGGCGATGCCGTCAGGTTTGCGCTGCCGGCCTTGCCCGAACGTCTTCGCCTAAGTACACTCGCTTGATTTTGAAGACCGTTCCGTACATGTCCGCCAGCGCGCCCGCAAGATCGATCGAGTTCCACAACACGACCCTGGGCGCCACCGTCGCCGTCCTGCTGGCGGCGGAACCGAGCACGCTCGCCGATTCCCTGCACAAGATGCTCGGTGGCATGCCCGACTTCTTCAACGGCGAGGCGGTCATCCTCGACTTCGCCGGCGTGGCGCAGCTCCCCGCACGTATCGACTGGTCCGGCCTGCAGTCCCTGCTGCGCCGCTACCGGCTGCAGCCGATCGGCGTCATGCGCCTGCCCGCGGAACACCACGAGGGCGTTCGCCGCGCCGGCCTGGCGCTGATCGACCCTTCGCAGCTCGCCGGCCGCCCGCCCGCAGAGGCGCCCGCGCAGCCGGCCCCACCCCCGGAGCCAGTCGCCACGCAGGCGCCCCCC
>NZ_AMXF01000415.1 GCF_000310225.1 Thauera phenylacetica B4P
AGGATCTCGCCAGGCTGCGCGCCTGGCGGCGCGGCTCGACCTCGGCGCCGAGCTGCTCGATCGTCCCGCCGCGCAGCTCTCGGTCGGCCAGCAGCAGCGCGTGGCCGCGGCGCGCGCGCTGATCGGCCGCCCCGGCCTGGTGGTGGCCGACGAGCCCACCTCGGCGCTGGATGCCGACCGCCAGCAGGCCTTCATCGACCTGCTGCTCGAGGAGTGCGCCGCGGCCGGCGCCGCGCTGCTCTTCGTCAGCCACGACGCACGCCTGGCCGCGCACTTCGACCGCGTGCTCGACCTCGCGGCGTTGAACCACGCGGCGTTGAATCACGCGGCGTCGGCGGCGGAGGGCGCGCGATGAGCGCGGTGCTCATGCTGTCGCTGCGCAGCATCGCCAACCGCCGCCTGTCGGTCGCGCTCACCGTGCTCGCGGTGGCGCTGGCGGTGGCGCTGCTGCTCGGGGTCGAGCGCCTGCGCAACGACGCGCGCGCAGGCTTCGCGCAGACGATCTCCGGCACCGACCTGGTGGTGGGCGCGCGCGGCGGCGCGGTGCAGCTGCTGCTCTACTCGGTCTTCCACATCGGCGACGCCACGGCCAACCTGTCGTGGGCCAGCGTCGAGCACGTCGCCGCGCTGCCTCAGGTGAAGTGGCTGGTGCCGCTCGCGCTCGGCGACTCGCACCGCGGCCACCGCGTGGTCGGTACCACCACGGACTTCTTCGCGCATTACCGCCACGGCGAGGGGCGCAGCCTCGCCTTCGCCGCCGGCGGCCCCTTCGCCGACGCACCCGCGCGCGCGGAGGACCTCTTCCAGGCGGTGATCGGCGCCGAGGTCGCCGCCCGCCATGGCTACCGCCTCGGCGATCGCATCGTGCTCAGCCACGGCGGCGGCGCCGGGGAGGGCGGGCCGCGCTTCGCCGAGCACGCCGACAAGCCCTTCACCGTGGCCGGCATCCTCGCCTCCAGCGCCACGCCGCTCGATCGTGCCGTGCTGGTGAGCCTGGAAGGCCTGGAGGCGATCCATGTCGACTGGCACGGCGGCGCGCCCATCCCCGGCCTCACGATCGCGCCCGAGCACGTGCGCAAGTTCGACCTGCGCCCCAAGTCGGTCACCGCCGCGCTGGTCGGGCTGCACAGCCGCAGCGCGGTGTTCCGCGTGCAGCGCCAGCTCAACGGCTACACCGGCGAGCCGCTCACCGCCATCCTGCCCGGCGCCACCCTGCAGCAGCTGTGGAGCCTGGTCGGCATCGCCGAGCGCGCGCTGCTCGCGGTCTCGGCCCTGGTGGTCGTGGTCGGCCTGGCCGGCATGGTGGCGGTGGTGCTGGCGAGCCTGGGCGAGCGCCGCCGCGAGCTCGCCATCCTGCGCGCGCTCGGCGCCAGCCCGCGCGCGGTCTTCGCGCTGCTCGCGGTCGAGAGCCTCGTGCTCGCCGTCGCCGGCATCGCGCTCGGGCTCGCGCTGCTGTATGGTGCGGGCGCCGCGCTCGCGCCCTGGCTCGCCGCGCAACACGGCCTGCAGCTGAGCCTGGGCTGGCCCGCGGCGAGCGAATGGCGCCTGCTCGGCGCGGTGCTCGCCGCCAGCCTGGTCGCCAGCCTGCTGCCGGGGCTGCGCGCCTACCGCCAGTCGCTCGCCGACGGCATGACCGTGAGGACCTGAGGGACGATGCGCCGCTTCATCCGCAAGCACGCGCCCCGCGCTGCAGGCCCGCTACCGGAGACAGAAAATTGAACACGAACATGCACCTCGGCCAACTCGTCCGCCACGCGCGGCTCGCCGCTTCGCTGCTCGCCGCCTTGGCGCTCGCGCCCCTGCCTGCGGCCGCGCAGGCTCCCGCCGCCAAGCCCGCCGGCCAGTACGCCGTGGGCGACCG
>NZ_AMXF01000416.1 GCF_000310225.1 Thauera phenylacetica B4P
GCCTCGCCGGCCCCGGCCCCGGCATCCGAACCCGCTCCGCCCGAACCCGCTCCGCCCGAACTCGCGCCGCCCGAACTCACGCTGGCCGAGCTCGCGTCGCCTGCGCCGACGACGGCCGGATCCGGCCTCGGCAGCGCACCGACCGCCGCGGCCGCCCCCACGCTCGCGGCCATCGAGCCGGCGGGCGCGGGCGTCGCATCACCGGCTCCGACTGCGGAGGCCGCGGCTCGGGACACGCGCGACAAGCCGTTCGGCCTCGACTTCCCGGACCTCGATTTCAGCAGCTTCGGCGCGCTCGACGCGCCTGCCGAAGCCACCCAGGAGGAGGCAGGCACGGCGGAGCCCGCCCCTGCGGCCGAGCGCACGCACGGCGATGCGTCCGGGCAGGCACCGGAGCAGATCCTCCCAGCTGCACGGACCGACGAATCCGCCCCCTCCGCGCCCCCGGCGAGGATTCCGGTGGACGCCGAGGTCGACGCCGAGCTGCTGGCGATCTTCATCGAGGAGGCGCACGAGGTGCTCGCCGGCATCGCAGCCGGGCTCGATACCCTGCGCGGCACGGCGGACGAGCTCGCGGAGCTGGTCACCATCCGGCGCGGCTTCCACACCCTCAAGGGCAGCGGCCGCATGGTCGGGCTCGCCCAGCTCGGCGACACCGCGTGGGCGGTGGAGCAGGCGCTCAATCGCTGGCTGCAGCTCGACTGGCCGCTCACGCCCGCCCTGCTGGCCCTCGTCGCCGAAGGCCATCGCGTGTTCTCCACCTGGGTGGCGCAGCTCGAACATGGCGAGGCAGGCGGCGGCGACACCGCGGCCCTGATCGCCGAGGCCAGGCGGCTGCACGAGGCGGCCGAGCCGGTGCATGACGCCGGCCTCGCTGCGGCCTCCGGACAGCTCCCCACCCTCCCCGAGCCGATCGAGGAGCCTGCGGCGGAGGCGGCCGCCCCCGCGCCCGCCCCCGCGCCGATGCACATCGACAGCGTGGACTTCCTGCTCGACGGCGAGATCGGCGATCTCCCGCCGCCTGCGCCCGCTGCGGTCGACGCCGTGCCGGCCTTCGCCCCGGAAGCAGAGGAGGACCTGATCGAGTTCATCGAGCCGCTCGACGAGGGCGCCCCGATCCTGCTCGACGCCTTCGAGCCGTGGTCGACGCCGTCCGGCGAGGCGCGGCTCGACGCGGAGGCCGAAGGCATCGCGGCCCTCGACGCCGCGCCCGCGCAGCCGGGCGAGCCTGCAGCCGGCGAGCCCGACGCCCGCCTTTCCGGCGAACCCGTGCGCGTCGGCGATGGCGACATCTCGCGTGCGCTGCACGAGCTCTACTGCAGCGAGTCGGCCCAGCACCTCGCCGCGCTGGAACAGGAGCTGCGCGCGCTGCACACCGGCGAGCATCCGCCCTCGAGCGCGGGGATACGCGCCGCCCACACCCTCGCCGGCATCTCCGGCACCGTGCGCGCAGAACCCGCGCATCGCCTCGGCCGCGCCCTGGAGCACAGGCTGGAGCGCCTCGCCGACACCGGTCAGGCCCCGGGGACGCGTGCGCTGGCGCTATTCGGCGAAGCCCTCGACGCCCTGTGCGCGATGCGCGAGGAGATCGCCGCAGGACGCACGCCGGAGCCGGCCGACACGCTCGTCGCGCGCCTCGAGGCCGTCGACGACGAGGACGTCACGAAGCCTGCCGGGCGCTCCGAGGAGGCGGTCGGCGCCGCCGACGCCATCTCCGCGACCGCCATGCTCCCCGCGGTCGATGCGACGCCCGCGCCCGCCGCGCTCCCGACAGGGCCGGCAGCAGGGGAGCTCGTCGCCCTCGACGAGGCGCAGCCCGGCGGCGGGACGCCGCTCGGCGC
>NZ_AMXF01000417.1 GCF_000310225.1 Thauera phenylacetica B4P
CCATCGCCGCCGCCGCGGCGCCCACTGCCATCGCCGCCGCGCCGCCGCCGGCCGAAGACCCCGCCCCGCCCACGGTGCGCGCGCAGATCGAGCACGAGCTCGCGCTCGTCGCCGAGCTCGGCTACGAGCCCTACTTCCTCACCGTGCACGACATCGTGCGCTTCGCCCGCGACCGCGGCATCCTGTGCCAGGGCCGCGGTTCGGCGGCCAACTCGGTGGTGTGCTGGGCGCTCGGCATCACCGAGGTCGACCCGCAGCTGGGCATCATGCTGGTCGAGCGCTTCATCTCGCGCGAGCGCGACGAGCCGCCCGACATCGACGTCGACTTCGAGCACGAGCGCCGCGAGGAGGTCATCCAGTACCTCTACCGCAAGTACGGCCGCGAACGCGCTGCACTCGCCGCCACGGTCATCCGCTACCGGTCACGCAGCGCGCTGCGCGACGTCGGTCGCGCGCTCGGCCTCGACGAGGCGCAGATCGAGCGCCTCACCCGCGAGCACCACTGGTTCGACGGCCGCCGCATCCTGCCAGAGCGCCTCGCCGAGGCCGGGCTCGACCCTGCCAGCCCGGTCACGCAGAGGCTGGTCGCGCTCACCGAGGAGCTCATCGGCTTTCCACGCCACCTGTCGCAGCACGTCGGCGGCTTCGTCATCGCGCGCGGCCGGCTCGACGAGCTGGTGCCGGTCGAGAACGCCGCCATGCCCGAACGCACCGTGATCCAGTGGGACAAGGACGACCTCGACGCGGTCGGGCTGATGAAGATCGACGTGCTCGCGCTCGGCATGCTGTCGGCGCTGCGCCGCGGCCTGGCGCTGGTGTCGGCCTGGCGCGGGCGGGCGCTGACGCTGGCGACGATCCCGCGCGAGCGCCCCGAGGTGTACGCGATGCTGTCGCGCGCCGACTCGGTCGGCGTGTTCCAGGTCGAGTCGCGCGCGCAGATGACCATGCTGCCGCGGCTCAAGCCGCAGCGCTTCTACGACCTCGTGGTCGAGGTCGCCATCGTGCGCCCCGGCCCGATCCAGGGCGGCATGGTGCATCCCTACCTGCAGGCGCGCGAGCGCGTGGCGCGCGGAGAGGAACCCATGGCAGGGCTGCGCGCGGAGATCCGCGGCGTGCTCGCGCGCACGCTCGGGGTGCCGATCTTCCAGGAGCAGGTGATGCAGCTCGCGGTGGTCGCGGCCGACTTCACCGGCGGCGAGGCCGACCAGCTGCGCCGCGCGATGGGCGCCTGGCGGCGCAAGGGCGAGCTCGAGCGCTACCGCCAGAAGCTGCTCGACGGACTGGCGAAGAACGGCTACGACCCCGACTTCGCCCAGCGCCTGTGCCAGCAGATCGAGGGCTTCGGCAGCTACGGCTTCCCCGAATCCCACGCCGCCAGCTTCGCGCTGCTGGTGTATGCCTCGGCCTGGCTCAAGTGCTTCGAGCCCGCGGCCTTCCTCGGCGCGCTGCTCAACAGCCAGCCGATGGGCTTCTATGCGCCCTCGCAGCTGATCCAGGACGCGCGCCGGCACGGGGTGGAGGTCAGGGCGGCGGATGTCACCGTGAGCGAGTGGGATTGCACGCTGGAGCCCACCGCCGAACATGCGGCCGATCCGGCCCCCGAGCCCCCAGGCACTCCATCAGCGCAGCCAGCGCCCTGTCCCCCACTGCCAGCACACACCCAGCTGGCGAGCAGCCCCGGCGCACCGGAGGCGAACGCGTCGCCTGTACGCCCGCAGCCCGCGGTGCGCCTCGGCCTGCGCATGATCCGCGGCCTCGGCCGCGACGCCGCCGCCCGCATCGTCGCCGCGCGCGGCGAACGCGCCTTCACCGACACCCAGGACCTCGCCGCGCGCGCCCG
>NZ_AMXF01000418.1 GCF_000310225.1 Thauera phenylacetica B4P
GGGCGCCGGCGCGGATGCGGGTCGGGCATCCCCGCCCGCCCTCGCCGCCACCGCCGCGCGGTTGGCCGCCTGCAGCGCACCGACCGCCTCGCCCGGCAGCGCGAGGATCTCCACCCCGCCTTCGACCGCGCGGTTGGAGAGCACGATCGCGTCCGGACCAAGGGCCTCCTTGAGCGCGCGGAGCGCCTCGCGGGCGGTGGGGGCAAAGTAGCGTTTGACGTTCATGGCGATTCTCCCGGTGGTCGTCATCGACCACTGCTTGATGTGGATTATCGCCAGCGGGTGTCAATCGCCAGGGTTCGAATAAAGCGGGTTTCCCGCGCCTATTCGGCCGACGATGCCGAAGGCCGGATCGCGGCGGCGGCTCCGATCACCCATTCGCGGCTGCCGCCGCTCCTACAAGGGCCCACAAGCCGCGCAGGTTCACGTAGGAGCGCCGGCAGGCGCGAATGCAGCGTGTCGATCCGCGACATCGCCCGTCGCTGCTCAACCGCCCATTCGCGGCTGCCGCCGCTCCTACAGGGGCCCGCAAGCCGCGCAGGTTCACGTAGGAGCGCCGGCAGGCGCGAATGCAGCGTGTCGACCCGCGACATCGCCGGTCGCCACCGCACCGCCCATTCGCGGCTGCCGCCGCTCCTACAGGGGGCTCGCAAGCTGCGACGGTTCATGCAGGAGCGCTGGCAGGCGCGAATGCGGGCTCGGGCTGCGACGCTCAGCCCTGCGCGCCCACCATCGCGGTGACGCGGATGGTGCGGTTCTCCGGGACCTCGCTGTTGGAGACCACCTTGAGCGAGGGCACGGCGCGGCGCAGGAAGCGCGACAGCAAGAGGCGCAGCTGCGCGGGCACCAGCAGCACCGGCGGCAGGCCGATGTCCTCCTGGCGCTGGGCGATCTGCGCGGTCTGGCGCAGCAGGGTGTCGGCCAGGCCCGGCTCGATCGCCCCGCCCTCGCCGCCCGCGGCCATGGCCTGCATCAGGATGCGCTCGAGGCCGGGCTCGAGCGCCATGACCTGGACCTCGGCGTTGCCCGGGAACAGGCCCTGCAGGATCGCACGGCCGAGGGCCTCGCGCACCCGCGTGGTGAGCTGGGCGGGGTCCTGCACGCGCGGCGCGTTTTCGGCGAGCACCTCGATGATGCTGCGCATGTCGCGGATGTTGACGCCCTCCTCGAGCAGGTTCTGCAGCACGCGCTGCACGGTACCGAGCGGCAGCAGCTTGGGCACGAGGTCCTCGACCAGCTTGGGCGACTCCTTGCCGAGGTGGTCGAGCAGGGCCTGGGTCTCCTGGCGGCCGAGCAGCTCGGCGGCGTGGTTGAGGATGACGTGGTTGAGGTGGGTGGCCACCACCGTGCTCGCGTCGACCACGGTGTAGCCGAGCGCGTGCGCCTGCTCGCGCATGGTGGCGTCGATCCACACCGCGGGCAGGCCGAAGGCGGGGTCGGTGGTCTCGCGCCCTGCGAGCGGGCCGGAGACGCGGCCCGGGTTGATGGCGAGGAACTGGCCGGGATAGGCCTCGCCGCCGCCGACCTCGACGCCCTTGAGCGCGAGGCGGTAGCCGTTGGGCTTGAGCTCGAGGTTGTCGCGGATGTGCACCGGCGCGGACAGGAAGCCCACCTCCTGGGCGAACTTCTTGCGCAGGCCGCGGATGCGCTTGAGCAGCTCGCCGTCCTGGCCCTTGTCGACCATCGGGATGAGGCGGTAGCCGACCTCGAGGCCGAGCACATCCACCTGCGAGACGTCGTTCCAGCTCGCCTCCAGGTTGTCGGCGGCGGGCAGGGGCGCCGGCGCCGCGGCCGCGGGCGCGGCGGCGGCC
>NZ_AMXF01000419.1 GCF_000310225.1 Thauera phenylacetica B4P
CGAGCGCCCCTCGCGGGTCGCCCCCGACGAGGCCGCCGCCGCGCGCGAACCCGTGCGCGCGCTGTGGCGGGCGGTATTCGGGGAATAGGCGGCGGCGCAGCGATAGCCGGCGGCGCATGAGCAGACGCCGCTTTCGCGCCTGCCGGCGCTCCTACAGAAACCACCACGCGTCCCGGCCCTCCTGTAGGCGCTGCGGCAGCTGCGAACGCGGCGGTCCGGTGATCGACACGCGTCCCGGGCTCCACCGCCGCCTTCGCGCCTGCCGGCGCTCCTGCAGAACCGCCGCGCGTCCCGGCCCTCCTGCAGGCGCTGCGGCAGCCGCGAACAGGGCGGTCCGACAATCGACGCGCATACGCTTTTCCACCGCCGCCTTCGCGCCTGCCGGCGCTCCTGCAGAACCGCCGCGCGTCCCGGCCCTCCTGTAGGAGCTGCGGCAGCTGCGAACAGGGCGGTCCGACAATCGACGCGCGTACTCTTTTCCACCGCCGCCTTCGCGCCTGCCGGCGCTCCTACATGAACCACCGCGCGTCCCGGCCCTCCTGTAGGAGCTGCGGCAGCTGCGAACAGGGCGGTCCGACAATCGACGCGCGTACGCTTTTCCACCGCCGCCTTCTACAGAAAACACCGACGCCCTGTGAGCGGCGGCGGGCGCGAACCGGGCGGTGCGGACATCGTGGGCGCGATGAAATATTTCACGTCGCAAAAGCGTGCATGACGCCCCGCGGGCCGGCGTCTAGAATTCAGGCGCCCTCCCTTCCGACGCCCGCCCGCGGGCGACATCCATGAGCCACGAAATCGAACTCAAGCTCGCGCTGCCCAGGCGCGCGCTTCCCGCGCTGCGCCGCCACCCGCTGGTGGCCGCGGCGGAGAAATGCGGCAACGCCCTCACCCTCGACAACACCTACTTCGACACCCCGAAGCTGCAGCTCAAGGCGCGCAAGGTGGCGGTGCGCACCCGCCGCCAGGGCCGCCAGATGCTGCAGACGGTGAAGTGCGCGGCGGTGTCGAGCGGCGGGCTGTCGCAGCGCCCGGAGTGGGAGACCGCATGGACCGGCGACTTCGACTTCTCCCCGGTCGACGACCCCGCCACCGCGCGCCTGCTCGAACGCCACCGCGAAGAGCTGGTGCCGGTGTTCACCACCCGCTTCCGGCGCGAGACGCGGCGCCTCGTCCCGCAGGAGGACGTGTCCATCCTGCTGATGATCGACACCGGCGCGGTGCACGTGCGCACCCCGGACGGCATCGAGCGCGAGGCCGAGATCTGCGAGCTCGAGCTGGAGCTCGAGAGCGGGCGCGCGCAGGACCTGCTCGACCTCGCCTGCACGCTCGCGCAGGACCTGCCGCTGATGCCCGCCGACCTGTCCAAGGCCGAGCGCGGCTATCGCCTCTTCCTCGACACCCCGGCCGGCGCGCTGCGCGCCGAGACCTCCACGCTCGAGCCCGGCCACAACGTGGTGGAGGCCTTCCGCGGCCTGGCGCTGTCCTGCGTGCGCCAGTGGCAGGGCAACGCCGCGACCGCGCTCGCGCAAGGCGACCCCGACGCGATCGACCCCGACAACATCCACCAGCTGCGCGTCGCCCACCGCCGCCTGCGCGCGCTGCTGAAGATCTTCGCCCCTGCGCTGCCGGAGGCCTTCGCCGGCACCTGGAACGCCCGCCTGCGCGACAACGCCAACCGCTTCGGCGACGCGCGCGACCTCGATGTCTTCCACGCCGAGCTGCTCGAGCCGGTCACACCCGAGGGCCTGGCCGACGCGGCCTCGATGGCGGCCCTGCTCGAGACCGTGCGCGCGGC
>NZ_AMXF01000420.1 GCF_000310225.1 Thauera phenylacetica B4P
GCGAGCGCTGGCAGGCGCTCGCCGAGAACGCCGCGCTGCGCGCCGAGCAAGCCGATGCCCGCCATCTGGAGATCGCGGACCGCCTGCCCGAGCTCGACTCCGGCCGCCACGCCGCCGACGCGACCATGGCGGCTGCGCGCCGCGAGCTCGCGCAGACCGAGCAGCAGCTGCGCGTCGAGGAGACCCAGCGCGCGAGCGCCCTGCGTGCGCTCGAGGCTCTGCAGCAGCGCCGCGGCCGGCTGGAGGGCGAGCGCGGCGCGATCGTGGGCCCGGACGAGCGCATGCTCGCCGAGCGCGAGGCACGCCTGGAGGCGGTGCAGGACGAGCTGGAGGCGCACCAGCAGGAGCTCGCCGAGGCGCAGCCGCGCCTGCCCGACGCGCAGGCCGCGCTGAAGTCCGCGCTGGAGCACGAGCGCGCGGTGCAGCGCCGGCTCACCGAGCTGCGCGCCCGCCGCGACGCCCTGGTGCAGCTGCAGGCACGCGTGCAGTCGCAGGGCAAGCTGGGCGACTGGTTGAAGCGCCACGGCCTCGACACGCTGCCGCCGCTGTGGAAGCAGCTGCAGGTGGAGGAGGGCTGGGACGAGGCGGTGCAGGCCGTGCTGCGCGAGCGCCTGTCCGCGCTCACCTCGCCCGATGCGGCGGTCGCGCTCGCGGCCGCACACACCGTGCTAGACGAGACGCCCCCGGAATCGCTCGCCATCGCCCTCCCGCTTACCCCCTCGACGCTCGACTCCGCCGCCTGCTTCGCGCCTCCCGTCGCCCCTGCCTCCGGCACCGAAGCACCCCCCCCTGTAGGAGCGCCGGCAGGCGCGAACGAGCGCAACGAGGCGACGCGCCCGTCGGGCACCGCATTCACACCTCCCGTCGCCCCTGCCTCCGGCACCGAAACACCCCCCCCTGTAGGAGCGCCGGCAGGCGCGAATGGGCGGCCGCTTGCGCAACTGGTCGCGGTGCGCGATCCGGCCCTGCGCGGCCTGGTGGATGACTTCCTGGCCGGGGCATGGGCGGTGGAGCGGCTGGAGGACTGGCTGCCGCGGCGCGCGCAGTTGGCGCCGAACACCTGCCTCGTCGGCCCGCGCGGCCAGGTGCTGAGGCGCGACGCGCTGATCCACCACGCCCCAGATGCGCGCACCCACGGCGTGATCGAGCGCCAGCGCGAGATCGAGGGCCTCGCCGCCGAGCTGCAGGGGCACGAGGACGAGGCGCGCCTGGCGCACGATGCGCTGCTGGTGGCCGAGACTGCGGCGAGCGCGCTGCAGGAGCGCATCAACGGCCTGCGCCGTGAGCTGCAGGCCCTGCAGGCGCAGGTGCACACCGAGCAGGTCGAGGTGCTCAAGCTCGCGCAGGCGCGCGCCCGCGCGGACGAGCGCCGCGAGCAGCTCGCCCGCGACCTCGAGGACATCGTCCATCTGGAGAGCGCCGAGCGCGAGCACCTCACCCGTGCCGAGCTCGAGCAGGCGCGCATGGCCGAGCTCGCCGAGCTGCAGCGCGAACGCCTGGACGCAACCACCGAGGTGCTGCGCGAGCGCGAGCACGCCGTGCGCGAGGCGCGCGCGCTCGAGCAATCGGCCGCGCGCGAGCTGCAGGAGGCGAAGTTCTCCGAGCGCGAATGCGCCGGCAAGCTCGAGGACATCGCGCGCAACCAGCAGCTCGCCGGCGAGCAGCTCGAACGCATCGTCGCCGAGCTCGCCACCCGCAGCGGCGAGCTCGACGCCACCGACGACCACCGTAGCGCCGGCGCGCTGCAGCAGGCGTTGGCGCTGCGCGGCCGCCGCGAGGCCGCGCTCGCCGCCC
>NZ_AMXF01000421.1 GCF_000310225.1 Thauera phenylacetica B4P
GCCGCAGGGGGCGTGCGCATGGCTAGCGGCGCAAGCCCGGCCCGAGGTGCCGGCGCCGGGCCGGCCCGAGGCGCCGGAGTCGTCCCGGCCGACGAAGGGGACGCGGCCCTCGCCAGGCAAGGGCGAGGGTCTCGCGCTCAGGAGCGCTCGGGTTGCACGGGCGTGACCGCCCTGCGGACGAAGCGCCGCTCGTCGCGCACGAAGTCCCACTGCTCGACGAGGCAGCTTCCACCCGCTGCCGACCCCTGCGGCGCCGGTGTGTCGTGGGCGCCGGATGGTTCGTTCCAGCGCACGATATTGACCGAGTTGGGCACCTCGGCGCGCGTGCGCGAGGAGACGGCGGTGCCGGCCTGGAGCACCCAGAGTCGGCGCGCAAGCCCTTGCGGTGCCAGCGTGTAGGGCAGGTGGATGTGCCCGCCGAGGACGAGGTCGGCCCCGGCGACCGACCAGGCCTGCAGCGCGGCCTGGTGGCCGCGCAGCAGGTTGGCGCGGTCTCGGCTGCGGATCACCGCTGCGGGCTGGTGCACCACCACCACGCGCAGCTGCCGCGGACTCGCCGCGGCCAGCAGGCCTGCCACACGGTCGATCTGCGCCGCCGACACCTCCCCGTGTTTGTGCCGCCAGGCGCGGGTGGTGTTGACGCCCACGACGAGCAACTCCGCCGACGCGTGCACCGGCTCGAGATCGGCGCCGAACACCTCGGCCCAGCGCGCGTAGGGGCGGGCCAGGCGCGCCCACGGATCGAACAGGGCGATGTCGTGGTTGCCCGGCACCGCCAGAACCGGCGCCCCCAGCCGCTCGACGAAGGCCTTCGCCGCACGAAACTGGGCCGGTCGCGCGCGCTGCGTGACATCGCCCGCGAGCACCACCAGGTCGGGCCGCTGCCGCGCCGCCAGCGCGACCAGGGCCTCGACGACCGGTCGCTGCTCGGTGCCGAAGTGGGTGTCCGCGATATGCAGCAGGACGCTCACGCCGCCGCCCTCACGCCCCGGCCGCCGGCTCACCCGCCGCGCCGGGTGCCTGGAGCAGGTACAGGGGTTGGTCCAGCACGCGCAGGTCGATGGGCGCGCGCATCCGCGCCACCTCGCCGTCGAAGGCCACCACGATCTCCTTGCGGCCGCGCGCCAGCCTGGGCTTCACCACCATGTGGGTGAACTCGAAGCACTCCACGCCGGCGGCCTCTCCCAGCCTGCCCATCGCTCCGCGCAGCATCAGCCCGAGCATCGACAGCGTGCCGATGGGCCGCAGCATCAGCGCGGCCAGGCTGCCATCGCCGGGCGTGCCGACGACGGTATCTTCCGGCTCCGCGCCCAGCTGCTGCAGCTGCAGCCGGTTGTTGCCCACGAAGAGGGTGAGCGTCTGCACGTCGCGAACCGTGGCGCCGGTCTCGATGTGCAGGCGCAGCCGGCGCTGCGCACGCAACAGCGTCGCGCAGCCGGCGACGAAGGCCACCCAGCGGCTGCGGCCGAAGCGGGCCTTGTAGGCCTCGCGGTCCTGCAGCAGCTCGGGATAGACGCCCAGGCTGGCATTGACCAGGAAGACGCGGTCGTTGATGCCCCCCACCTGCACGGGTTGCGGGTGCGCATCCAGCACGTGCCGCACCGCGGCCGCGGGCTCGGTGGGGATGCCGTGCGTGCGCGCGAAGTAGTTGAAGGTCCCGTAGGGGATGACGCCCATCGGGCAACCTGCCGCGTGCGCCGCCTGGGCCACCGTGCCGAGGCTGCCGTCGCCGCCGACGGCGACCACCGCCGTGCCGTGCGCCAGCGCCGCCGCCGCGGCCTCGGCG
>NZ_AMXF01000422.1 GCF_000310225.1 Thauera phenylacetica B4P
GCGGGGATCGCGACTTGCGTCGCTCCTACAGTTTTCCGCGGGGCATTGAAGCTCGAACTGTAGGAGCGACGCGAGTCGCGATCGGATCACTTCTTGAACTTCAACAACTTGAAGTAGGGATAGTTCTCCGACTGCACCGGGAAGTCGATGTCGTCCTTCATCGCCCAGTTCAGCATCTGGTGGTGGATCGGCAGGTAGACCACGTCGTCCTGCACCGTCTTCCAGGTCTCGGCCACCATGCCGGCGCGCTTGCCGAGGTCGATCTCGCGGTTCATCGCCTTGGTCAGCTCATCGACCCTGGGGCTGGAATAGCCGGTCACGTTCCACGAGCCGCCCTTGTCGGTCCTGGTCTCGTAGAGGTAGTGGAAGACGTAGTGCGAGTCCATGGTCGGCACGCCCCAGCCGAGCATGTAGAGGTCGAGCTCGCCCTTGGGCAGCTCGGCGAAGTGGATGCTCTTGGGCCGCGCGTCCAGCCGCGCCTTGACGCCGATCTGGCCGAACATGCCGGTCGCCGCCTGGCAGATCGCCTCGTCGTTCACATAGCGGTCGTTGGGGCAGGACAGCGTGACCGCGAAGCCGTTGGGGTAGCCGGCTTCGGCGAGCAGCGCCTTGGCGCGTGCCACGTCCGGCGTCGGCACCACGTCCAGCGCCTTGTCGTAGCCGTCGATGAAGGGCGGCGCGACGATGCCGGCGGGCACCGACTGGCCGCGCATCACCACGCGCTTCACCGCCTCGCGGTTGATCGCGATGTTCATCGCCTCGCGCACGCGCTTGTCCGCGAAGGGGTTCTTGCCCTTGACGTCCGCGCTGCGCAGCTCGGTCGCGCCCTGGTTCATGCCGAAGAAGATCGTGCGGTTCTCGGGGCCGGAGCGCACGACGATGCCCTTGGCCGCGGACAGGCGCTCCAGGTCCTGCACCGGTGGATCGAGCAGGAAGTCGATCTCGCCCGAGAGCAGCGCCGCGACCCGGGTGGCGGCCGACCGCACCGGGGTGAACACGACCTTGGCCACCTCCATCGGGTAGCTGCCCTTGCCCCAGTAGTCCTCGTTGCGCTCGAGCTCGGTGCGCACGTCGGGCTCGCGCTTGGCCAGCCGGAAGGGGCCGGTGCCGTTGGCGTTGCGCACCGCGAAGGTCTCGTCGCCGGCCTTGTAGTTCTGCGGCAGGGTGACCTTGTTCGCCTCGGACCACTCGCGGTCCATGATGAAGAGGTTGGTCAGGTTGTTGGGCAGCAGCGGATTGGGGCCGTCGGTGCGCATGCGCACGGTGTGCTCGTCGACCGCGGCCACCTCGACCACGCTGGTCAGCAGGCCTTTCATGTCCGAGTTCTCGTGCTTGGCGCGCAGGATCGAGAACACCACGTCGTCGGCGGTGAAGGGGTTGCCGTTGTGGTACTTCACGCCCTCGCGCAGCTTGAACTCCCAGACGTTGGGGTCCTCGGTGATGCGCCAGGACGTCGCCAGCCGCGGCGCGAGCTTCATCTCTTGGTCGCGGAACACCAGCGAGTCATAGACCTGGTGGTTCATGACGTGGGTCGGCCCCTCGTTCTGCGCGTGCGGGTCCATGGTCAGCGCGTCGCCGGCGGCCGCCCAGCGCACGGTCTGCGCAAAGGCGGGGGCGGCGGCCACGCCGGCTAGGGTCGCGAGGGCGAACGGCAGGGCGAGGGCGAGTCGGGTCCGGGTCATTTTTCGATCTCCGTCGGGTGCTGCGGGGTCTGAACGGCTGGGGGGCCGGCATGCGGGCTGCCGGAGCGGCTCGGCAGCGCGCATGCCGGCCGATTGGTGCACC
>NZ_AMXF01000423.1 GCF_000310225.1 Thauera phenylacetica B4P
CCCCGGCCGCTGCAGCGCCGGCTGCGCCCGCGCCGGCCGCCGCCCCCGCGGCCGCCGGTGGCGTGGTCGAGGTGAAGGTGCCCGACATCGGCGACTTCGACGCGGTGCCGGTGATCGAGCTCTTCGTGAAGGTGGGCGACACGATCAAGGTGGACGACGCCATCGCCACGCTCGAGTCCGACAAGGCGACGATGGACGTGCCGTCCTCGCACGCCGGCGTGGTCAAGGAAGTGCTGGTCAGCATCGGCGACAAGGTCGGCGAAGGCAGCGCGCTGATCAAGGTCGAGACCGCTGGTGGTGCGGCGGTCGCCATACCGGCCGCAGCCGCCGCGGCCGCACCCTCACCGGCCCCCCTGGCCGATGGCGGCCCGGCCGCCAGTGCCCCTGCCTCGATGCCGATTGCATCGGCCGCGGCGCCCTCGGCGGTCAAGGTCGGCGGCAAGGTGCACGCCAGCCCCTCGGTGCGCGCCTTCGCCCGCGAGCTCGGCGTCGATCTGGGCCAGGTCAAGGCCACCGGTCCGAAGGGCCGCATCCTCAAGGAAGACGTCGCCGCCTTCATCAAGGGCGCGATGACGACCGGCGTGGTCCCGGGCAAGGCACCGGCTGCCGCCGCGGGCGCAAGCCTGGGTGGTGGTCTGGATCTGCTGCCGTGGCCGAAGGTCGACTTCGCCAAGTTCGGCGAGGTCGAGGTCAAGCCGCTGTCGCGCATCAAGAAGATTTCCGGCCAGAACCTCGCCCGCAACTGGGTGATGATCCCGGCGGTGACCTACCACGAGGACGCCGACATCACCGACCTGGAAGCCTTCCGGGTGCAGATGAACAAGGAGTACGAGAAGTCGGGCAAGAAGCTGACCATGCTCGCCTTCATCATCAAGGCCTCGGTGCGCGCGCTGCAGGAGTTCCCCGAGTTCAACACCTCGCTCGACGGCGACAACCTGGTCTACAAGAAGTACTTCAACATCGCCTTCGCGGCCGACACCCCGAACGGCCTGGTCGTGCCGGTGGTGAAGGACGCCGACAAGAAGAGCGTGTTCGACATCGCCGCCGAGACCGGTGCGCTGGCCAAGAAGGCGCGCGACGGCAAGCTCGGTCCGGCCGACATGTCGGGCGCCTGCTTCACGATCAGCTCGCTGGGCGGCATCGGTGGCACCTACTTCGCGCCCATCGTCAATGCGCCCGAGGTAGCCATCCTCGGGGTGAACAAATCGGTGATGAAGCCGGTGTGGGACGGCAAGGCTTTCGTGCCGCGCCTGACCTTGCCGATGTCGCTGACCGCGGACCACCGCGTGATCGACGGCGCGCTGGCCACCCGCTTCAACGTGTACCTCGCGCAACTGCTGGCGGACTTCCGCCGGGTGATGCTCTGACGCAGTGAGGAGCGAGGCGTCGGAGCCAGGTTCAAGCCGGCCCCGACGCCCCCTCTTCCGGAACTCCTCACGAGGTGAAGAAGATGAGTCAAATGATTGAAGTGAAGGTGCCCGACATCGGCGATTTCGATGCGGTGCCGATCATCGAGCTGTTCGTGAAGGTCGGCGACAGCATCAACGTGGACGATGCGATCTGCACGCTCGAATCGGACAAGGCAACGATGGACGTGCCGTCCTCGGCCGCCGGCGTGGTCAGGGAAGTCCTGGTCGGCCTGGGTGACAAGGTCGGCGAAGGCGCGGTCTTGATCAAGATCGAGGCCGCTGGCGCCGCTGCGGGAGCGGCAGCCGCCGCGACTGCGGCGCCAGCCGCCGCGCCGGCGCCGATCGCTGCTG
>NZ_AMXF01000424.1 GCF_000310225.1 Thauera phenylacetica B4P
CGGGCGGGATCTCGACCACGCGCGAGCGCGGCTGCGGCGCCGCCGCCGCGTCGCCGGAGGCGGCGGCGACGTCGCCCTCGATCCGGTCGAGCACGTCGCCCGCAAAGAAGAGCGAGATCACGCGCTGCTGCGCCTCGCCGCTGCCGGGACGGAAGCGATAGACGTAGTCCCAGCGATCCGAGCGGAACATGTCGACCACCAGCGGCGAACCCAGCACGTAGCGCACCTGGTCGCGGCTCATGCCGCGGCGCAGCTGCGCGACCATCTCCTGGTCGACGTAGTTGCCCTGGCGGACGTCGATGCGGTAGGGGTCGACCAGGCCGACCACGGAGTCGAAGGAGCAGCCCGAGATCAGGCCGGAAGAGACGACGAGCGCAGCGAGGAAGGAACGCATGGGAGAGGGGGCGCCGGGATGCGACCGGGGTCGCAGTTCTCAGTTAGGGGCAAAAAATATAACATAGCCGCGATCGACGGCGCTCGACCGCCATTGCCGCGAAGTGGCCGGAGCCGCTCCCGCCCTCCGCGAACCATCCCGTTTCGCGTCGGTCAGGCTCTCCGGCGAGCGCCCGGTCAAGCGCCGGACACAAGGCCTTCGCAGGCGCCCGCAACCCGATCTCCCGCAAGCCAACTTCACCCAGAGCCCATGTCCGACAACTCCAGGAACCTGAAAAGCATCGGCCTGAAGGCGACCTACCCCCGCCTGAAGATCCTCGACCTCTTCCAGAGCTCGGAGCAGCGCCACCTGACCGCGGAAGACGTGTACCGCACGCTGATGAACGAAGGCATGGACATCGGCCTGGCCACGGTCTATCGCGTGCTGACACAGTTCGAGCAGGCCGGATTGCTCGAGCGCCACTACTTCGAGTCGGGCAAGGCGGTGTTCGAACTCGCCGAGGGCGGTCATCACGACCACCTGGTGTGCATGCAGTGCGGCAAGGTCGAGGAGTTCTTCGACGCCGAGATCGAACGCCGCCAGAACCAGATCGCCACCGACCGCGGCTTCGCGATCCGCGAGCACGCGCTCTACATCTACGCCGACTGCCAGCGCGAGCACTGCCCGAACCTCGAGCGCGAGAAGGACTGAATCGGCGCGGGGCCGAACGCAGCCCGCGAACACGCCCCTCGGGCACCCCGGACCTGCGCGCCCGTGTTCCCGGCGCGCACGCGTCGGGGATTCACCCGGGTCAGCGCCGGCCGAGCATCTCGGCGGCGTGCTCGCGCGTGGTCGCGGTGATATTCACGCCGCCGAGCATGCGCGCGATCTCCTCCACCCGTGCCGTGTCGTCGAGCGGCATCATCTCGCTCAGCGTCTCGCCCCCCTGATCGCGCTTGGCGATGCGCCATTGCCAGTCCGCGCAGGCCGCGACCTGGGGCAGATGGGTGACGCACAGCACCTGGCGGTCCTGCCCGAGGCGGGCGAGCAGCTTGCCGACGATCTCGGCGACGCGACCGCCGATCCCGACGTCGACCTCGTCGAAGATCAGCGTGGGCACCGCGCTGTCGCGGCTGGTGATGACCTGGATCGCCAGGCCGATGCGCGACAGCTCGCCGCCCGAGGCCACCTTGGCGAGGCTGCGCAGCGGCTGGCCGGCGTTGGCGGCGACGCGGAACTCCACCGCCTCGCCCCCCGCCGCGGAAGGCGCACAGGGCTCGAGCGCGACCTCGAAGCGGCCGCCCGCCATCGCCAGGTCCTGCATCGCGGCGGCGATCTCCGCCGAGAGCCGGCGCGCGGCGGGGATGCTC
>NZ_AMXF01000425.1 GCF_000310225.1 Thauera phenylacetica B4P
GCGGGCCCGCGCGGCGGGCCCGCGGGGAGGGTCAGCCCAGCTTTGCGAAGACCTCGCGCGCCACGGCCACCGTGGCGTCGATCTCGGCCTCGCCGTGCGCGACCGACACGAAGCCAGCCTCGAAGGCCGAGGGCGCGAAGTAGTGGCCGGCCTCCAGCATGGCGTGGAAGAAGCGGTTGAAGCGCTCCTTGTCCGTGGCCATCACCTGGGCGAAGGACGCCGGAACCTGGTCGGCGAAATAGACGCCGAACATGCCACCCACCGCATCCGCGCTGAAGGTGACGCCCGCGTCGCGCGCCGCCGCCGCAAGACCGGCGACCAGGCGCTGCGTGCTCGCCGTGAGCTTGTCGTAGAACCCGGCCTCGCGCGTCAGCTTCAGCGACACCATGCCCGCCGCCACCGCCACCGGGCTGCCCGACAGGGTGCCGGCCTGATACACGCTACCGAGCGGGGCGATCCTTTCCATGATGTCGCGGCGGCCGCCGAAGGCGCCCACCGGCATGCCGCCGCCGATCACCTTGCCGAGCGTGGTCAGGTCCGGCGTGATGCCGTACAGGCCCTGCACGCCCTGCGGGCCGACGCGGAAACCGGTCATCACCTCGTCGAAGATCAGCACGGCGCCGTGCTCGGTGCAGATGCGGCGCAGGCCTTCCAGGAAGCCGGGCTGCGGCTTGATCAGGTTCATGTTGCCGGCGACCGGCTCGACGATGATCGCGGCGATCTCGTCGCCGCGCGCCTTGAACACGTCCTCGACCTGCTGCAGGTCGTTGTAGTCGAGCACGATGGTGTGCTTGGCAAAGTCCGCCGGCACGCCGCCCGAGGACGGGTTGCCGAAGGTCAGCAGGCCTGAGCCGGCCTTCACCAGCAGGCTGTCGGCGTGGCCGTGGTAGCAGCCCTCGAACTTCACGATCGCGTCGCGGCCGGTGAAGCCGCGGGCGAGGCGGATCGCGCTCATGGTGGCCTCGGTGCCGGAGCTCACCAGGCGCACCATCTCGACCGAGGGCAGCATGGCGCAGATCAGCTCGGCCATGTCGACCTCGCTCTCGGTGGGCGCGCCGAAGGACAGGCCCTTCAGTGCCGCCTCGCGCACCGCCTCGACGATCGCCGGGTGGGCGTGGCCGGCGATGGCCGGGCCCCAGGAGCCGACGTAGTCGATGTATTCCTTGCCGTCCGCATCCCACACCCGGGCGCCTTCGGCGCGCGCGAGGAAGCGCGGCGTGCCGCCCACCGAGCGGAAGGCGCGGACGGGCGAGTTAACGCCACCGGGGATGCTGCGCTGGGCGCGCTGGAAGAGGGCTTCGTTACGGCTGGTCATGGCAGAGGGTTCCTGTGCTGCGTGCGAAAGGCGGCATTGTCGCGCCGCGCACGCCCCCGGTCCACCGCGCAGGTCAAGGCGCGCGGAAAAGCACGCCGTAGGCCCGCGCACGCGCAGCCGGATCGGGCGCGCCGAAGACGTCGCCGACCACCGCGAGCAGGTCGGCCCCCGCGGCGAGTACCTGCGGCGCGCGCTCCAGCGTGATGCCGCCGATCGCCGCAACCGGCAGGCCGAGTTCGCGCTTCGCCCGCTCGATGAGCGCGAAGGGCGCGGGCGGCGCGTGGGGCTTGGTGGTGGAAGGGAACATCGCGCCGAAGGCGATGTAGTCGGCGCCGACCTCGGCGCCCCCGGTCGCGCGCGACCAGTCGGCGTAGCAGGTGAGCCCGAGGATGCGGCGCGGGCCGAGCGCGCCGCGCGCCGCCGCGGG
>NZ_AMXF01000426.1 GCF_000310225.1 Thauera phenylacetica B4P
AAGACGTCCTCGCCCACGCGCTCGGCGGCGCCGGGCACGTGGGCCATGGCGAGGCGCAGCTCGTCGAGGGTGAACTGCGGCAGGTCGCAGCCCTTGAGCTCGGCTGCGCGCACCGCGAGCGCCACGGCCTCGTGCGCGTCGCGGAAGGGCAGGCCCTGCTTGACCAGGTAGTCGGCGAGGTCGGTGGCGGTGGCGTAGCCCTGGCTGAGCGCGCCGCGCATGGCCTCGGCCTTGACGCGGATGCCGCCGATCATGTCGGCGTAGATGCGCAGGGTGTCGATGACCGTGTCGGCGGTGTCGAACAAGGGTTCCTTGTCTTCCTGGTTGTCCTTGTTGTAGGCCAGCGGCTGGCCCTTCATCAGGGTGAGCAGGGCGATCAGGCTGCCGTTGACGCGGCCGGTCTTGCCGCGCACCAGCTCGGGCACGTCGGGGTTCTTCTTCTGCGGCATGATCGAAGAGCCGGTGCAGAATCGGTCGGCGAGGTCGATGAAGCCCACGCGCGGGCTCATCCACAGGATCAGCTCTTCGGACAGCCGCGACAGGTGGGTCATCAGCAGCGCGCTGGCGGCGCAGAATTCGATCGCGAAGTCGCGGTCGCTGACGGCGTCGAGCGAGTTGTAGCAGACCTCGTCGAAGCCGAGCTCGGAAGCGACGAACTCGCGGTCGATCGGGTAGCTGGTGCCGGCGAGCGCCGCCGAGCCCAGCGGCAGGCGGTTGACTCGCTTGCGGCAATCCGCGAAGCGCTCCGCGTCGCGCCGGCTCATCTCGTAATAGGCCATCAGGTGGTGGCCGAAGGTCACCGGTTGCGCCACCTGCAGGTGGGTGAAGCCGGGCATGGGCGTGCCGGCGTGGGCCTCGGCGACCTCGAGCAGGCGGGCCTGGAACTCGGCGATGAGCGCGAGGATGCGGTCGATCGCGTCGCGCAGCCACAGGCGGATGTCGGTGGCGACCTGGTCGTTGCGGCTGCGCCCGGTGTGCAGGCGTTTGCCCGCGTCGCCCACGAGCGCGGTGAGGCGCTTCTCGATGTTGAGGTGCACGTCCTCGTCGTCGAGGTTCCAGGCGAACTCGCCGCGCTCGATCTCGGCGGCGATCTGCGCCATGCCGCGCTCGATGTCGGCGAGGTCGTGGGCGCCGATGATGCCCTGGCGGGCGAGCATCTTCGCGTGCGCGAGCGAGCCGCGGATGTCCTGCGCGGCCATGCGCTGGTCGAAGGACACGCTGGCGGTGTAGCGCTTGACCAGATCGGAGACGGGTTCGGAGAAGCGGCCGGACCAGGCCTTGGTGCTCGTGTCGGCGGCTGCGTTGGCGCCGGCGGTCGGCGTCGTGGTGTCTGTCATAATCGGGGCGTTGAGTACGAGAAGGCCGGCCTTGCGCTGCCGGCCCGGCATGGGACGATCAAGGGAAAGGGCGCCGCGCGGGCGGCGCGAAAAGATGGCCGAAAGTATAAAGCAAAAGCCCTCCGCGCTCGGCGCGCCCGGCCTGCCCGACTTCCGCAACCTGGGGGTCATGCTGCGCGTGCTGCTGGCGGTGAACCTCTTCGCCGCACTTACTGTGGCGATCCGGCTCGAGGAGCCCGGCCGGCTCGTCGAGGAGCTCGCGCTGATAGCCGGGCGGGTCGAGCTCCCGCTGCTGCTGTGCGTGGTCCTGCTCTACCTTGGCGCGCCCGGGCTGGGCGCGCTGCCGGTCGCGGCCGGTCGCGGCGCGGTGCTCGTGCTCGCGAGCCTGGCGGCGATTGC
>NZ_AMXF01000427.1 GCF_000310225.1 Thauera phenylacetica B4P
CAGGCCGGCGCCCTCGCGCGCGAGGGCGCGCTGCGTGGCTGCGCGCTCGACTGCGTCCTGCGCGAGGGCGCTCGCGCCGGGCGAGGCCTCCGCGGATGCGCAGCCGCTCTCCAGCACGCGGCCGCGGAAGTCGGCGATGAAGAGCGCCTCGAGCTCCGGGGTGGCGCGGCAGAGGTCGATCAGGGTGGGCCGAACGTACTGCGTGCGCCCGGCCGAGTCCGAGAGGGCGTTGCTGAAGATCGTCTGGCGCGAGATGCCGAGGAGCTTGTCGATGTCGGACTCGAGTCGGGCCTCGAAGCGCAGGCGGACCTCGGAGGCGGTGGCCTCGAGCTCGTAGCCGAGCTTCTCCAGCATCAGGGTGTGCAGCGCGGCGTACGACGCCAGCAGGGCAGGCAGCAGCACGATGGTCGTCAACATGCCGGCGAAGATCGAGATGCGGGTGGTGAGGCTGGCCTGGCGCCAGCTGCGCCAGTTGCGCGAGCGCTCGGGCGGGTGCGGGGGCATCGTGGTCGGCGTCCCCGGTCAGCGCGGCCGTAGCTGGCCGGCGGCGTCGAAGCGGCACAGCAGCACGTCGCCCGCGCCCAGGGCCTCGTGCCGGGTCGGGGTGAAGGCGGGGGCGTGGCTGCGCACCACCCCCTCGCGCGTGGGCAGGTGCTCCAGCGCTTCGTGGATGGCAGGACGGTGCGTACCGCCCGCGCGCTCGATCGCGACCGCGAGCAGGCGCACCAGGTCGTAGGCGGGGCCGATCCCGGTCTGCGACGGCACGGCCAGCGGCGTCTCGGCCCCGAAGTGCCGCATGGCGCGCTGCGCGAGGCGGGCGCCGTCCTCGCCGCGGGCGTACGTGAAGCTGAAGGACTGCACGAGCTCGAGCTCGACATGCTGCCGCGCCGCGCCGCACAGCTCGGGGAAGCAGCCGCCGCTGATCCCCCAGTGGCTGAAGATCGGGCGCAGGTCCTGCGCGGGCATGCCGGCGAGGCCCTTCACCAGGGCTGCGCCCTCCGGTTCGTTGGCGATCAGCAGGAGCGCGTCGGCGCCGAGCTCGAGCAGGGTACGGTAGCTGTCCGGGATCGAGTCGTGGGTGCCCCAGCGGTGCCACTCGATGCCGACGATCTCCAGCCGCTGCCGGGCGCGGCTGGCGATGTAGCGTTCGGCGGCGTACTGGCAGCTGCGTCCCCAGGCGGTCTGGGGGGCGAGGAGGCCGATGCGGCGCAGCTTGCGGCGCTCGATTTCGCCGAGCAGGGCGTCGATCGCGAGTGTGTCGGAGAGACCCATGCGGGAGGCGTAGTTGGGGCGCTGGCCATTGTCGATGATCGCGTCGGCGGCCGCCCAGGGGGCGAGCAGGGGCAGGCGCAGGGCGTGCAAGGTGGGCAGCTGCTCGATGACCACGGGCGATAACTTCCCGCACAGAACCCCCACTACGTCGCGCTCGGCGCCGAGGCGCTCGAGGTTGGCCACGCCGCGCGCGGGGACGCTGCGGTTGTCGCTGGTCACCAGTTGCAGCGGCCGCCCGCCGAGCACCCCGCCGCGGGCGTTGAGGTCATCGACCGCGGCCCGGGCGCCGAAGAGGACGGCGTCGTCCGCGGTGCTGTTGGGGTCCATGAACTCCGCGTCCACGCCGATGCGCACCGGCGCCGCGCGCCCGAAGGCGCGCCCGGGCAGGGTGGCGGCGAGCAGGCCGGCGGCACAGGTGTGCAGGAAGGCGCGGCGACCCCGG
>NZ_AMXF01000428.1 GCF_000310225.1 Thauera phenylacetica B4P
CCCGGCCTGCGCCGGCAGGTCGCGCAGCTTGCGGACCACGGCGAGTCCGAGCGGCAGCTCGCGCGCACGCGCGAAGCCGCGCGCCAGCTCCACCGCCTGGTTGAAGCCGCGCTCGGCGAGCCGGTGCGGGTGCAGCGGCATCGGCAGCACGAGGTCGGCCGCGCTGGCCTCCGCACCGAAATCGGCGCCGCAGCGCGCCAGCGCATCGCCCAGGAAGCGGCCCACCGCGAGCTGATGACGGTACTTGAGCGCGTGGATCATCGCGTCGACCGGGAAGGCGAAATCGAACACCGCCCGCGTGGCGTCGAAGGCCGGCGCGCTGCGCCGGCAGGCAGCGCAGCGCCCGCCATCCAGGCCGGGCAGGCCGCATTGCGGGCAGGCGGTGGGCGGGCGCCGCGGCAGCTCGTCGGCGCAGGCGGTGCAGACGGCCTCGCCGGCGCTCGTCGCGCCGCAGACGAAGCAGTCCTGCGGCGCGAGCACGTCCATCGCATGGTTGAGGAGGACGCGCAGGGGATGCAGTGAATTTGACAAGATTTCCACCGATGGAAGAACATTCGGACCTCGTAATTCGTAATTACAGCCCGGAAAGCATTACATGACAACGACTTCCGCAACGATCGAGCGTCCCGCAGCGCCCCAGTCCCGCCACAAATGGGCGGTCGCCGAGGTCGAGGCGCTGTTCGAGCTGCCCCTGCTCGAGCTCGTCTTCCGCGCCCAGCAGGTGCATCGCAGCCACTTCGACCCGCAGGAAGTGCAACGTTCCACCCTGCTCTCCATCAAGACCGGCGGCTGCTCGGAAGACTGCGGCTACTGCTCGCAGTCGGCCCGCCACGACAGCGGCCTCACCCGCCAGCGCCTGCTCCCGGTCGACGAGGTGCTCGCCAACGCGCGCGCGGCGAAGGCGCGCGGCGCCAGCCGCTTCTGCATGGGTGCCGCCTGGCGTGGCCCGAAGGACCAGGACCTCGCCCCGGTGCTCGAGATGGTGCGCGAGGTGAAGGCGCTCGGCCTGCAGACCTGCGTGACCCTGGGCATGCTCAAGGAGGGCCAGGCCGAGCAGCTCGCCGACGCCGGCCTCGACTACTACAACCACAACCTCGACACCGCGCCCGACTTCTACGGCCAGGTGATCACCACCCACACCCTGCAGGACCGCCTCGACACCCTCGACAAGGTGCGCGGCGCCGGCATCCACGTGTGCAGCGGCGGCATCGTGGGCATGGGCGAGAACCGCCGCCAGCGCGCCGCGCTGATCGCCCAGCTCGCCAACCTGCCCACCCCGCCCGAGTCGGTGCCGATCAACAACCTCGTCCAGGTCCCGGGCACGCCGCTCGCGGGCGCGGGAGCGCTCGACCCCTTCGAGTTCGTGCGCACGATCGCCGCCGCGCGCATCACCATGCCGGCGAGCTTCGTGCGCCTGTCCGCCGGTCGCAGCGAGATGAGCGACGAGCTGCAGGCACTGTGCTTCATGGCGGGCGCCAACTCGATGTTCTACGGCGAGCGCCTGCTCACCACCGACAACCCCGACGCCGACCGCGACGACCGCCTGTTCGCGCGCCTCGGCCTGCGCGCGATCTGAGCGCCGAGCGCATGGACGCGAGCCGCCAGGACGTCCCCTCCGAGGACGCCGCCCCCGCGCCGGGCTTCGCCCTCGACCGCAGCCTGCTGCGCCGCCGCTTCGAGCGCGCCGCGCCGCGCTGC
>NZ_AMXF01000429.1 GCF_000310225.1 Thauera phenylacetica B4P
CCTGAATCCGTGTTGTCTTCAGCGCGTACCCGCTCCGCGAGCCCCAGCGCATGATTTTTCTGCTGCCTGACTCCCAATCTCAGCTCACCGCAGCCCCGAGCACCGTCCTTTCACGGCCCGGAGGCCCGGCGAGCCGGGCTTACGGGGGGTGCGCTACGTCATTTTCCTGCTCCCACGCGGCCGTCGCCCTTTCGCCGCAGCGAAATGGCCTCGATTCGGAGAATTCGGCCGTCGGATTTGCATCACGGCGAAGCCACCGCGCACAGTCGCGCCTGCACCGTGGTGAACACCTTCACATGCGCGGCGACGCCGCGTCCGAAGTCCAGCACCAGGCGGCGGGCGTGTTCGACGAACTTCGCCGCACGGTACATCACCTCCTGCAGCACTGTCTTGATGCGTCGGCGCTTGGCCGGGTGACGGATCGGCGAGAGCTCGCCGGTCAGCCCGAGTTGGCCGATCAGGCGCAGGCAGTTGTAGGCGAACGCGGCCAGATGCATGACCGCGTCGTTGGTGTCGAACTTGCCCGAGGGCAGGCGCTCGAGGTCCAGGTCGGTCTTGATCTCGGAGTGGAACTGCTCGTGCGTGCCGTGGTGCTTGTAGAGCTCGATCACGTCGGCCATCGCCACTTCGAGGCTGGTCCACCAGCCTTCGATCTCGATCTCGGGGGTCAGCAGGTGCTGGCCCTTCTTGTCGATCGTGCGCTCGGTCACCCGCACCACCAGACGCAGCGTGCGCTTGGCCTTCTTCCAGGCACGGTCGATCTTCAGGTCCAGCAGCCCCACCCGCTTGCCCGCGCGCACTTCCTCGAAGACGCCGGCGGCCTCGGCCCGGTCCACCCAGGCGGTCTTGTCCTGACGGCGCGGATTCCACTTGGTGAGGTAGTCGAACGAACGCCCCAGCGCTGCCCAGCGATCGCGCTCGTCGGCCAGCGCGAACAGCAGCCGGGCGCTGTCGAAGCCGCTGTCGGCCCGCCACAGCAGCTTCGCATCGGCCGCACACACCCGGCGCAGGCGCGGGAACGCGCGCTCGAAGAAATACTCGGTCTCCAGCGCCGAGTGGTGCGACCCCGCGCGCAGCTCCAGGCCGAGGTTCCAGCCCTCGTTGCCCAGGTACAGCGCGATCGGCGTGTAGCCATCGACGCCCTGGTAAGTGCGGCTGACCGCCTCCTTCTTGGTGTCGGAGTTGTCCATCACGAAGGTGTCCAGATCGGCGCAGACGTAGCCCTTGTGCGCCGTGATCGGCGCCTCGGTGCGCTCGAGCAGGCGCAGGCTCAGCTCGTCGGTCAGCTCGCGCAGCTCGGCCGCGCGGGCATCGAGCCGTTGGCGCATCCACACGCTGCCGGGCACCTTGGCGAGCCCGAGCGCTTCCTTGAAGAAGCGGTCGCCGCGAAACGGCTCGATCGCCTCGAAGTCGCTTTTGCCCAGGCTCAGCAGCCCCACCACCGACTTGACCAGGTCCGAGCTCCGCATACCCTGCGACACCGGCAGCCTCGGGTCGATCACCGCCTCGACCTGTGCCGCCTGGCAGCACTGCCCGATCAACGCCAGGCCCGAGTAGGACGTCAGATTGAGCTTGGCGGATTGCTTGACTTCGAAGCGCGGCATGGTCGGTTGGGTGAAAGGCTCGGATGCGTAATTATACAATTACATCAATGCGTTAGGCTGGATTTCCGGCTAAGCGAACACGGATTCAGG
>NZ_AMXF01000430.1 GCF_000310225.1 Thauera phenylacetica B4P
CGGCTGAGAGCGTGAGAGTTTTTCTCCAATCTCGCCTGTTTGTGCTGGGACTGGCATGCTCCGAGACATGAACGAGACCGAACGTCATAACGGATCGCCGGCCAGCCTGTTCGATGAGCTGCCGGCTGTCGAGGAACAACAGGTGATCGCGGCGAAGCAGGCGCGGGCGGCTTCACGCCGGCAAGGCCCGCCGCGGTTGCTGCAGCCCAACCGCGGGCAGATCGAACTGCGCGCCTCGGACCTGGAGTCGCTGCTGGGTGAGGATCACCGGGCTCGGCTGGTGTGGGGCTACGTCGAGCGGCAGGACCTGAGCCGGTTGATCGAATCGATCAAGGCCCGTGGCAGCAACGCCGGACGGTCGGCGATCGACCCGCGGATCCTGTTCGCGCTGTGGCTGTACGCCACGCTCGATGCGGTGGGCAGCGGCCGGGAGATTGCCCGTCTCACGCGCGAGAGCGACGCCTACCGCTGGATCTGCGGTGGCGTGTCGGTGAATTACCACGCGCTCAACGACTTTCGCTCAGGCAACGAGAGCTTGATGGACGAAGTGCTCACGGCCAATGTCGCTGCGCTGGCCTCGGCTGGGGCGATCAGCCTGGAGCGCGTGGCGCAGGACGGCATGCGCGTGCGTGCCGATGCGGGCGCAGCGTCGTTTCGGCGGCAGGCCAGCCTCGAGCAGCACTTGGCCGAGGCCGGCGAGTTGGTCGATGACATCAAGAAACGCGCCGCGGCCGATCCGGCAGCGGCCAGCCGCCGGGCGCAGGCTGCGCGCGAGCGTGCCGCGCAGCAGCGCGAGGAGTGCATCCGCGCCGCGCTGGAGCAACTGCCGCAGGTGCAGGCGGCCAAGCGGCGCAACGGTGAAAAGCCCGAGCAGGCACGAGCCAGCACCACGGATGCCGACGCGCGGGTGATGAAGATGGGCGACGGCGGCTACCGGCCAGCGTTCAACGTACAACTGGCCACAACGTGCGAGGACCAGGTCATCGTCGGGGTGGAGGTGAGCAACACCGGCAGCGACATGGCGCAGATGGCGCCGATGCTCGAGCAGGTCATCGAGCGCACGGGCACCGTACCCGGGCAATGGCTGGTCGATGGGGGCTTTCCCGCGCACGAGCAGATTGAGGCGGTGCATGCGCACACGAAAGGCCAGACCGAGGTCATCGCCCCGGTGCCCGAGCCCAGGCGCAAGGCAGACAAGCGCGACGACGACGCCCGCCCGCCGCCGGACAAGTACCGGCGCAAGGAAGGGGACTCCGAGCCGGTGGCGCAGTGGCGTGCGCGCATGGCCGGCGACGAGATCAAGGATGTGTACAAGCAACGCGCGGCCACGGCCGAGTGCGTCAACGCACTGGCGCGCAACCGCGGACTGCAGCGCATGCCTGTGCGCGGGCTGGGCAAGGTTCGAGCGGTGGCCTACCTGTACGCGCTGGCGCACAACTTGATGCGCATGGCCAAGATCGCGCCGCAGATGCTCGGTCGAGGTAGCGGTGCGTCCAAAATCGCCGCAGCGCTGGCATAAGAGGTGCCTGAAATGAAAACCCGCCGCCTGAAAACCCCGGATCTGCCCTCACAGACGCTTGGCTGGGCCTCGAACACCCCACAGCACCTGCGCATCGCAGGCCACTGGGTCTCGTCGCATGTCGGTTACTCGGCTTGCGGAAATCAAATGCTTCTCAGGCTCTGAG
>NZ_AMXF01000431.1 GCF_000310225.1 Thauera phenylacetica B4P
CCCCGGACTCGCGCTCGACGCCCAGGCCGCGGTGCTGCGGCTCGCCGACGGCGCCGCGATCGGCATGAGCGCCAGCGCCGCGGGTGCGCTCCAGCCGCTCAAGTCGTGTACCAGTGTGCTCGGGGTGGGAGTCGATCTTCCGGCCACTCCGTGGTCTCGCTGCGACCACTGCCCCTCGGCGCCGCGGTGCGCGATCGCACGCCGGTCCAAGGAGAGCGCCGCATGAAGCGCGTCCGGGAGCGCATGCACGCCCGCGGCGGCGCAGCCGAGAGCGGCGCCGCACCTGCCCCGAGCGGCCCTTTCCGCCTGTACTTCCCCCAGCTCGAGCGCGAGATTCCCTGCGAGGCGGGCGAGAGCCTCTTTCACGCCGCCCGCCGCCACGGCGTGCGCATCGTCGGCGCCTGCGGCGGTCGCGGCACCTGCGCCAGTTGCATGGTGCGGGTCGGTGCGGGCGTGCTGCGCCCGCACGAAGGGCGCGGTCCGCAAGGATTCGAGATCGAGCTCGACGAGGCCGGACATCCGCTCAATCCCCGGCGCTGGATGCGCGCCTGCCGGATCGGAGCGCGCAGCGACTGTACGGTCGAGATCGGCGCGCGCTCGCTGGCGCCGGTGGTGCGTGCGGAGGTCCGCATCGAGGAAGAAGCCGGCTTCGCCCCCGCCCTCGATTGCAGCCC
This sequence comes from Thauera phenylacetica B4P, assembly GCF_000310225.1. Taxonomy (GTDB): domain Bacteria; phylum Pseudomonadota; class Gammaproteobacteria; order Burkholderiales; family Rhodocyclaceae; genus Thauera; species Thauera phenylacetica. Next base: position 675 of record NZ_AMXF01000431.1, read on the forward strand.
CGCCGTCCGTGTGCACGAGCTCGACGTGCCCGTGCCCACCCTGGCCGACGATCGTGCCGATGCCGACCGGGTGCTCGATGCCTGCCGCGACCGCGAAGATGCCCCGCGCACGGTCGCCGCCGCCTCCGCCAGCGAACTGGCCGCGGTGTTGCGCGCCGACGGCGGCACGCCCTGCCGCCTGCGCGCCTGGCAACGGGGCGAGGCGCTGATCGCGTTCGCCCCCAGTGGCCGGCGCAGCCTCGGCCTGGCGGTCGATCTGGGTACCACCAACCTGGCCGCCTTTCTCGTCGATCTCGACGCGGGCCGCACACTCGCCCGCCTCGGCGTGGAGAACCCGCAGACGGCCTGGGGCGCCGACCTGATGAGCCGCATCGACCATGCGATCGGCGATCCCGCTCTGGCCGATACCCTGCGCACGGCCGCGTGCGAGGCGATCGACGCGCTCGCCCACGACCTGTGCGCCAGCGTCGGCCAGCGTGCGCGGGACATCGTCGACGTCGCCGTGTGCGGCAACACGGCGATGCACCACCTGCTGCTCGGACTGCCGGTGCGCCAGCTCGGACGCGCACCCTTCGTCGCCGCGGTGCGCGACAGCCTCGACCTGACAGCGCGCGAGCTCGGACTGGCGGTGGCGCCCGGCGCATGGGTCCATGTCGCCCCCAACATCGGCGGCTTCATCGGCGGTGATCACGTCGCCGCGCTGCTCGCCACCGAGTCCTTGTGGCGTGCGGGCGCGTGCGCGCTGGTGATGGACATCGGCACCAACACCGAGATCAGCCTGATCCACCGCGGCCGCCTGTGGTCGGCCTCGTCGCCCTCGGGCCCGGCGCTCGAAGGCGGGCACATCGGCTGCGGCATGCGCGCGGCCGAAGGCGCGATCGAGCAGGTCGGCCTCGAAGGCGGGCGTCTGGTGGTGCGCACCATCGGCGGCGGCGAGGCGGTCGGGCTGTGCGGCTCGGGCGTGCTCGACACCGTGGCCGCGCTGCGCCGCGGC
>NZ_AMXF01000432.1 GCF_000310225.1 Thauera phenylacetica B4P
GCCGCCGGCCGGGGTGTGGGAGCTGCAGGCGGTGCGCTGAGGCCGGCGCGGCCGCCGGGCGGCCGCGGGCGCCGTGGCGTTCATGCCCAGCGCGAGAAGTCCTCCTCGCGCTCGAAGGCGATCGTCGCTCCGTCGGCGAGCAACTCGCGGATGCGCCAGGGCACGCCCTCGGCGTCGAGCTCCACCAGGCCGATGCCGGCGCCGCCGAGCAGGCGGCGGCCGCGCGCGGCGCCCTCGTAGCGGCGCGGGGTCACGCGCATGTGGCGGCGACGGGTGAACCAGTTGAGCGGCGAGCGCGGCGAATACATCCAGCGGTTGAGGCGGTCGAGCACCCCGAGCAGCCGCGGCGGGAACTCGTTGCGCACGCCGCTGCTGCAGATCTGCCAGATGTCCGGCCCGCGCACGCGGCCGCGCAGCTCGACGTCGTAGACGAAGGAGTAATGCACGTCGCCCGAGAGCACGACGAAGTTCCGCGGCGTGCGGCGGTGGCGGAAGATGTTGAGGATGGCCTGCGCCGAGCCCGGGTGCGCCATCCAGTTCTCCGCATCCACCATCAGCGGGTGGCCGAACCAGGTGAAGATGCGCTGGATGGTCTCGATCAGCTTCACGCCGAAGATCGGCGCCGGCGACACCAGCAGCACCGCGGGCAGGCCGCGCAGCACCTGCTGCAGGTCGGTGAGCGACTCCCAGTCCATCAGCCCGGAGGGGCGGCGCGCGGTGCGCTCCGAGCGCCAGCGCCGGGTGCGGGTGTCGATCACCACCATCGGCGGGGTGGTCGGCCAGGTGTAATGCCAGTCCTCGAAGCGCAGCAGGGCGTCGATGCAGTCGTCGTGCGCCTGCGCGCCGGGCGCGTCCAGGCTGCGCTGCAGATGCTCGAAGAGCGCGTCGTCGAAGGCGTCGGGGCGGTTGCCCCAGGCCTGGTTGATCGCGTAGGCCACGATCGCGTTGCCGATCACGCGGCGCGAGAAGGGGTGACCGTAGGCGACCTCCTCCCATTCGCGGCTCAGGTTCCAGTCGTCGGTGACGTCGTGGTCGTCGAAGATCATCGCCACCGGCACATGCGCGAGCGCGCGCCGCACCGCCGGCAGGTCGGCGACGAAGGCCTCGATCAGGCCCTGCTCCTTCGCCCACAGCGCGGCGTCCTCGGCGCAGAGGCCGGGCGGCGGCGCCACGCGCAGCCCCTTCCAGGGCGCGGGCGACCACACCAGCAGGTACATCGCCAGCACCTCGGCCAGCGTGATCAGGTGGTTGTGTGCGCTCGCCGAGGTGAACACCGGCTTCTCCACGCCGCCGAAGAGGACCTCGAGCAGGGCGTAGTTGCGCTTGTGCCGGGGCAGCAGGGTCTCGCGCCGGTAGTAGCAGGCGGGGTGGCGGCGCAGCGCGTCGGCGTCCTGCACACCGGTCTCGCCTGCGGCCTCGAGGCGCTCGGCGGGCAGGGCGAGGCGGTCGAGCAGGGCGTGGATCGCGCCCAGCATGGGGCCAGCGACGTCGTCGGCGTAGATCTGGTCGCCGGTCATCACGAGCGCCGAGGGCCAGCCGGGCAGGCCGTCGGGGCCGGGCACCGGCTCGGCGTCGGTGGCGCCGCGCGCGATCAGCTCGCCGAGCAGGCGGTCGACGCGCACGAGGCCGTCGCCGCCGT
>NZ_AMXF01000433.1 GCF_000310225.1 Thauera phenylacetica B4P
GTTGCCGGCGGCGGCGAGCCGCGCCATGGCGAGGCGGTCCTCGGCGGTGCTGCCGGGCTCGCCGCGGTGCGGGGGCTGGCCGGCGGGGATGAGGCGCACGCCGCCGAGGCCGAGCGCCTCGCGCGCCTCCTCGGCGAGGCGCAGGTGGCCGGTGTGGATGGGGTCGAAGGTGCCGCCGAGCACGCCGAGCGGGGCCTCGGCCGCAGGCTCGAAGGCGGCCCCGGCCGATGCGGGCGCGAGCTCAGTCGCCATCGCGCGCGTCGTCGAGGGCGGCAATGTCGCGCGCCGGGTTGTTCTCGGGCAGGCCGAAGACGTCGCGGGTGGCGGTGTAGAAGCTCGCGAACACGATCGGCAGCACGATCAGCGGCACCGGCAGCGCGGCCAGGCTGCCGAGCGTGGGCGAGAGCAGGCCGAGCACCGCGACCACCAGGCCGGGCAGCACGCCGGCGAAGATCGCCAGCCCGAGCGCGTAGGCGACGAAGGGCCGCCAGTTGCGCAGGCAGGCGTAGAAGCTGAAGAACATCGCCTTGGGCGCGGGCAGCTTCCACCAGCCGGCGAGCGCGGGCGCGAACCAGTAGGCCATCATCACCGGCGTGCTCAGCGCGAGGCCGACCGCAAGGGTGAAGCCGAGCGAGGAGTCGGCCGCAGCCTGCGTGTCCATGTCCTCGCCGCGCATCACCGCGGCCAGGCTGCCGTCGTCGACCAGCATCACCAGCATCAGCACCACCAGGGTGGCCGCGAGGTAGAGGCCGCCGACCACCACGAGGCCCTGCAGGTTGGACTTGAAGCCGGAGAAGAGCACGTCGGGACCGGTCTTGCGCCCGCCGTCGATGGCGCGGCAGGCGTTGAGCACGCCGACCGAGAGCGCCGGCATCAGCAGCGAGGCGACGAGCTGGCCGAGCAGCGGCACCAGGCTGATGACGATGATCGAGAGCAGGTAGCCGAAGGTGGCGAAGGTCAGCAGCGCCGGGTTGCGCCGCCACAGCTGCAGGCCTTCGCGCAGCCAGGCCCAGCCGCGCGGCATGGGGAGTTGTCGTGCTTGCATTGGTTTCCAGGGGTCAGGGTTTGGGCGGCTCGTCCGCAGGACCGGGCGAGGGACCAGGCTCGGGAGCGGGTGGCGCGGCCTTGGTGCCGACGTCGTCCGTCGTGTTGTCGCTCGGCGGCGGGAGCAGCGCGGGGCTGGCCGGGGTGGTGTCGCCCGTCGCCTCCTGCGCGGAGGCGTCATCCGGCGTGTGGTCGGAGGCGGCCACGGGGGCGGGCAGCAGCGGCGAGAAGGTCTCCTTCCACGCCGCGTAGAGCGCGCCGGCGATCACCGGCACCAGCACCAGCATGCCCAGCCCGGCGGGGATCATCGCCACCCACACCAGCACGTAGAGCAGCGCGGCGAGCACCACGAAGGCGAGCAGGTTGTGGAAGCAGGCGCGCGCGGACAGCCGCATCGCATCCAGCGGCGCGACCTCGTGCAGCATCACCAGCGCCGGGGCGAACCACAGCGCCATCATCAGCAGGGCCCACAGCACGGTGAACACCACCACGCCAAGCATCATGCCGCCGGCGGCCACGCCGGCCCCGGCGATCGCGCCGAGCGCGCCCGCCGCCGCGCCGGTGAGCATCGCGCTGCCGCCGATCG
>NZ_AMXF01000434.1 GCF_000310225.1 Thauera phenylacetica B4P
GTGGAAGAGGTCGGCGGCGCTGGCGTCGCGCTGGCCGCGCGCGGCGGCGAGCTCGAGGTAGCGCGGGGCGAGCCGCAGGGGCTGGTCGGGCGCGCCGTCGGCGAGCTCCTCGAGGTAGTTGCCGACCATCGCCAGCGCGCGCAGGGCGAGCGCGTGGCGTGCGGCGTCGGCCGGCACCTCGCCGCGCGCCATGGCGCCGAGCAGCTGCTCGAGGGTGTCGGTGAACAGGGTCAGGCCGTCGAGGCCGACGATGTCGAGGGCGCCGCGCACCTGGTGCAGGTGCGATTGCGCGAACTGCAGGCCGGCGGCTTCGCTGCCCGCGCAGCCGCGCTCGAGGATTTCACGCGCGCGTCCCAGCGCGGCGTCGATCTCGCCCTTGACCCAGGTCAGCGGTCCCAGGTCCGGCTCGGTGGCGTGTGTCATGCTGTTTTTCCGGGCGACGGCCAGCGTTGTCAGACCTTGAAGCCCGAGACCGAGCCCTTCAGTTCCACCGCCAGCTCGGCGAGCTGGTCGATCGACACGGCGGTCTGGCGGGTGCCGAGCGAGGTCTGTTCGGTGACCGCGAGGATGTCCTTCATCGCCGCGGCGACGCGGCCGGCGGTCGCGGCCTGCTCCTGCACGTCGGCCGAGATGCGCTCGATCAGGCTGGCGGTCTCGGTGGACACCAGGCCGATCTCGGCCAGCGCCTGGCCGGCGGCGTCGGAGAGCTGGGCACCCTCGACCACGTTGCGGGTGGCGTTCTCCATCGCGCCCACGGCGTCCTGGGTGTCGGTCTGGATGGTCTTGACGATCGCGGCGATCTGCTTGGTGGCCTCGGCCGAGCGTTCGGCGAGGCGCTGCACCTCCTCGGCGACGACGGTGAAGCCGCGCCCGGCCTCGCCGGCGGTGGCGGCCTGGATCGCGGCGTTGAGCGCGAGCACGTTGGTCTGCTCGGTGATGTCGGAGATGAGCTCGACGATCTCGCCGATCTCCTGCGAGGACTCGCCGAGGCGCTTGATGCGCTTGGCGGTCTCCTGGATCTGGCTGCGGATGTCGTTCATGCCGCGGATGCTGTTCTGCACCGCGTCCGCGCCCTTGCGCGCGGACTCCAGCGAGCGCCGCGCCACCTGGGCGGACTGCAGCGCGCGCGCGGAGGAGTCGGTCATCGACTGCGCCATGCGCTCGGCGCTGGCGCCGGCCTCCTCGATCTCCTGCGACTGGCGGTCGGTGGCGGCGAGCAGCTCGGTGGAGGTGCGGCGCGCGGATTCGGTGGCCGAGGTCACGCGCGTGGCGGCGTCGTTGATGCGGCGCACCAGCACCGAGAGCTCTTCGATGGTGTAGTTCACCGAGTCGGCGATCGCGCCGGTGATGTCCTCGGTGACGGTGGCGCGCACGGTGAGGTCGCCGTCGGCGAGGTCGCCCATCTCGTTCATCAGGCGCAGGATGGCCTGCTGGGTGAGGTTGCGCTCGTCCTCGGCCTGGCGGCGCTCGGTCTCCGAGGCGATGCGGCGCGCCGCGGCGTCGGCGGCGTAGGCGCGCGCCATCTGCATCAGCGCGAACACGGCGAGCAGGGCGGCGAGCGCCGCGCCCGCGTGCAGCGGGCCGAAGCCGCCGGTGCGCCCGGCGAGCGCGGTGCCGA
>NZ_AMXF01000435.1 GCF_000310225.1 Thauera phenylacetica B4P
GCCGCAGCGCCACGTCGCCGCCGCGCGCGGCGGCCGCGTCCGCGCCGAGGTGAGCGGCGCCGTAGGCGAGGCGCGGGTAGTCGCGCACCTGGCCGCCGTCGGCCGTCTCCACCGTCTCGCGCTGGTACAGCGTCCACGCGAAGGGCGCGGAGTAGGTCTTCTCGGTGCGCAGGCGCAGCGGCGCGAGCAGCGCGTCGAGCGCGGACAGCACCTCGGTGGAGACCACCGGCGCCGCAGGCGCCGATCCGGCCTGCGCACCGGCTCCCGCCGCACTCTCCAGCGCCGGCAGCAGCGGCCGGTAGTGCAGGCTGTCGACCAGGCCCACGGCGAGGAAGGCGAGCAGCACGGTGGCCGCCGCCATCCCGGTCGGCCGCCGCCCCACCTTGCGCCAGGCCGCGCGCAGCGGCGCCTGCGTACGGGCGCGCAAGGCCGAGAGCAGCGCCAGCGCGACGAGCAGGAAGAGCAGCGCGTCGGTCCACAGCACCACGGGCTGGAAGCCGAGGATCCCGCTCGATGCGCTCATTGCAGCCTCACCCGCGGATCGGCCAGGGTGTAGGAGAGATCGGTGAGGATCAGCCCGACGATGTAGAGCACCGAGCCGATGAACACCATCGCCCGCACCACCGCGAAGTCCTGCGCGTTGATGGCGTCGATCGTGTAGCTGCCCAGGCCCGGGATGGCGAAGAAGGACTCCACCAGCAGGCTGCCCATGAACAGCAGCGGGATCACCACCACGACGCCGGTCAGGATGGGGATCAGCGCGTTGCGCAGCACGTGGCGGAACAGCACCGCAAGCTCGGACAGGCCCTTGGCGCGCGCGGTGCGCACGTAGTCCTTCGAGATCTCCTCGAGGAAGATGGTGCGGTACCAGCGCGCCGACGAGCCGATGCCGGCCACCACGCTGATCAGCACCGGCAGCACGAGGAAGCGCGCCGCGTCCAGCCCCGGCGCATAGCCCGAGATCGGCACCAGCGCCCACAGCTTGGACACCAGCCACTGCCCGCCGATGATGTAGAACAGGCTGGAGATCGACATCATCGCCACGCACAGCACCACGCCCCAGAAATCCAGGTAGGAGGCGCGGAAGAACACCAGCAGCAGCGCGAAGCTGATCGACACGAAGAGGCTGAGGAGGAAGGTCGGCAGCGCGATCGCCAGCGAGGGGCCCATGCGGTCGCGGATCTCCTGGCCGATGTCGCGGCCGTCGTCGGCGCGGCCGAACTCGAGCGCGAACATGCGCAGCGACTTGTCGAAGAAGATGGTCTCGGTGAAGCGCGCGCTGCCGCTCGCGGCGTCGTTGAGGAACATCGGCTTGTCGTAGCCGCGCTCGGCCTTCCAGCGCTCGATGGCCTCGGGCGTGGCGCGCTTGACGCCGATGTGCATGCGCGCCATGTCGTCGGGCGAGTTCACCACGAAGAAGAGCACGAAGGTGAGCAGGTTCACCCCGATCAGGATCGGCACCGCGTAGAGCAGGCGGCGCAGCAGGTAGGCCAGCATCAGCGCCCTCCTCCCGCGCCGGACCCGGCCGCGCTCGGCGCCGCGGTGGCGGTCTCGCGCCGCCGCCAGTGGATCGCCGCCGGCGCCACCAGCGCG
>NZ_AMXF01000436.1 GCF_000310225.1 Thauera phenylacetica B4P
TCGGCCCCCACGAGCGGGCGCGCGCTGCCGCCGGATCAGGCCGCGCGCGCATCCGCCGGGCTCGGCGTGGACGGCGTGCGCATCCACGACGACACGCATGCCGCGCGGCTCGCCGGCAGCCTCGGCGCCAACGCCGTCACCCTCGGCCGCGACATCTACTTCGCCCACGGCCGCTACGCGCCGGGCACCGCATCCGGCGACCGCCTGCTCGGCCACGAGCTCGCCCACGTCGCCCAGCAGCAGGGCGAGCCGCGCGCGCTGCAGTGCGACCTGATGCAGAGTATGCCGGTCACCCTCGGCATCTTCGACATCGGCATGGCGACGCAGGCCGCGCCGCCCGGCCTGTCGGGCACGATCACCTTCCACCCCGACCCGGACGGCCCCTATTCGGCCGAGATCGGCCTGATCCAGGCGGTCAACGCGACCGACGTCGCCGGCCTCACCACGCCCGCATCGGGGGCGCCGGTGGACTGGAACAACATGGTCGACGCGAACACCGGCGTGCGCGGTACCGAGGCCGGACGCATGGAGCAGATGACCCAGGGCACGCCGGGCGGAGCCCCGGCGGGCTGGATGATCGACAACCTGCCCTCGGCCACCCCGCGCGGCGACCCCGGCTCGCCCAACTACATCGAGTACTTCGGCATCGGCGGCGACAACCAGTACGGCTGGCTGCGCTCGCCCACCGACGTCGGCCCGGCCTCGCTGTTCGACTATCCGAGCCTGTCCTTCGACAGCGACCTCGATTTCGAGACCGTCGCCAAGGGCACCGACAACCAGACCATCTACGGCGCGATCGCCTGGGGCTTCCAGATCCGGGGCGGCGCGGTGCAGGGCGAGTACGCCCGCGTCGAGGATCGCGCCTCGCCGGTCTTCGAGGAGGCGCTCGAGCGCTTTCGCGGCTACTACGTGCATGAGCCCGTGGTGCTGTACTTCGACACCAACCAGGACATCCCGCTCGCCGGCGAGGAGGCCAAGCTCGCCGACATTCCCGACTATCTCGACCGCTACCCGGACGTCACCATCGGCGTGCAGGGCAACGCCGACGTGCGCGGCAGCGAGGCGGGCAACTGGGACCTGTCGCAGCGGCGCGCCGACGCGGTGGCCGGCCTGCTCGCGCTGGCCGGCATCGACCCGGGCCGCATCGCCTATGTGTCCGGCTTCGGCGAGACCGACATGTACTCCGAACACGGTACCGCGCCCGGCGCCCGCCAGCCGCGCGACGAGGGGCGCCTGCGCGCGAACCGGCGGGTGGTGCTCGAGTTCTCGCACTCTGTAAGCAACCATCCGATCGTGATGCCATGAACAACGAGATCGAACACCTGGTCGCCACCATCGACGCCCACCCCGAGCCCCTGCACGCCGACTACACCGCGGAGGTGCGGGCGCTGGTGCGCATCGGCCTGCCGGCCCTGCCCGCGGTGCTGCCCTTGCTGATGGCCGAGGCGGAGCTCACCCGGCTGCGCGCGCAGCGCGTGCTCGAGGGGGTGACGCGGGCGTGGGCGGCCGAACACGCCGCGGCCGCGCCGCAGCGCGCCTGGGAGGCCTTGTGGCAGGCGCACGGCGCCTACGACTGGCGCGCTCCGGCCGC
>NZ_AMXF01000437.1 GCF_000310225.1 Thauera phenylacetica B4P
CGCGGTCGCGCCGGCCGCGGGAGCCGTGGCCGCGGGAGCGGGCAGGGGCTCCGGCGAGGGTTCCGGCGGCGGCTCCGGCGAGGCCTTCGCCGAGGGCCCTGCCGACGACCCCCGCAGCGGCGAACGCCAGATCCTCTACTACCGCAACCCGATGGGCCTGCCCGACACCTCGCCGGTGCCGAAGAAGGACTCGATGGGCATGGATTACCTCCCGGTCTACGCCGACGACCGGCCCGACGACCGCGGCGCGGTGGTGGTCAGCCCGGCGCGCGTCCAGACCCTGGGCGTCCGCACCGCCGCGGTCGAGCGGCGTGCGGTCGATGCCACGGTGCGCGCGAGCGGCCGCGTCGAGATCGACGAGCGCCGCCAGGTGGTGGTGGCGCCGCGCTTCGAGGGCTGGATCGAGCGCCTGCAGGTGAACGCCGTGGGGGACGTGGTGAAGAAGGGCCAGCCGCTGTTCACCGCCTACAGCCCCGAGCTGCAGTCCGCCGGCGAGGAGCTGCGCATCGCCGAGCGCCTGGCCCGCGACAGCGCGGCGCACGACCCGCTGGCGAGCGAATCGGCGCGCCGCCTCGCCGAGGCGACGCGCGCGCGCCTGCGCAACCTGCAGGTCGCCGGCCAGTCCGGCGCGCGCCAGGTCTTCCATGCGCCGGCCAGCGGCGTCGTGCTCGAGAAGATGGCGGTCGAGGGCGGGCGCTTCATGGCGGGCGAGGCGCTGTTCCGCATCGCCGACCTGTCCCGGGTGTGGATCATCGCCGACCTCTACGAGCAGGACCTCGCCCGCGTGCAGCTCGGCCAGGGCGCACAGGTCGTGCTCGACGCCTGGCCCGGGCGCAGCCTTGCGGCGCGGGTGGGCTACCTGTACCCGACGCTGGACACCGCCACCCGCAGCACCCGCGTGCGCCTGGAGCTGGACAACGCGGAGGGCCTGCTGCGCCCCGGGATGTTCGCGCAGGTCGCGCTCGCGGTCGGCGACGCCGCCCCGAAGACGGTGGTGCCAGTCTCGGCGATCATCGACGACGGCGAGCGCCGCGTGGTGCTGCGCGCGCTCGGCGAGGGCCGCTTCAGGCCGCAGGCGGTGAAGCTCGGCGAGCGCGGGCGCGAGTGGGCCGAGGTGCTCGAGGGCGTGGAGGAGGGCGAGCGCGTGGTCGTGTCCGCCAACTTCCTGATCGACTCCGAGAGCCAGCTCAAGGCCGCGCTGGCCAACCTGGTCGCGCCCGAGGCCGAGGTCGCCGCCAGCGCCGATGCCGCCGCGCCCGCCGCGCGTCCGCGCTACGACACCACGGGCACGCTGGAGGCGGTCGATCTCGAGACCCGCAGCCTGACCCTGAGCCACGCGCCCATCCCCGAGCTGAGGTGGCCGCGCATGACCATGGACTTCCAGCTCGCCGACCCGGTGCTGGTGCAGGGCATCGCCCCGGGCAGCGCGGTGCGCTTCAGCTTCGAGGTGGGCGAGCCGGGCGAGTACGTCGTCACCCGCATCGAGGCCGCGCAGGCGCAGCCCGACGCGGGCGGCGATGGCGACGCGGCAGGCCGCGCGGCGCCGGGCGGCGGGAG
>NZ_AMXF01000438.1 GCF_000310225.1 Thauera phenylacetica B4P
CTAGCAGCCTGTCGGACTACCCCCTGTAAAATGCCGCATCGCCCCCGGATCCTGAGAGCATGAGCCGCTTCCGCCCGATCGACCGCCAAACGGACTACCTGCTGCCGCCCTCGGTACAGGAGTGGCTGCCCGAAACGCACCTGGCGCGCTATGTGGTCGACGTGGTCGAGGCACTGGACCTGTCGGCGCTGGAGCGGGCGTATGCGGGGCGTGGGAGCGATGCGTACCACCCGGCGATGCTGCTGTCGCTGCTGATCTACGGCTACGCGACGGGGACGCATTCGAGCCGCCGGATCGAGCGGGCGACTTACGATTCGCTGGCGTTTAGGTTCATCGCCTGCAACCAGCACCCGGACCACGACACCCTGGCGAGTTTCCGGCGCCGCTTCGGCGAACAGTTCGCCGAGCTCTTCGTGCAAGTGCTGCAGGTCGCACGCGAGAACCAGCTCTCGCGCTTTGGCACGGTCAGCCTGGACGGCACCAAGCTGCACGCCAACGCCTCCCGGCACAGTGCGCTGTCTTACGGGCACGCGCAGAAGATCGAAGCGCAGCTCAAAGCCGAGGTGCAGGAGATGCTCAAGCTGGCCGAGGCTGCCGACCAAGGCAATGTGCCTGAGGGGGTGGATTTACCGGCGGAGATCAAGCGCCGCGAAGACCGTCTGGCGGCCATCGCGACGGCCAAAGCCAAGATCGAAGCCCGCGCGAAGGAACGTTTCGAGCGCGAGCAAGCCGAGTACGAGGCGAAGATGGCCCAGCGCCAGGCCAAGCAGGCGAGCACGGGCAAGAAGCCCGGTGGCAAGCCCCCCAAGCCCCCGCAGACGGGGCCACAGGCCGAGGATCAGATCAATCTGACCGATGAAGACTCGCGCATCATGAAGGTGGCGGGCGGTGGTTTCGAGCAGTGCTACAACGCGCAAGCTGTGGTCGATACCGAATCGATGCTGGTGGTGGCGCCCCACATCACCACCGCCGGTAACGACAAGGAGCAGGTCGCGCCGATGCTCGAGTGCATCCAGGCACTGCCCGATGGGCTCAATCAACCCGCGCGGCTGCTGGCCGACACCGGCTTTTACAGCGAACGCAACGTCCAGCACTGCCACGACGCCGGGGTCGAGCCGCTGATCGCAGTGGGGCGCGATGCGCATCATCCGGATTGGCGCAGCCGCTTCGAGGAGCCCGCACCGCTCGAGACGCCCACCTCCCACGTCGAGCAGATGAAGCACGCCCTCAAGACCCAGACCGGTCGCGCCGCCTACGCGCTGCGCAAACAGACCGTCGAGCCGGTGTTCGGCATCATCAAGTCCGTGATGGGTTTCCGTCAGTTCCTGCTGCGCGGTGTTGGCAACGTGCGCAACGAATGGACGCTGGTCTGCCTCGCGTGGAACTTCAAGCGCATGGCCGTATTGCGTCTGCAGTGAGAAGAAACGACAGGAGCATGGCGATTTCACGCGAAAAAGGCGCTTTCGGCTCTGAAATGCCGATTATTTTTCACATCATGAAAACCCGCCTGCCGGTACGCCGTCCGCCGGCTTCAAGTCCGACAGGCTGCTAG
>NZ_AMXF01000439.1 GCF_000310225.1 Thauera phenylacetica B4P
GCCGGTGCGCGCCCGCGCGCCGACGTGGGCCTCGATCGCGGCCAGCGCGGCGGCCTGGGCGTCGCCATCGAGCGTCTCCAGCCCGTCGAGCGCGATGGCCGGGGGCGGCGCGCCCTTGCCGATGAAGCCGACGATCTCGGCGAGCGCGCGGAAGGGCGTCTGTCCCGAGGGCGGCAGCGCCGCATGCAGCAGCTCGGCGATGCGGTTGAGCTCGTCACGCGTGCGGCGCAGCCGCGCCGGGTCGCCCACCCCGGGCAAGGCCTGCGCGCTCGCCGACAGCGTGCGGCCGAGCTCGAGCGCGAGCGCCTTCTTGTTGGCGGTGCGCGAGTGCAGCTCCAGGCAGACGTCGCGCAGCCCGGCCTTCACCAGGCGGTCGTGCACCACCGAGAGCGCGGCCATCTTCTCGGCGACGAACAGCACCGACTTGCCGTCGTGCGCGGCGGCGGCGATCAGGTTGGTGATGGTCTGCGACTTGCCCGTGCCGGGCGGGCCCTGCACCACCAGGCTGGCGCCGTGGCGGACCTCCTCGATGACCTTGGTCTGCGAGGCGTCGGCGTCGACCACCTGGATGATGCGCGCGGGGTCGAGCAGCGCGTCGAGGCGGTCCTGCGGGCCGAAGAACGGCGCATCGGCCTCGAAGCCGTCGGCGAGCAGGCCCTGCAGCAGGGGGTTGGCGGCGAACGCACCCTCGGGCCAGTTCGCCGGGTCGAGGTCGCGGTGCATCAGCAGCTTGGCGAAGGAGAAGAAGCCGAGCTGCATGCCGTCGGCGTCCACCGACCAGCCGCGCTGGCCTGCGGTCGCCTCGCGCACCAGGGCGAAGTACTGCGCCGGCGTCCAGCCCTCGGCCTCGTCCACCTCGGGCAGGCCGATCGCGAAGTCCTGGCGCAGGCGCTCCTGCAGCGGCAGGTTGGTGCTGAGGTCGTCCTCGCGACACACGAGGTCGAAGGTCGAGCTGCGCTCGTTGCGCACGAGCTGCACCGGCAGCAGCACCAGCGGCGCCTCGCGCACCACGTCGGAGGAGGGCGCCTCCTTCCAGCGCAGGAAGCCGAGCGCGAGGTAGAGCAGGTTCACGCCCTGCTCCTCCTCGGCCATGCGCGCGTCGCCCGCCAGGCGCAGCAGCCGGCGCGCGAGCGCATCGGGGCCGAGCGGCGTCTCCAGGAAGTGGTCGGTCAGCCGGCCCGAGTCCTCGTCGGGCGCCGCCTCCGCCAGGGCCAGCGGCACCTCGCCGGCTGCGTCGGCCTTGTCCTTGCCGAGCGCGCGGAAGCGCATCCGGCGCCCCTGCAGGCGCAGGATCGAGAACACCTCGTCAGCGCGCTCGTTGATCACGTTGAGGCAGTTGGCGCGTGCGTTGGCGCGGTTGACGTGGATCAGCCGGTTGCGCGTGCCGGTCTCGAGCAGCTTGCGGCGCGCGGCGTCGAGGGCGCGGGTAACGGGGGAGGGCGTGTGGTCGGGCATCGGCGGGGGCGAGGGGAGGGCGGGGAGGGCCGCGGGGAGGGAGCGAACGCGGAATTGTTGGAGTAGCTGTCCT
>NZ_AMXF01000440.1 GCF_000310225.1 Thauera phenylacetica B4P
GTTGGCCTGGGCGCGCTGGGCGAGCGGCACCGCCGCGGCGTCGCGCAGGCTCACCGTGCCGTCGGCGGCGATCCCCACCGCGCCCGCCGCATACAGCGGCGCGAGCTGCGCGTGGCGCTGCTGCATCGCCTTGCGCAGCGCGGAGATTGCCGGCGTGTCGATCTCGAGGTTGCCCTGCGCATGCACCGAGCAGGCGAGCGCGAGGCCGACGAACAGGGCCGCCGCGCGCCCCGTCAGGGAAGCGGACGGAATCGAAGCGGATTTCATTTTGCGTCTCCCGCGGCCGGTGGCGTGGCGGGCGCGCTGCCCGCACCCTCGCGCAGCTGCCAGACCTCGTCGATGATGCGGTCGGCCGCCTTCTCGGCGGCCGCGGCCGGGAAATAGATGTTGATCGTGACGCAGGCCGCGGTGCTCGCAACCAGCGCAGCCGCGAACAGCAAGCGCGCAGCAGGGTTCATGCCGTCCTCGCGGAATATGCAGATTCAATCGATCGTGGGCGAGACGTCCTCGGCCACCACGCGTTGCAGGCGGGCCACCAGTTCGTTCCAATCCACGCGTCGATTGTAGCCGATGACGTCGAGCGCCGGGATGCCGCCGCCGCGCACGATGGTGAAGCCGCCATCGGCGCGCGCAGCGCCCTCCGCCTCCGCACCCAGCCCGCCCATTTCGCATACGCCGTTGGCAAGCCGGCAGCGCAGGCCGAGCTCACGATAGCCGAAGGTCTCGAACAGGCGCAGCACGCTGCGCTGCACCGCGGCGAGCGCGCCGCCACCGCCGAGCGCGCTGAGGTTCTCCACCGCACGCTGGCTGATGCGGCGACGTTCGTCGCCTTCGATGCTCGCGACGCGGGCGTCGAAGGCGGTGGGCCGCCAGCTCGATAGCTCCAGGCCGCGCACCTCGGCATCGATATGGCCGGTGATGCTGCCGAAGCTGAAGGTCTCGGTGAGCTGGGCGAGGTCGATGTGGCGCGCCTCGATGTCGGCCGTCAGGTGCGAGGCCAGGCCGAAGGGTTCGCGCACGCGCAGCCCGCTCGCCTGCAGCCAGCCATCGAAGACCGACACCGCGAGCGTGCCATCGAGCACGAGCTCGCCCGGGCCGAGCTTCAGGCCCGGCAACGCAGCCGACATCACCCCCGCCATGGCCGGCAGGCCGAGCGCCTCGGTGAGCAGCGGCATCGACACGGGCTCGAGCACCACGCCGCCACGCCCCTCCCAGCCCGCGGCGGACCAGCCGAAGGCGAGATCCTCGAGCACCAGCGCGCCGTCGAGCAAGGGGATGCGAGCACCCGTCAGGTGCAGCCCGGCGGGCTCCAGCGCCGCGTCGAGCGCAAAGGCGCCGAGCGCGAGCTTCTCCCAGCGCCCGCCCCCGACCTGCAGGGTGGCCGCGCCCGGCCCGCGCGAGGACCAGCGCACGCGCCCATCCACCGGGCCGAAGGCGAGCACCTCGGCGCTCGCCGCCTCCCCGCCTCCACCTTCGGCGACGGCCCCGCCCTGCGGCGGTGCAAGGCCGAAGCCCGCCGCGTGCAG
>NZ_AMXF01000441.1 GCF_000310225.1 Thauera phenylacetica B4P
CGCCGACCCCGGGCGCATCCTGCTGCTGACCTTCTCGCGCCGCGCGGCGGACGAGATGGGCCGGCGCGTGCGCCGCATCCTCGCGCAGGCCGCCGCCGACCGCCCCGGCCTGGCGTGCGCCGAGCTGCAGTGGGCGGGGACCTTCCACGCCATCGGCGCACGCCTGCTGCGCGACTACGCCGGCCGCATCGGGCTCGACCCCGGCTTCAGCATCCACGACCGCGAGGACTCCGCCGACCTGATGAACCTGGTGCGCCACGAGCTCGGGCTGTCGGCGACGAAGCAGCGTTTTCCGCAGAAGGGCACCTGCCTGGCGATCTACTCGGCGGTGGTCAATACGCGCGCCGCGCTCGCCGAGGTGCTGCAGGCGAGCTTCCCGTGGTGTGCGGAGTGGGAGGACGCGCTCAAGCGCCTGTTCCGCGCCTACGTCGAGGCCAAGCAGGCGCAGCAGGTGCTCGACTACGACGACCTGCTGCTGTACTGGGCGCAGATGGTGTCCGATGCCGGGCTCGGCGCCGAGATCGGCGGCCTCTTCGACCACGTGCTGGTCGATGAATACCAGGACACCAACGCGCTGCAGGCGACGATCCTGCTCGCGATGAAGCCCGACGGCCGCGGCCTGACCGTGGTCGGCGACGACGCGCAGTCGATCTACGCCTTCCGCGGCGCCACGGTGCGCAACATCCTCGACTTCCCGGCGGCCTTCGCGCCGCCGGCGCGGGTGGTGACGCTGGAGCGCAACTACCGCTCCACCCAGCCCATCCTCGACGCCGCCAACGCGGTGATCGCGCTCGCCGCCGAGCGCTTCGCCAAGAACCTGTGGAGCGAGCGCGCCTCGGCGCAGCGCCCGCGTTTGGTGACCGTGAAGGACGAGGCTGCGCAGGCGGACTTCGTGGTCGACAGCGTGCTGGCGCGCCGCGAGGAAGGGCTCAAGCTCAAGCAGCAGGCGGTGCTGTTCCGCGCCTCGGCGCACAGCGCGCGCCTGGAGCTGGAGCTGACCCGGCGCAATATTCCCTTCGTGAAGTACGGCGGGCTCAAGTTCCTCGAGGCCGCCCACGTCAAGGACGTGCTCGCGCTGCTGCGCTGGGCCGAGAACCCGCGCGACCGCATCGCCGGCTTCCGCGCCATCCAGCTCCTCGCCGGCATCGGCCCGAAGACCGCCGGGCGCGTGCTCGAAAACGTGTGCGCGGCGCCGCCGGGTTGCGCGCTGCTCGCCGATCAGCCGGTGCCGGAGGCGGCGCGCGCGGGCTGGCTGGAGTTCGCCACGCTGCTCGACCGGCTCGCCGGGCGGGAGGAAGCTCCGACCGTTGTGTTCGCGCCTGCCGGCGCTCCTACAGAGGCCACCGCGCGTGCAGCGCATGTAGGAGCGGCGGAAGCCGCGAACACGGGCGAAGGGGAGGCGAGGCGCGGGCAGGCCCCGAGCGCCGCGTTCGCGCCTGCCGGCGCTCCTACAGAAACCGCGCCGCTTCCGGAAGCTCATGCAGGAGCGCCGGCAGGCGCGAATACCTTTATCGGCGGGGGG
>NZ_AMXF01000442.1 GCF_000310225.1 Thauera phenylacetica B4P
CGCGCGGCTGGACGCGGGCGCCTGGCACGGCCCGCGCCACGCCGGCGAGCGCCTGCCCACGCTCGCGCAGGTGCTGGCCTTCTGCCGCGGGCGCGGCTGCATGCTCAACGTCGAGATCAAGCCCGCACCCGGCGACGAGGTCCGTACCGGGCGCCGTGTGGCCCAGCTCCTCGCCGCGGAGTCCTTCGCCACGCCGCCGCTGGCGAGCTCCTTTTCCACCGCCGCGCTTGCCGCCGCGGCCGCGGTCGCGCCGGCCCTGCCGCGCGGGCTCCTGCTGGAGACCTTCTGCGCGGGTTGGCTGGATGAGGCGCGAGCGCTGGGCTGCGTCGCGGTGATCGCCGAGTGCGCGGAGTGGACCCCGGAGACCGCGGCGCAGGCCAGCGCGGCCGGGCTGCGCCGCCTGGCGTACACCGTGAACGACGACGCCGAGGCGCAGCGCCTACGCGCGCTTGGCCTGGACGGGCTGATCACCGACCGCGTCGACCATTTCCGCCCCTGAGCAGCGCGCCCGGGGGGCGCGGAACTCGTGTGCATGCGCGGGCTCTACCGCTTGTCACGTTCCCCGGGTCCACGATCATGTCCTCTTCCTCCTGGCTGAGCGCGCTCGCGCTCTCGAGCGCTTTCCTGTGCACCGCTCCAGCGCTGGCGAACCCGGCCCAGCCCCCCTCCGCGGCGGCCGCCCCTGCCTGCCTCGCCCCGGCGAGCTGGGCGCGCACTGACGCCGCGACGCCGCAGCGGGTGGACGCGGACGGGCTGCTGGCCGCGATGGCCGGGCGCGCGGTCGTGCTGCTCGGCGAGCAGCACGACGACATGGACCACCACCGCTGGCAGCTGCAGACGCTCGCCACGCTGCACACGCTGCGCCCCACGATGGTGATCGGCTTCGAGATGTTCCCGCGCCGGGTGCAGCCGGTGCTCGACCGCTGGGTGGCGGGCGAGCTGACCGAGGCGGAGTTCCTGCAGCAGGCGGAGTGGGGCAAGGTGTGGAGCATGCCGGCGGAGCTCTACCTGCCGCTCTTCCACTTCGCGCGCCTGAACCGCATCCCGATGCTCGCGCTCAACATCGACGCCGAGCTCACCCGGCGGATCGCCGACAAGGGCTGGGACGGCGTGCCCGAGGGCGAGCGCGAGGGCGTCGGGCGGCCGGCCGCGGCCTTGCCGGCCTACGAGGACTTCCTGTTCGAGATCCACAGCCAGCACGCCCACATGCGCATGCACGGCAAGGACAAGGCCAGGCCGGCGCGCAGCGACGCCGCCTTCCGCAACTTCGTCGAATCCCAGCTCGCCTGGGACCGCGCGATGGCCGAGGCGCTGGTCGCCGGCCGCGCGCGTCACGCGGCGGCGGACGGCAGCCTGCCGCTCGTCGTGGGCATCATGGGCAACGGCCACGTGCGCCACGGCCATGGCGTCGCCCACCAGCTCGTCGCGCTCGGCGAGCCGAGCATAGGCCAGCTCATGCCGGTCGAGGCCGCCACGCCCTGCGCCGAGCTGCCCGCCGGCCTCGCCGACGCGGTGTT
>NZ_AMXF01000443.1 GCF_000310225.1 Thauera phenylacetica B4P
GCATCGCGCGCGTCGCGACTGCAGGCGCTTCCGCGCCCGCTGCGCCCCCCGCCGCGGCAGCCTCCTCCATCCCTGCGGAGCCCCGCCCGCGCCCCGGGACCGCCGCCCAGGCCGCGAAGCCCTCCAAGCCCAAGGCGGAGAAGCGCCAGCGCGAATCCTTCACGCTCGCTGCCAGCGACGTGCACCGCCTCGATGCCCTGCGCAGCGACATGAAAGCCATCGGCCGGCCGGCACGCAAGTCCGAGCTGGTGCGCGCCGGCCTCGCCGCGCTCGCGGCCCTCGGCCATGCCGACACGGTCGCGCTGCTCGACGCGCTGCCTTCGCTTCGACGCAGCGCCGGCAAGGGCGACCGGAAGGCCAAGGGCGGCAAGAAGAAATCCCCGAAGCGCAAGGCTGCCGCCCGCAAGCGCTGACCCCGGCATCTCCGGAAGCTCCCCGCCCATGGATCCCGACCTCGGCACCGAACTGTTCGAATCGCTCGGCCTCGACGCCCTGCTGCCCGAGTCCCTCGCCGCCTGGCGGCCGCTGCTGGCCGAAGGCATGGCCTTCTTCCTCGGGCGCCTGCCGCAAGCCCGCCTCGGCGCGATCGTCGCCGAGCAGCTCGTGCTCGCCGAGAGCACCTCTGCGGCCGCACGCGCCACCGCCCTGCTCGCGCACTGCCCCACGCTGCACAAGCTCGGCCAGGTGGTCGCGCGCCAGCCCGGCCTCGACGCCGGGCTGCGCCGCCACCTGCAGGCGCTCGAATCCCTGCCCGCGAGCACGCACGGCGACGCCCTGCACGCCCGCATCCACGCCGAGCTCGGGGCCGACCACGGCCTGCACCTCGCCGACCGCGCACTCGCCGAGGGCAGCGTCGCGGTGGTGCTGCCCTTCTCGTGGTGGCAGGGCGGGCGCAGCCACGAGGGCGTGTTCAAGGTGCTCAAGCCCGGCATCGCCGACCGGCTGGGCGAAGAGCTCGCCATCCTGCCCGCGCTCGGCGACTTCCTCGAGGGCCGGGGCGCGGAGCTCGGCCTGCCCGCCATCGATTACCGCAACCACCTCACCACGGCCGGCCGCCTGCTCGTGCAGGAGATCCGCCTCGACCGCGAACAGGCCAACCTGCGCGCCGCCGCGGCGCTGCTCGCCGACGACGCCGACGTCTTCGTCCCCGCGCTGCTGCCCTGGTGCACGCCCGCGCTGACCGCGATGGAGCGCATCGACGGCCCCAAGCTCAGCGACGCCGCGCTGTCGGCGCGCGAGTCCCGCCGCCTCGGCCGCGCCCTCGTCGGCGGCCTGCTCGCGCGCCCCTTCTGGTCGCGCAGCGAGGACGCGCCCTTCCACGGCGACCTGCACGGCGGCAACCTGCTGCTCGCCCCCGACGGCCGCGTGGCCGTGCTCGACTGGAGTCTCGTCGCACGCCTGGGCAAGGCCGAGCGCGAGGCGCTGGTCGAGGTCGCCCTCGCCGCCCTCGCCCTCGACGCGCCCCGCATCGCCGCCGGCCTCGCCGGGCTGGGCCTGCGCGGGCCCCA
>NZ_AMXF01000444.1 GCF_000310225.1 Thauera phenylacetica B4P
GTCGGCCTGCCGCTGCGCCTGCAGCGCGTGCCGCGCGCGCTCTTCGACGCCCGCCTCGCCGAGACCTACGGCGGCGCCGGCGGCAGCGCCGCCGAGGTGGTGGCCGACGTCGGCCAGGAGGTCGACCTCGACCGCCTGATGACCGAGCTGCCCGCGGTCGAGGACCTCCTCGACACCCAGGACGACGCGCCGATCATCCGCCTGATCAACGCCTTGCTGACCCAGGCGGTGCGCGACGGCGCCTCGGACGTGCACATCGAGCCCTACGAGCGCGAGTCGGTGGTGCGCCTGCGCCGCGACGGCGTGCTGCGCGACATCGCCCGCCCGCGCCGCGGCCTGCACGCGGCGATGGCCTCGCGCATCAAGATCATGGCGCAGCTCGACATCGCCGAGAAACGCCTCCCCCAGGACGGCCGCATCACCCTGCGCCTGGCCGGACGCGCGGTCGATGTGCGCGTGTCCACCGTGCCTACCACCCACGGCGAGCGCCTGGTGCTGCGCCTGCTCGACAAGCAGGCCGGGCAGATCGGGCTCGACGGCCTCGGCATGGCGCCCGCGACCGGCGCCGCCTTCACCGAACTGCTCGGCCAGCCGCATGGCATTCTGCTCGTCACCGGCCCCACCGGCTCGGGCAAGACGACCACGCTGTACGCGGCGCTGCAGAGCCTGGACGCCGCCCGGCTCAACATCGTCACGGTCGAGGACCCGGTCGAGTTCGACCTGCCCGGCGTCGGCCAGATCGCGGTCAATCCGCGCATCGAGCTCGACTTCGCGCGCGCGCTGCGCGCGATCCTGCGCCAGGACCCGGACGTGATCATGATCGGCGAGATCCGCGACCTCGAGACCGCGCAGATCGCCATCCAGGCCAGCCTCACCGGCCACCTCGTGCTCGCCACCCTGCACACCAACGACAGCGCCGCCGCGCTCACCCGCCTGGTGGACATGGGCATCGAGCCCTTCCTGCTCGCCTCCACCCTGCGCGGCGTGCTCGCCCAGCGCCTGGTGCGCAAGCTCTGCCCCGACTGCCGCCAGCCCGCCGCCAGCGTGCAGGGCTGGGAAGCCGGCCAGTGCGGGCACTGCGGCCACAGCGGCTACCGCGGACGCGCCGGCATCTACGAGCTGCTGGTGGTCGACGAGGCCATGCGCCGGCTGATCCACGACGGCGCCGACGAGGACCGCCTGCGCGCCCATGCGCGCGCCGCCGGCATGCGCAGCCTGCACGAGGACGGCCTGCGCCACGTCGCCAGCGGGCTGACCAGCGCCGCCGAGCTGCAGCGCGTGATCCGCGCCTGAGCCCGCCGCGATGAGCGCCTTCCGCTACCGCGCCTTCGACCTCCAGGGCACGCCGAGCACCGGCGTGATCGAGGCCGACTCCGGCCGCGCCGCGCGCAGCGCGCTGCGCGAGCGCGGCCTGCATCCGGTCGAGGTCATCGACCTCGGCCAGCAGGCCCGCACCGCCGCCGAGCGCCCGGGCTGGCTCGCCCGC
>NZ_AMXF01000445.1 GCF_000310225.1 Thauera phenylacetica B4P
CGGCGCGGCACCGGCAGCGGGCCACCACCCGGAGACCCCATGAACCCGCCCCCCCGCGACGCCGGGCCCGCAGCCGGACCCGAAGCCGGCGCGCTCGCACGCCCCGCCTCGCCGCTCGCGCTCTTCATCGCCTTCAGCGTACTCGCGCTGCAAGGCTTCGGCGGCGTGCTCGCGGTCGCCCAGCGCGAGCTGGTCGACCGCCGCGGCTGGCTGAGCCGCGCCGAGTTCATCGAGCTGTACTCGATCGCGCAGATGCTGCCCGGGCCCAACGTGGTCAACCTGTCGCTGATGATCGGCGACCGCTACTTCGGCTGGCGTGGCGCGCTCGCCGCGATCGGCGGCATGCTGCTCGCCCCCTTCCTGATCGTGATCGCGCTCGCCGCGAGCTACGAGCGACTGGCGGAGTTCCCCGCGGTCGCCGGCGCGCTGCGCGGCATGGGCGCGGTGGCGGCCGGGCTGATCCTGGCGATGGCGGTCAAGATGCTCGGCACCCTGCGCGGCAACCTGCTCGGCCCCTGGCTGTGCGCCTTGCTCGGCCTCGCCGCACTGGTGGCGATCGCGGTGTTCCGCCTGCCGCTGGCGTGGATCGTGATCGGCCTCGGCCTGCTCGGCTGGGGCCTGGCGCGCTGGCGGGTGGCGGTGCTCGACGCGCGCGCCGCGCATGGGGAGGAGGGACGATGAACACGCTGCCGGCGGGCGACCTGCTCGCGCTCTTCCTGCACTTCCTGACCCTGTCGCTGCTGTCGATCGGCGGCGCGATGTCGACCGCGCCCGAGATGCAGCGCTACTTCGTGGTCGAGCGCGGCTGGATCGGCGAGGCCGACTTCACCACCGCGATCGCGCTCGCCCAGGCGGCGCCCGGACCCAACGTGCTGTTCGTGCCGGTGCTCGGCTTCCAGGCCGCCGGCCTGCCCGGCGCGGCGGCGGCGCTGGTGGGCATCCTGCTGCCCTCGACGCTGCTCTCGCTGGGGGTGAGCCGCTGGGGCTCGAGCCGGCGCGACACGGCGCTGGTGCGCGCGTTCACCGCCGGGCTCGCGCCCGTCACCGTGGGCCTGGTGTTCGCCACCGGCTGGCTGCTCACCCTGCCCTTCCTCGGCGACCCGGCGCACCGCAACGGCGCGCTGGTGCTGATCGCGCTGACCGCGCTGGTGACGCTGCGGACGAAGCTGGCGCCGATCTGGATGATCCTGGTCGGCGCGCTGCTGGGCGCCGCGGGGATCGCCTGAGGATCGCCGCGGGGGCGGCTCAGGGCGCGGTGTCGCCAATCGGGCAGGCGCGCAGCTCGGTGACGCCGCCATCGGAGGCGATCAGCGCGGACAAGGACTTGCAGGGCTCGCCGTCCGCGCACCACTCATAGTCGGCGGTATAGGCCGAGCGCGTGAGGCGCAGCACGGCGTGGCGGGTGCGCGGGTGCCACTCCCAGGCGCCGTCGCGCAGCACCGCGCCTGCCGCCGGCTCCATGCCGGCGCCGTGGCCGCGCACG
>NZ_AMXF01000446.1 GCF_000310225.1 Thauera phenylacetica B4P
GACGGCGACCCCGGGGCGCCGCCGATGCTGCCCATGCCCCGCCCGGGCGAGCGCTGGGCGCTGGCCGTGCGCCTGGGGCGGCCGCACGGCCTCGCCAACCCCTCCGGCTTCGACTACGAGGCCTGGCTGCTCGAGCGCGGGGTGCGTGCCACCGGCAGCGTGCGCGGGTCGGGCCGGCTCCTGGACGAGCGTCCCGCCACCCTGATGCAGCACGTCCATCGCCTGCGCGGCACGGTGCGAGAGCGCATGCTCGCGGCCCTGCCCGAGGGTGGACAACGTGGCCTGCTCGTCGCGCTCGCGGTGGGCGACCAGCAAGGCATCGACGCCGCCGGATGGGAGATCTTCCGCCGCACCGGTGTCGCCCACCTGGTGTCGATCTCGGGTCTTCATGTCGCGCTGGTGGCGATGTTCTGCGGCGGGCTCGCCGGAATGGTCTGGCGCCGGCTGCCGGCGCTGGTGCTGCGTATGCCGGTGCAGCGCGCGGGGGCGCTCGCGGGGCTGGCCGGCGCCACCGTCTACGCGCTCCTCGCCGGCATGGGGGTGCCGGTGCTGCGCGCCTGGCTGATGCTGCTGGTGGGCGCGCTCGCGCTGTTCGTCGGGCGCCGCATCGCGCCTTCGCGGGTGCTCGCGGTGGCGTTGCTGGTGGTGCTCGCGGTGGACCCGTGGGCGGTCCTGTCCGCCGGCTTCTGGCTCTCCTTCGGCGCGGTGGCGGTGATCCTCGCGGTGCTCGGCGGGCGGGTGGCGGCGCCTGCGGGCTGGCGCGGCGCGCTGCGGGTGCAGCTCGCGATCAGCTTCGCGCTGGTGCCGCTGCTGCTCGCGCAGTTCCAGTCGGTCCCGCTGCTGTCGCCGCTCGCCAACCTGATCGCGATCCCGCTGGTGAGCTTCGTCGTGACGCCGCTGGTGCTGCTCGCGATCCCCTGGCCGACCCCCTTGCTGCTGGTGCCGGCCGACTTCGCCGCGGGGTGGATGATGGAGTTCCTGGCGCCGCTCGCAGCGCTCGAGATGGCGGTGGTGGAGCGCGCGGTACCGCCGCCCTGGCTGTTCGGCGGCGCGCTCGCGGCGGTGGCGATGTTGCTCCTGCCCCGCGCAAGCCCGGGCCGGCTGGTGGCGCCTGCGCTGCTCGCCGGGCTGCTGTTCTGGCAGCCGCCGCGGCCGCAGGAGGGCGGCTTCCGCGCCTGGGTGCTGGACGTCGGCCAGGGCCTGGCGGTGCATGTGCAGACGCGCGCGCACGACCTGCTCTACGACAGCGGGCCGCCCTTCGGCAGCGCGACCGATGCCGCCGAGCGCGTGATCCTGCCGTGGCTGCGCGCGGCCGGCGTGCGCAGGCTGGACCGGCTGGTGCTCTCGCATGCGGACTCCGACCACGCCGGCGGCGCGGCCTCGCTCCTCGGCGCGATGCCGGTGGAGGCGGTGCTGGCCGGACAGGCCCGCGACGCGCGCGAGCG
>NZ_AMXF01000447.1 GCF_000310225.1 Thauera phenylacetica B4P
GATCTAGGCTCGCCAGCCAGGTCGCGACGCGGCTCGCGGCGGCACGCCACGCCGCGCCCTCTGCGGCCATCGTGGGGCTGACCGCCTCCACCAGCGCGAGCCCGGGCCGTGCCTCGGCGAGAGTGGCTTCGAAGCGCCGGGCGAGCGCCGGGTCGCCCAGCACCTGGTACTGGCGAGCGCTGCGCTCGAGCTCCGCGCTGCGCTCGCGGAGCGCGCGCGCAGAGGTGCTCAGGGCGAGCGCGCGCTGCTTGTCCTCCTGGATCGCGAGCACGACCGCCTCCATGCCGCGCCAGGCGCCTGCGACGGCGACGGCCAGGCTGGCGGTGATCAGCAGGAAGCTCGCGAGCAGGATGGCGCGAAAGGAGAGGCGATGCATGCGGGGATCGGTTTGCGCACCGCAGCGGCGCGCCGCGATGGGGACGACGAGTCTAGGTCAGGGCGGGCCGGGGCGCAGCCATGCAAATGCAAGGCGAAGTAAATGGCGGGCATGGGCGTCGCCGCCGGGCGACAGCGCAAAAATGTTTGTATTCAGTCGCTTGAGTGCGCCGGCCGGACGCGGTGTCGGGCACGGGCGACAGTTCCCGCCCCAGTCCGCGCCGGCACGCGCGCGCGCCTTGCGCCAAGTGCCTGGCCGGCAAGGGGAAAAACCATGCTGGCATGGGGATTGCTCTCGAGGGTGTGGAGCGCAGCGCCGGAGCTGCGCCCGATTCCAGGAGAGACAATGTTCAACAAGCCCAATCTGTTCCATGGCGCCGGCGAGGCGTCGGCACCGCGTACCGTCCAGCGCACCGCAGGCACGAACGTCGCCGCGGCCTCCCCCGCGCAGCCCGCCGAAGCCGGCACCTCGGCCGCTGGGCGCGAGGCGCCGGCGGTGGAGCGCGGGGATGCGCCCGCGGCCGCTGGTGTCGCGGGCGAGAGCCGGCTGATCGTCGGTCCCGAGGTGAAGCTCAAGGGCGCAGAGATCCTCGACTGCGACACCCTGGTCGTGGAGGGCCGGGTCGAGGCGACGATGGACAGCCGTGTGCTGCGCATCGCGGAGAAGGGCGCCTTCAAGGGCACGGTCGGCATCGACATCGCCGAGATCCACGGTCACTTCGAGGGCGAGCTCACCGCCCGCAAGCAGCTGCTGATCCACGCCGGTGGTCGGGTGAGCGGCAAGATCCGCTACGGCAAGATCCTGATCGAGGAGGGGGGCGAGCTGTCCGGCGATGTACAGTCGCTGAGCACCGCGGGCAAGGAGCTGCGCGCGGTCGACGACAAGCCGAGGGCGCTCGCCGCAGTGGCGGGCTGAGCCGGTGCGCAGGACGCATGTTCGGCCTTGGGAGCGGGCATGCCCGCGCATGGCACGACCGCAGCGGCGCTGTGTGCGCGGGGATGCGCCGCCGCGGCCGGCGGCGCCCTGCGGGTCGGTGCCGCCCGGTGGCGAGTCCTCGGG
>NZ_AMXF01000448.1 GCF_000310225.1 Thauera phenylacetica B4P
GGCGGCGACGACCTGCGCCGCGCCGCGCTCGACGACCCCGCCCGCTTCGCCAGCGCGCGCCTGCGCGCCGGCGCCGAGCCACTCCCCGCTCGGGCGGTGATCGCGGACGCCTTCATCCGCTTCGTGACCTGCCGCCAGGCGCTCACCCCCGCGTTTGCCAGTGGCCCCTTCGACGCCCTCGACGCGGTCGAGACCGCCCGCCTGCGCGATGGCTGGGAGCTGCACCTGGTGCTGCGCGGCGACGGCCTCGACGACGACTTCGACGGCCTGCCGCTGCGCGATCCCGATCTCTCGGCCCTCGACCCCGCCGCGCGGCGCGACGCCCTGCAGGACGCGGTGCTCGACGCCTGGCCCAGCCTCGCCGGCCAGCTCGACGCCAACGGCGACCTGCCGCGCCCGCCCGGCCACCCGCCCGGCCTCGACCCCACCGCGATCTTCCTCGCCCGCGTGTTCGTCGCCGTGGGCGCCGGCAATCCACCCGAGCGCACCGGCGCGGTGATCGTGGACAACTGGGGGCGACGCATCCTGCCGCACCTGGGCCTCTTGGCCGGCGCCCTGGGCGCGGGCCTGTGAGGCGGCGAGGGAGCGAGAGAACGATGACAACCCGGCAGCCGACCCGCCTGCCGATGCGCGCGCCCCCGGGCGTGCCGGAGGATTCACCATGGACCTGAGGACCGCAACCGCCCGCCCCACGCTCGCCGCAGCCGAAGTGGCCGCGCTGCGCGCCGCCGGCGTGCTGATCGAGGACCCGCGGCGAGAACGTCCGCGCTACTTCGACGGCCGCTTCCTCGCCGCGCGCGACCTGATCCGCGACCAGCAATACATCCTCGCACGCGAGGCCGACCTCGGCCGCGCCGCCGGCAGCGGCGTGGCCGGCGGCCTGGAGGTCAGCCGCGGCGAGGGCGACCGCATCGAGATCGCCGCCGGCCACGGCGTCACCCCCGCGGGCGAGCTGGTGGTGCTGCCGCGCGCGGCGAGCGTGCGCCTGGGCGACATCCCCCATGCCGAGCAGCTCTCCGCCCGCTTCGGCCTCGGCCGCATCGCGCAGCCGCCGCTGCGCAACCGCACGGGCCTGTTCGTGCTCGCGCTGCGTCCGGTGGAGTTCACCGACAACCCGGTCGGCGCCTACCCCACCACGATCACCGGCCCGCGCACGGTGGAGGACGCCGACATCGTCGAGGCCACCGCCGTGGTGCTGGTGCCGTGGAACGACGACGGCGCCGCCGACGCGCTCGACGCGCGCCGCGGCCGCGCCGCGGCGACGATCTTCGCGGGGGATGGGGCGCGCGCGCTGTCCTCGAACGTGCTGGCGCTGGCGATGATCGCCTTGCAGAACAACGTCCCGGTGTGGATCGACACCCCGCTCGTGCGCCGCGAGCTGGGCGCCGAGCGCGCCGACCTGCCCGGCCTCGGCCACGCCCCGCGCGCGCTGC
>NZ_AMXF01000449.1 GCF_000310225.1 Thauera phenylacetica B4P
GCGCTCGCCGCCGCCAGCGCGGCCGCGGCCGACTGGGCCGCCACCCCGGCCGCGCAGCGCAGCGATTGCCTGGAGCGCGCCGCGGCGCTGTTCGAGCGCGAGGCCGACACCCTGCTCGCGCTCGCCGTGCGCGAGGCCGGAAAGTCGTGGGCCAACGCGGTGGCCGAGCTGCGCGAGGCGGTCGACTTCCTGCGCTACTACGCCCAGCAGGCGCGTGGCTTCGATGCCGCCAGCCACGTGCCGCTCGGCCCGGTGCTGTGCATCAGCCCGTGGAACTTCCCGCTCGCCATCTTCAGCGGCCAGGTCGCGGCCGCGCTCGCCGCCGGCAACCCGGTGCTCGCCAAGCCGGCCGAGCAGACCCCGCTGATCGCCGCCCATGCGGTGCGCCTGCTGCACCGGGCCGGCATCCCGGCCGCCGCGCTGCAGCTGCTGCCCGGCCGCGGCGAGACCGTCGGCGCCGCGCTGGTGGCCGATGCGCGCGTGCGCGGGGTGATGTTCACCGGCTCCACCGAGGTCGCCGCGCTGATCAACCGCAGGCTCGCCGCACGCGGCGGCAACGTGCCGCTGATCGCCGAGACCGGCGGCCAGAACGCGATGATCGTGGATTCCACCGCCCTGCCCGAGCAGGTGGTGACCGACGTGCTCGCCTCCGCCTTCGACTCCGCCGGCCAGCGCTGCTCGGCGCTGCGCGTGCTGTGCCTGCAGCAGGACATCGCCGACGGCGTGCTGCACATGCTGCAGGGCGCGCTCGCCGAACTGCGCCTGGGCAACCCGGCCGACGTGCGCGTAGACATCGGCCCGGTCATCGACTCCGAGGCGCGCGCCGGGCTGGAGGCCCACGTCGCCGCGATGCAGGCCAGTGGCGCGCGCGTCACCCGCCTGCCGCTGCCCGCCGAGTGCGCGCACGGCACCTTCGTGGCCCCGACGATCATCGAGATCGGCGCGCTCGCAGAGCTCGGCCGCGAGCAGTTCGGCCCCATCCTGCACGTACTGCGCTACCGTGCGTCCGAGCTCGACGGCCTGATCGACGCCATCAACGCCAGCGGCTACGGCCTCACCATGGGGGTGCATACCCGCATCGACGAGACCGTCGAGCGCGTCGCCGCGCGTGCCCACGTCGGCAACCTGTATGTGAACCGCAACATCATCGGCGCGGTGGTCGGCGTGCAGCCCTTCGGCGGCGAGGGCCTGTCGGGCACCGGGCCGAAGGCGGGCGGGCCGCTCTACCTGCACCGCCTGCTGGCGCGTACCTCCGGCCCGGTGCTTGCCGACGGCGCGCTCGCGGTGACGGACAGCGACGAGACCCGCGCCGCCGATGCCACGCTCGCGGCCTTCCTCGAATGGCTGGACGGCGCCGGCCGCAGCCTGCTCGAAGGCGACGAGCTGGCCGCGCTGCGCGACCGCGCCGACGCCTGCCGCG
>NZ_AMXF01000450.1 GCF_000310225.1 Thauera phenylacetica B4P
CTCGGCGACCGGCCCGTCGCGCCTGGGCGCGGAGCCGCAGGCCGTCAGCAAGGCGGCGGCGCAGGCGAGGCCGAGCACGGCCAGCGCGCTGCACGCCCGGATGCCACGGGCGCGATGCGGGACTGCGGCGGGAGACATGGGAGGGGCTGGAATCATCGTCGTTCGGGGCCTTCTCAGGTCTTGTCCGCGAAGCGGCTGCGCTGGATGCTCATGAGGATGCCGATGCCCAGGCAGAGCGTGACGAGCGCGGTTCCGCCATAGCTGATGAAGGGCAATGGCACCCCCACCACCGGCAGGATGCCGCTCACCATACCCATGTTCACGAAGGCATAGGTGAAGAAGATCATGGTGATCGCCCCGGCGAGCAGGCGCGAGGCGTGGGTGGGCGCGTTGGCGGCGATGTGGAAGCCGCGCAGCAGCAGCAGCACGTAGACCGCGAGCAGCACCAGCGCGCCGACGAGGCCGAACTCCTCGGCGAGCACGGCGAAGATGAAGTCGGTGTGGCGTTCGGGCAGGAAGGCGAGGTGGGTCTGGGTGCCGTCCATCCAGCCCTTGCCGGTGAGCCCGCCGGAGCCGATCGCGATGGTGGACTGGATGATGTGGAAGCCCTTGCCGAGCGGGTCGCGGGTGGGATCGAGCAGGGTGCACACGCGCTGCTTCTGGTATTCGCGCAGCACCTGCCAGTCGACCTCGGGCTGGCACAGGGTGTCGCCGAAGGCGACGATCGAGCCCAGCCCGATCACCAGCGCCACCACCAGCGGGATCAGCAGCTTCCACGACAGCCCGGCGAAGTAGATCACGTACAGCCCCGAGGCGGCGATCAGCAGGCTGGTGCCGAGGTCGGGCTGGATCACGATCAGGCCGACCGGCACCAGCAGCATGGCGCCGGCGAGGATGAAGTCGATGAAGCGGGTATGGCCTTCGCGCATCTGGAAGAACCAGGCCAGCATCAGCGGCATCGCGATCTTCATCAGCTCCGAGGGCTGGATGCGCGCCACGCCGAGGTCGAGCCAGCGCTGCGCGCCCTTGGAGACCTCGCCGAACAGTTCCACCGCCACCAGCAGCACCACGCCGAGGAGGTAGAGCGGCACCGCCATCGACAGCAGGCGCTGCGGCTTGAGCCAGGCCAGCACCCACATCCCGGCGAGCGCGATGCCGATGTGGGTGATCTGCGAGTCGAGGCGCTCGGGCGAGGCGCTCTGCATGAGCACGTGGGCGTAGCCGAGCAGGGTGGCGAGCACCAGCGTCAGCACCGGATCGAGCGGGCGCAGGAAGCCGAGGACGAGCGCGAGCGGGTTGAAGCGGTTGTCGTTCATCGCGCGTTCCTCGCCGCGGCGGGCTGCGGCGCGGGCACCGCGGCGGGCGGGGTGGCCGGGCGCGACGGCACGGGCGCGGGGGGCGCGTCCT
>NZ_AMXF01000451.1 GCF_000310225.1 Thauera phenylacetica B4P
GCGGCCGCCGCCCAGGCCTCGGCTCCGCGGCCGCCCGCGAGCGGCCCGGCGGTGTTCTCCGGCCGCGCCGCCCGTCCCGAGACCGACGAATTCGGCAGCACGCGCGTGCGCGAGCTGCAGGAGACCAACGCCCGCCTGATGGCGGAGCTCACCGGCATCCGCGGCATGATCGAGCGCCAGCTCGCCGGCTTCGCCTGGGGCGAGACGCGCCGCCAGGCGCCGGCGCGCGCGGCCATGCTCGGCGAGCTGCTCGAGGCCGGCTTCTCCGCGGCGATCGCGCGCAAGCTGGTCGAGGCCGTGCTCGAGGACGCCGACCGCATCGAGGCGCGCGAGGCGGTGGGTGCCGCGCTCGACCGCCTGATGCGGGCCTGCGCCTCGGACGAGGACCTGCTCGACCGCGGCGGCGTGTATGCGCTGGTCGGCCCCACCGGGGTCGGCAAGACCACCACCACCGCCAAGCTCGCCGCGCGTTGCGTGGTCCGCCACGGCGCCGGCCGGCTGGCGCTGATCACCACCGACGGCTACCGCATCGGCGCCCAGGAGCAGCTGCGCATCTACGGCCGCATCCTCGGCGTGCCGGTGTTCTCGGTGCGCGACGCGGCCGACCTGCGCCAGACCCTGGCCGGCCTGCGCAACAAGCACATGGTGCTGATCGACACCATGGGCATGAGCCAGCGCGACCGCATGGTGGCCGAGCAGGCGGCCATGCTCTCCGGTGCCGGCGACGTGCGCCGGCTGCTGCTGCTCAGCGCCACCGCGCGCGGCGACACCCTGGACGACGTGGTGCGCGCCTACGCCGGCGACGACCTCGCCGGCTGCATCTTCACCAAGGTGGACGAGGCCGCCTCGCTCGCGCCCGCGCTCGACGTCGCGGTGCGCCACGAGCTCGACATCCGCTACCTTACCAACGGCCAGCGCGTGCCCGAGGACCTGCACCTGCCCAACCGCGCCTACCTGCTGCACCGCGCGCTGCGCGAGCACGGCAGCGCGTCGCCCTGGCACCTGCAGGGCGACGAGGCCGGCATGCTGCTCGCGGCAGGAGGGGCCTGAGCATGCTCGACGGACGCGAGGACCAGGCGGCCGGCCTGCGCAGGCTGTTCCGCCGCGCGCCGCCCCAGGTGGTGGCGCTGTACGCAGGCGGCCGCCGCGCCGCCGACAACGCCGCGCTCGCCGCCCACCGCATCGCCGGGCGTAGCGAGCGCGTGCTGGTGCTGGACGAGGCCGAGGGCGACGCCACGCTGTGTGGTGCGCTCGGCGTGGGCGAGGGCGCGGACCTGCTGCAGCTGCTGGACGGCCGCAGCACGCTCGCCGACATCCTGCAGCCCGTGCCGGGCCTGGTTGGCCGCGTGCCCGCGGCGGCGGCGGCGCTCGCGCTGCCGCTCCTCGACGATGCGCGCCGCGCC
>NZ_AMXF01000452.1 GCF_000310225.1 Thauera phenylacetica B4P
GGCGCGTCCGGCGCGCCGCCGATGCGCTCGCGCGATGACCGCCGCGGGCCGCACTGCGGCGCGGGTGGCGGCGTTGCCCGGCTGGCAGCGCCGGTCCCATAATCATCGGCACCCTCTTTCCCGCGTGGATCTCCATGGGTCTCTCCGCCGCCGATCTCGACGACAACGGCCTCAGGGTCGGCATCTCGCCAGA
Organism: Thauera phenylacetica B4P; assembly: GCF_000310225.1. Lineage (GTDB taxonomy): Bacteria > Pseudomonadota > Gammaproteobacteria > Burkholderiales > Rhodocyclaceae > Thauera > Thauera phenylacetica. Next base: position 194 of record NZ_AMXF01000452.1, read on the forward strand.
GCATTTCCGCTCGGTGGCGATGCCGCTGCTCTTCGACCACCTCAACGCGCAGTGCGAGGGCACGGTGGCGGTCAACCGCGAGGCGCGCATCGTCTGGATGAGCGACAAGTACGCCGCCAAGATCGGCCTCGCCGACGGCCGCAGCGCGCTCGGGCGCGAGATCGAGGACGTGCTGCCGGCGAGCCGCCTGCGCGAGGTGGTGGACAGCGGCCAGCCCAGCCTGCTCGACCTCATGCCCTTCGGCGACGAGCACTTCGTCGTCACCCGCATCCCGCTGCGCGCCGACGACGGCTGCGTGGTCGGTGCGCTCGGCTTCGTGCTCTTCGACCGCGCCCGCCACCTCAAGCCGCTGATGGAGAAGTTCGGCCGCCTGCAGGCGCGCCTCGCAGAGACCGAGCGTGCGTTGCTGCAGGCCCGGCGCGCGCGCTACACGATCGCCAACTTCATCGGCGCGAGCCCGCTCGCCGGCGAGATCAAGCGCCAGGCGCGCCGCGCCGCCCAGCTCGACGCCACGGTGTTGCTGCGCGGCGAGACCGGCACCGGCAAGGAACTCCTCGCCCAGGGCATCCACAACCTGTCGGCGCGTGCCGACGGGCCCTTCGTCGCGGTGAACATGGCGGCGGTACCCGACAACCTGGTCGAGGCCGAGCTCTTCGGCACCGCGCCGGGCGCCTTCACCGGTGCAGATCGCAAGGCGCGCATCGGCAAGTTCGAGCTCGCCAACGGCGGCACGCTCTTTCTCGACGAGATCGGCGACCTGCCGCTACCCCTGCAGGTGAAGCTGCTGCGCGTGCTGCAGGAGCAGCAGGTCGAGCCGCTGGGCTCGAACCAGGTGCGCCCGCTCGACGTGCGCGTGATCGCCGCCACCCATGTGGACCTGGAGGCGCGCGTCGCCGACGGCAGCTTCCGTGCCGACCTGTTCTACCGCCTCAATGTACTGAGCCTGCGCGTGCCCAGCCTGCGCGAGCGGCGCGAGGATCTGCCCGCGCTGGTCGAGGCCTTGCTCGACGACATCGCCGCACGCTCGGGCCAGCGCCCGCTCGAGCTCGCCGACGACGCGCTCGCGCTGCTCGCCGCCCAGCCCTGGCCGGGCAACGTGCGCCAGCTGCGCAACCTGCTCGAGCGCGCCCAGCTCAGCGCCGAGGACGGCCCGCTCGCCGCCGCGACGCTGGAAGCGCTGCTCGGCGCCAGGCTGCCGGCGCAGGG
>NZ_AMXF01000453.1 GCF_000310225.1 Thauera phenylacetica B4P
GCCAAACTCCGCCGTCGATGTGAACTCTTGGGCGGAATCAGCCTGTTATCCCCAGAGTACCTTTTATCCGTTGAGCGATGGCCCTTCCATACAGAACCACCGGATCACTATGACCTGCTTTCGCACCTGCTCGACTTGTGGGTCTCGCAGTCAAGCCACCTTTTGCCATTGCACTATCAGTACGATGTCCGACCGTACCTAGGTGACCTTCGTACTCCTCCGTTACCTTTTGGGAGGAGACCGCCCCAGTCAAACTGCCCACCATGCACGGTCCCCGACCTGGATTCACAGGCCTGGGTTAGAACCTCGACGACACCAGGGTGGTATTTCAAGGGTGGCTCCGCCGGAACTGGCGTCCCGGTTTCATAGCCTCCCACCTATCCTACACAAGTCCCGTCAAAGTCCAATGCAAAGCTACAGTAAAGGTTCATGGGGTCTTTCCGTCTAGCCGCGGGGAGATTGCATCTTCACAAACATTTCAACTTCGCTGAGTCTCAGGAGGAGACAGTGTGGCCATCGTTACGCCATTCGTGCAGGTCGGAACTTACCCGACAAGGAATTTCGCTACCTTAGGACCGTTATAGTTACGGCCGCCGTTTACCGGGGCTTCGATCAAGAGCTTGCACCCCATCACTTAACCTTCCGGCACCGGGCAGGCGTCACACCCTATACGTCCACTTTCGTGTTTGCAGAGTGCTGTGTTTTTAATAAACAGTCGCAGCCACCGATTCTCTGCGACCCCGTTCCGCTCCGGCCGCGAGGGCCTTCACGTACCAGGGGCATACCTTCTCCCGAAGTTACGGTATCAATTTGCCGAGTTCCTTCTCCTGAGTTCTCTCAAGCGCCTTGGTATTCTCTACCAGCCCACCTGTGTCGGTTTGCGGTACGGTCACTCTTAGACTGAAGCTTAGAGGCTTTTCCTGGAAGCTGGGTATCACTCGCTTCGGATCCGAGGATCCTCGTCATCACGCCTCATCTTAGCCACGCGGATTTGCCTACGCGGCACGACTACACGCTTAAACCACCTATTCCAACAGATGGCCGAGCTAACCTTCTCCGTCCCCCCATCGCATCTAAGAGCGGTACAGGAATATTGACCTGTTTCCCATCGACTACGCATTTCTGCCTCGCCTTAGGGGCCGACTCACCCTGCGCCGATGAACGTTGCGCAGGAAACCTTGGGCTTACGGCGAGGGTGCTTTTCACACCCTTTATCGCTACTCATGTCAGCATTCGCACTTCCGATACCTCCAGCATCCCTTACGAGACACCTTCGCAGGCTTACGGAACGCTCCCCTACCACGTGTCAAAGACACATCCGCAGCTTCGGTTCATGGCTTGAGCCCCGTTACATCTTCCGCGCAGGACGACTCGACTAGTGAGCTATTACGCTTTC
>NZ_AMXF01000454.1 GCF_000310225.1 Thauera phenylacetica B4P
GCGCCTGCCGGCGCTCCTACAGGAGCCGCCGCGGCTTCCGCCCCATGTAGGAGCGCCGGCAGGCGCGAACAGGGCGGCTTCTGCCCTGCGTAGGAGCGGCGGCCGGCGCGCACCGGTGTCCCGGGCGTGGCCGGGATTGCGAGGGCGCGGGCGGCCGTGGGGTCAGGTCTGCGCGGGCTTGTCCTTGCGCTCGCCCGGCGTGGTGGTGGCGGGCTTGTCTCCGCTGCACGCGGCCACGGTGTCGAACTGCGCGGTGTCGAGCAGGCGGGCGGCCTGCGCAGGGGTGGCGATCGAGAAGGCGATCGCGGTGGTGGTTAGCATGGCGGCGATGGTCTGGCGTTTGATCATGTCCGGCTCCTTCGAGGTTCTTGTTCATTGTTCGACATCGGGTCCGTCGCCGCGGAAGAGCTCGGGCGCCAGGCCGTGTCGCTGCAGCAGGCGGTAGAACTCGGTGCGGTTGCGCTCCGCCAGCCGTGCAGCGTCGGAAACATTACCCGCAGTCAGTTTCAGCAGCTGTATCAGATAGTTTCGCTCGAAGCGGCGCTTCGCCTCGGCGTAGCCGAGCGGCTCGGCCGGCTGCACGCGCAGGGCGCGCTCGACCAGGGCGCGCGGGATCAGCGCCGTGGTGGCGAGCGCGCACACCTGCTCGACCACGTTGTGGAGCTGGCGCACGTTGCCCGGCCACGCTGCGGTGGCGAGCGCCTCCAGCGCGTCGGGCGCGAAGCCGGTGAGGCGCTTGGCGTACTTGTGCGCGAGGCCGCGCAGGAAGTGCTCGGCGAGCAGCGGGATGTCCTCGCGGCGCTCGGCCAGAGTCGGCAGCTGCAGGCTCACCACGTCGATGCGGTAGTAGAGGTCCTCGCGGAACTGCCCCGCGGCCAGCGCCGCGTCGAGGTCGCGGTGGGTGGCGGAGACGATGCGCAGGTCGACCGCCTCGGCGCGGGTCGCGCCCACCGGACGCACGGCGCGCTCCTGCAGCACGCGCAGCAGCTTCACCTGCAGCGCCAGCGGCATGTCGCCGATCTCGTCGAGGAAGAGCGTGCCGCCGTGGGCGGCCTGCACCAGCCCGCGATGGCTGCTGGTGGCGCCGGTGAAGGCGCCGCGCACGTGGCCGAAGAGCTCGGATTCGAGCAGCGGCTCGGGGATGGCGCCGCAGTTGATCGCGACGAAGGGTGCGGCGGCGCGCGGGCTGGCGAGGTGGATCGCGCGCGCGAGCAGCTCCTTGCCGGTGCCGCTGTCGCCGCGGATCAGCACGCTGGCGTCGGAGGCGGCGACCAGGCGGGCTTCGTCGAGGAGCGCCTGCATGCGGCTGCTGCGGCTGAGGATGGCTGCGCGCCAGGCCGCGTCGCCGCTGCGGGCGGGGGCGTCGACGCCGGCGTCCGCGCGCAGGCCGCT
>NZ_AMXF01000455.1 GCF_000310225.1 Thauera phenylacetica B4P
GCCCGCGACGCCGCCCCCGGCCCCGCCACCCGCGCCCGACGCCACGCCCGGCCACCACCTCGACTTCGGCAGCGGCCCGGCGCACGCCCACGCGCCCGGGCTCAGCCAGGCGCAGATGCTCAGGATCGAGCGCGACATCCTCGGCAAGAACGACGCACGCGCCGCGGAGAACCGCGCCTGGCTGGCCGCGCGCGGCATCTTCGCGCTCAACCTGGTGTCCAGCCCGGGCTCGGGCAAGACCTCGCTGCTCGTGCGCACCCTGCAGCTGCTCGGCGGGCGCGTGCCCGCGGCGGTGATCGAGGGCGACCAGCAGACCGAGTTCGACGCCGAGCGCATCCGCGCCACCGGCGTGCCGGCGCTGCAGATCAACACCGGCAAGGGCTGCCATCTCGACGCCGACATGGTCGCGCGCGCGCTGCCGCGCATGGCGCTCGCCGAGGACAGCCTGCTGCTGATCGAGAACGTCGGCAACCTCGTCTGCCCGGCCGCCTTCGACCTCGGCGAGGCGCACAAGGTGGCGATCCTCTCGGTCACCGAGGGCGAGGATAAGCCGCTCAAGTACCCGGACATGTTCGCCGCCGCCGACCTGATGCTGCTCAACAAGGTCGACCTGCTGCCCTACCTCGCCTTCGACGCCGGGCGCGCGATCGACTTCGCGCTGCGGGTGAATCCGCGCCTGCGCGTGCTGCGGACCTCGGCCACCACGGGCGAAGGCCTGGACGAATGGATCGCCTGGATCGAGGCCGGGCTCGCCGCCGCGCGCGCGCGGCATGCCGCGGGCGCGCACGCATGAGCCTCTCCACTCTGGTCGCCGGCGTGGAGGCGAGGGCGAGCTCCGTGTCCGCCGACGCCGTGTCCACCCCGACCGGCCTCGCGCTCTCGCTGCCCTCCATCGGCACCAGCGGCCTCGCCGACGTGCTGCCCGTCCTCGCCCTCGGCGCCTGGTTCAAGCACGCCGCCTGCCTGCTCGCGGACGGCCGCGCACAATTCGGCCCCAACCTCGGCGACCTCGACAACGCCGACGCCTGCCGCGCGGTGGAGCCGGCCGCGCTGGCCCTGCTCGCGCAGGCGGCCGCCCCCGTGCGCGCGATCGCCCACGACCTCCACCCCGACTTCCACTCCACCCGCGTCGCCTGCGCGCTCGCCGCGCGCCTGGGCGTGCCGGCGATCGGCGTGCAGCACCACCACGCCCACGTCGGCGCGGTACTCGCCGAGCATGGCCGCTTCGACGCGCGTCCGGTGCTCGGCCTGGCGCTCGACGGCGTCGGCCTCGGCACCGACGGCCAGGCCTGGGGCGGCGAGCTGCTGTGGGTGGCGGGCGGCGAGTTCGTGCGCCTCGGCCACCTGCGCCCGCTACGCCTGCCCGGCGGCGAC
>NZ_AMXF01000456.1 GCF_000310225.1 Thauera phenylacetica B4P
CTCGCGCCGCTCGCGCTCATGGAAGCCGCCCACCCGCACGCCCGCGCCCGCCTGCTCGGCCGCCTCGCCGACACGCACGCGGTCGACCTGGTCGTGGTCGGTGGCGGCGCTACCGGGCTGGGGTGCGCGCTCGACGCCGCGGCGCGCGGTCATTCGGTGCTGCTGGTCGAGGCGCGCGACTTCGCCGCGGGCACCAGCTCGCGCTCGACCAAGCTGATCCACGGCGGCGTGCGCTACCTCGCCCAGGGCCGCATCGGCCTGGTGCGCGAGGCCTTGCGCGAGCGCGGACACCTGCTGCGCAATGCGCCCGCGCTGGTGCATCCGCTGCGCCTGGTGGTGCCCGCGCGCATGCTGGCGGAGCGGCTCCTGCTGCGCGTCGGCCTCGGCGCCTATGAGGCGCTCGCGGGGGCGGACGGGCTGGGCGGCTGCAGGATGCTCGACGCCGCCGGCCTGCGCGTGGCGCTGCCCGGCCTGCGCGACGAGGGCTTGCGCGGCGGCGTGGCCTTCCACGACGCCCAGTTCGACGACGCCGGCCTGGCGCTCGCGCTCGCACGCACGGCGAGCGCCCACGGCGCGCTGCTGCTCAACCACTGTGCCGTGCACGCGCTGGTGGTGGAAGACGGCCGGCTGCGCGGCGTCGTCGTGCACGAGGCGGAGGGCGGGCGTACCTACCGGGTCGCCGCGCGCGCGGTGATCAACGCCACCGGCGTGTGGGGCGATGCGCTGCGCCGGCGCGCCGACCCGGCCGCCCGGGCGCTGCTGCGCCCGAGCCAGGGCGTGCATCTGGTGGTCGACGCCGACTGCCTGCCCGGTGGCGACGCGCTGCTGGTCCCCCGCATGCCGGACGGGCGCGTGCTGTTCATGATTCCCTGGGGCGGGAAGGTGCTGATCGGCACCACCGACACGCCGCGCGCGGACGCGCCGGACGAACCCGAGCCGCTCGCGGGCGAGGTGGACGACCTGCTGGCCGCCGCGGCGCGCTGGCTGCGCCGCCCGCCCACACCCGGGGCGGTGCGCAGCGTCTTCGTCGGCCTGCGGCCCTTGCTTGGGGAGGGTGAAGGCGGGGGCGAGCCGGGCGGCGCCAGCAGCCGGATCTCGCGCGAGCACCGCGTCGAGGTCTCGGCGCAGGGCCTGGTCAGTGTGCTCGGCGGCAAATGGACGACTTATCGTGCGATGGCCGAGGAGGCGGTGGATGCGGCCGAGGCGGTCGGCGGGCTGGCGCGGCGGAGTTCGCCGACGGCGACGCTGGCGCTCGACTGCGGTGTGTGCGCCGGCGCGGAAGGCGAGGGAGAGGCGGGCGGCGACGCGGCCCTGCCGGGCACGCCCCCGGGGCTTCCGCCCGGCCTGTTGCCCGGCGCCGCCGCGGTGCG
>NZ_AMXF01000457.1 GCF_000310225.1 Thauera phenylacetica B4P
GCGGCTCGCGGAGGGGGCGGGGTCGCGCCCCGGGCGAAGCGGGGCGGGCGCTTGTCCCCGCGATGAGCGCGGTCGTTCAGGCCTCGCGCGTGGCGGTCTCCGCCGGGAAAAGCTTCGGCTGCCAGTAGCGCCAGGCGAGGAAGCCGGCGAGCGCCGCGATGATCAGCCAGAAGCCGACGCCCTGCCAGAAGGCGATCGGATCGGTGGCGAGGAAGTAGTCGCGCGGCGGGCGAACGAAATGGATTCGTCCGCTCGTCAGCGCAAGCACCGCCTGCGCGATCGCCGCCAGCGCGGGCGCGAACCACACCAGCAGGCCGGCGCCGACGATGACGCGATCGAGCAGCGGCGTCGCGCGGCTGCGGGGGCTGTAGACGCTGCGCACCCCGAACCACACCGCGACCAGCAGGCCGATCGCCGCCGCGAGCGGCCCGATCGCCATCGCGCCACCGAGCAGGGTGGCGGCTGCCAGGAAGGCGAGCCCCTCCAGCCGCACGAGCTCCGGCCACAGCCGCTCGAGCTGGCTGAACAACAGCCATGAGGCGGGTAACGCGACGACGCACAGCAGCAGCGCGAACAGCGCGCGCCGCCGGTCGCGGTCACCCGGCGGAGGGGTGGTGCGGGTGGGGGAGGGTGCGGAAACGGCGACAGCGGGGGAGGTCTCGGGCATGGAGATGGGCGACGTGGGGCGGATGGGAGTCGCCACGAGTGTACTACGCCCGTCGCCCCGATCCCTCGGCGCGGGCAGCGTGAGCCCTTGCAGGACACCGTCAGCCGAAATACCCATGGACGAACCATTGCCCGGGTGCATCCAGGCTCTCGAAGATCCAGCACAGGACCTCGTCGGCGTCGCGCGCGAGGTAGTAGTCGCGGCGCACGGGCATGCCGTCCCACCAGCCGGTCTCGATGCGCTCGGCGGCGCCGAGCAGGGTGTAGCGAGGTGCGGAGATCGGGCGTGGCGCGGGCAGCAGCCACAGCGGGCGCAGGCCGGCGGAGGTGCTTGCCGGCGGCGGTGCCGTCCAGGTCGAGAGGGGCCCCGAGGCTGCGTCGCGGCCGGCGCGTGCGGTGGCCGCAGGCGCGGACGGGCCGGCATTTCGCCAGGCGGCCTCGGGACGGTGATCGGCGCGAAGATCGAGGCGCTGCACGCCGTCCTCGCCCAGCCGAGCCTGCAGGCGGGCGAGCAGCAGGGCGGCGTCCTCGCCGGCTTGGGCGGGATCTCCGAACAGGTCCCTGCCGCGCGGGTCGGCGGCGACTGGGCTGTCCGCGCTGAGGGTGATCGAGTCGACCTCGCCGGACAGCTCGAGCACGGCCAGGCGTTCGCGCACGATCAGGGCGAAGCGCGCCTCGTCACGGCTCCGGCGCCCG
>NZ_AMXF01000458.1 GCF_000310225.1 Thauera phenylacetica B4P
CGCGAGCAGGCGGCGCTCGCGCGCGGCGCGCGCGCCGTACCAGGCGCGCAGGCGCGCGCTCGGCGAGGTGGTGGCCGCATGAGCGGCCGAGGGGGCCGGTGATCCGCCGGACGTGGTGGAGGAGGGCGAAGGTGTGTTCATCGACTTGGGCTCGGTCGGCACGGATTGCCGCGGCCGGCTGCGATTGCCGGGCTCGTGGTGCGAGGACTGGAAGGCATGGGGCGGAAGACCATGTACGTTCAGGGACGGGCGGCGAGGATCAGGCGGCTGCCTTCCGCACGCGCGGCCAGCCCGCGGGCGTCGAGGCGGGCGAGCAGCTCGGCGGGCGGAGCGCCGGCCAGCTCCAGCGTGAGGCGACCCTCCTCGTAGCGCAGAGCCTGTGGTCGCGGTGCGCCGGCCTCTAGGGCGGCGTCGAGCAGGCTGAGGAGATCGCCGGCGGCGAGCTGCCCATGCGCCTGCAGCGCACGCTCGTGCGCGCGGCGCAGCTGCATGCGCGGCTCGAGCAGAGGTTGGCCGGGCAGCGCCTCGGCGGCCAGGCGTTCGCCGCGTTCGCGCAGCGCGCGCTCCTCGCGACCATCGACCCAGACCAGCGCCGCCTGCGCCAGCAGCCAAACCCCCGCGGCACCCGCGGCGAGGATCGCCGGCTTGCGCAGGCGCGGCCACCACCCGTCGCCGCCATGCGCCGGCGCGAACTCCCCATGCAGCAGGTTGGCCGCGTCGGGTGCGAGCCGCCACCAGTCGAGCGCCGGACCGTCCTCGACCTCGAGCCCGCTGCGTGCAGCGAGCGCTGCGGCTTCGCCGGGCGAGGCGCCGGCCGCGGCGCGCAGTTCCAGGCGCACGGGGCGCGCCTCCGCCGACGTCGCGTCGAGCTGCAGCGTCAACCATTCGACCAGCGTGTCCGCGCTGTCGGCGTCGAGCGCCATGCCGGCGTGCGGGCTGGTGCGCAGGACCGCGGTGGCGCCGGGCAGGACGGCCAGGGTCCATTGTGCGGGCGCCGGAGGGGCGAGCTGCAGCACGCTGCGCAGCGCGTCGAGGGGCCGGCCGAGCGCCTTGCAGGCGGCGACCAGCGTGGCGAGCTCGCTGCGCGCGACGACGAACACGCCGACACGCGCGCTCGCAGGGTCGCGACCGCTGACGGTGAGATGCTGCTGGTCGGGGTCGCGCGCGAGGTGGCTCTCGAGCGTGTAGCGGATCAGCTGCGGCTGCTCGCGCTTCGGGGCCGGCGGCAGCTCGAGCTCGAGCCAGAGCACGCGGCTGCCGGCGAGTACGAGCTCGTGCCGCTCGGCTGCGGGCCAGTGGCGGGGATCGCTGCGCCCGCGGTCGAGCGGCCGGCGCGCGGCGTCGAGCAGCACCCAGTCGGC
>NZ_AMXF01000459.1 GCF_000310225.1 Thauera phenylacetica B4P
TCGGGCGGCGAGGGGCGGGAACGCCAGGGGTCGGTTCGTGCGGGACGGCACGGAGCGGGAACGCCTCGGGTGCGCGCCGGTTCATGTAGGAGCGCCGGCAGGCGCGAACGCGGCCTCACCTTCACGCGACCACGCCGGCGGCGGGCGCTGCACCACCAGATTCGCGGCTGCCGCCGCTCCTACAGGGGGCTGCGGTTCGTGTCGGGCGGCGAGGGGCGGGAACGCCAGGGGTCGGTTCGTGCGGGACGGCACGGAGCGGGAACGCCTCGGGTGCGCGCCGGTTCAGGTAGGAGCGCCGGCAGGCGCGAATGGGGGAGCGGCCGCCACCGCGGCACATGGCAATCGCCCCCTTATCCGAACCGCCGCCTTCGCGGCTTGCGCCGGGCCTGCCGGAATACGGCCACGCGCGTCACGCGCTGCGCTGGCGGCGAGCCTCGAAGAGGCAGATGCCACTGGCCACCGAGACGTTGAGGCTCTCGACGCTGCCGTGCATGGGGATGCGCGCGAGCTCGTCGCAGGTGTCGCGGGTGAGGCGGCGCAGGCCGTCGCCTTCGGCGCCGAGCACCCAGGCGACGGGGACCTTCTGGTCGATCTCGTAGAGGGTCTTCTCGGCCTCGCCCGCGGCGCCGACGACCCACACGCCGGCGTCCTGCATCTCGCGCAGCGCGCGCGCGAGGTTGGTGACGGTGATGTAGGGCACGGTGTCTGCTGCGCCGCTGGCGACCTTGACCGCGGTGGCGTTGAGGCCCACCGCGCGATCCTTGGGTGCGACCACGGCGTGGGCGCCGGCGGCGTCGGCGACGCGCAGGCAGGCGCCGAGGTTGTGCGGGTCCTGCACGCCATCGAGCACGAGGATGAGCGCGTTCTCGTCGAGGCTGTCGAGGACGTCGGCGAGCTTGATCTCACGCCGGGTGGCATCGACCTTCGCCACCACACCCTGGTGGCGGCGGGTGCCGACGAGGGCGTCGAGCTTGTCGCCCTCGCTCTGGGTGATGCGCACGCCGGCAGTCTCGGCCTGGGCGAGGAACTTGCGCACGCGCGCGTCCTTGCGGTCGGCGGTGAGGAAGATCTCGAGCACCGCGTCGGGCGCGTGGCGCAGCTTGGCGGAGACGGCGTGGAAGCCGTAGATCAGCCGGGTGGGCGTGTTTTCAGGTGCTTTAGCCACGGTCGGAGCCCTTTGCGGTGGTCTTGCGGCCGGCACGTCGGGACCGGGCCGGGGGCGCGGATTCTAGCGCTTCGGCGGCGGGCGCGGCGGGGGTTTCGACCGCGGGGCTTCCGGTGGCCTTCTTCGCACGCTTGGCGCGCGACTTGGGCGCGGCGGGCTGCGGGGCGGCCGGCGCGGCCTCGACCACCGGCG
>NZ_AMXF01000460.1 GCF_000310225.1 Thauera phenylacetica B4P
TGCCCACCGCCACCACGTGGCCGGCGCGCGCGGCGAGCCGGCGCGCCCAGTCGATCATCGGCCGCCCGGTGCCGGCCAGCATGTGGAAGCGCCCGCTGCCCGCGGGGCCGCGCAGCAGCGCGCCCTCGATGCACAGGATGTCGAGCGCGTGGCGACCCTCGGCGCAGGCCTCGAGCAGCTCGAGCGCCTCGGCGCCCGTCTGCTCCGACAGCGAGGGATGCCACAGCAGCTCGATGCCGCCGGCGCGCAGCGTGCCGGTGACGTCGCCGGCGTCGTGGCACAGCAGCGACATCGAGCACCCGCCGCAGCCGCCGGATTGCAGCCAGAGCAGGTTCATGACGCCACCCCGCCGCCGCCCTCGACGGCTTCGTTCGCGTCCTCGGCCCCGTCCTCGGCCGCCCCATCCTCGGCGGCGCCGGCGCGCTCCAGCCCCCAGCGCACGAGCTTCGCGCGCAGGCCCACGCGCGACAGGCCGAGCTCGGCGGCGGTGCGCGTCTTGTTCCAGCGGTGGCGGATCAGGCTGGCGTGGACGATCTTCGCCTCCAGCGCCTCCAGGCGGCTGCGCAGGTCGCCCTCCAGGCCGCCCAGCCACGACAGCGAGGCCGCCTCCTCCGCCGCGCCGGCGGCGTGCAGCACCCGCGGCGACAGGTGGGCGGCCGACAGGCGCGGACCTTCGGCGAGCGCAATCATGCGCAGCACCTCGTTGCGCAGCTCGCGCACGTTGCCCGGCCAGCGGTAGGCGCACAGGCGCTCTACGATCTCGGCGTCGAGCGCTTCGAAGGCCAGCCCGAGCGCGGCGGCGTTGTCCTGCAGGTAGTGCTGCGCGATGAGCGGGATGTCCATCGGGCGCTCGCGCAGCGGCGGCACGCGCACGGTGATCGCGGCGAGGCGGTAGTAGAGGTCCTCGCGGAAACGCCCGCTGCGCACCTCCTCCTCGAGGTCGCGGTTGGTGGCGGCGATCACGCGCACATCCACCGCCACCGGCCGTGGCGCCCCCACCGGGCGCACCTCGCCCTCCTGCAGCACGCGCAGCAGCTTGACCTGGAAGGCGGCGGACGTCTCGCCGATCTCGTCGAGCAGGATGGAGCCGCCGCTGGCCTGGCGGAACAGGCCCTCGCGGTCCTCGGTAGCGCCGGTGTAGGCGCCGCGGCGGGCGCCGAAGAGCTCGGACTCGAGCAGGGTGTCGGGCAGCGCGCCGCAGTTCTCCACCACGAAGGCGCCGGATTCGCGCGGGCTGCCGTAGTGCAGGGCGCGCGCGAGCAACTCCTTGCCGGTGCCCGACTCGCCGGTCAGCAGCACCGGGATGTCGTAGCCGGCGACCTTGTCGACGAGGGCGCAGAT
>NZ_AMXF01000461.1 GCF_000310225.1 Thauera phenylacetica B4P
CGGCGAGGGCGGTGGCTGGGACGCCGGCGCCCAATCCGCGCCGGCGCGCCAGCCCGCGGCCCCCGCACAGCGTGCGCAGCCGCAGTCGGCGCCTCCCCAGCAGTCGGGCGGCTTCGGCGACTTCGACGACGACATTCCGTTCTGACGAAGGCCCGGAGCGCACCCTGCGCTCCGCGGACCGCCGGGCGGGCGACGCGAAGCGTACGCTCGCCCGTTTCACATCCATGGGCCCGGCAGCGAACCGGCCATTGGGGAGGAGCAATGAAGGACCTGATCCACTACGGCGACGGCGTGCATGCGATCGACTCCGGTTACGGCCGCCCGCAACTCGCCGCCATCCACGTGATCGTCCAGGACGGGCGTGCCGCCGTCGTCGACACCGCGAGCAACGCCTCGGTGCCGCGCATCCTCGGTGCGCTCGCCGCGCTCGGCATCGCCCCCGAGGCGGTGGACTGGGTGCTGCTGACCCACATCCACCTCGACCACGCCGGCGGTGCCGGCAGCCTGATGTGCGCGCTGCCGCAGGCGAGGCTGCTCGTGCATCCGCGCGGCCTGCGCCACATGATCGACCCGAGCAAGCTGTGGGAGGCCACCTGCTCGGTGTATGGTCCCGAGCGCGCGTTCGACCTCTACGGCCAGCTCGTGCCGGTGCCCGCCGAGCGTATCGTGCCGGCCACCGACGGCCTCGAGATCCAGGTGGGCAGCCGCATGTTGCGGGTCTTCGACACCCCCGGCCACGCCCGCCACCACATCTGCATCTGGGACTCGGTCGCGCGCGCCTTCTTCACCGGCGACACCTTCGGGCTGTCGTATCGCGAGCTCGACGTCGACGGCCGCGCCTTCGTCGTGCCGACCACCACGCCGACGCAGTTCGACCCCGAGGGCATGCATACCTCGATCGACCGCATGCTGGCGATGCGACCGCAGGCGATGTACCTCACGCACTACAGCCGCGTGGTCGACGTCGACCGCCTCGGCGCCGACCTCCACCGCCTGATCGACACCATGCTGGCGGTGGCCGAGGCCGCGCGCGGCGACGGCGTCGCCCGCCACGTCGAGATCGTCGCCGGGCTGGAGCAGATCTTCCGCGAGGAGGCCGCGCGCCAGAACTGGGCGCTCGGCGAGGAAGAGACCCTGGAGTTGCTGCGCATGGACCTCGAGCTCAACGCCCAGGGCCTGGGGGTGTGGCTGGACAGCCGCCAGATCAGCGCCGCCGGTGCCTGAGCCTGCCATGAGCGCAGCCGCCACCGACCGCGCGCGCCGCTTCGGCGGCATCGACCGCCTCTACGGCGCCGGCGCGGCCGCGCGCCTCGCCGGC
>NZ_AMXF01000462.1 GCF_000310225.1 Thauera phenylacetica B4P
GGCGCAGGGTCGGCGCGCCCTGCTGCGCTCACAGCGCGAGCGCGGCCGCGTCCGGGGTGAGCACGCCCGCCCCCTGGCCGCGCGGGGTGGCGAACTCGGCGCGCACGCGCTGCAGGCGCGGGAAGTGCCCGAAGGCGCGCAGCTCGACCTGGCGCAGTGCCTCGGGGTGGGCGCACTCGAAGCCGTAGCTCACCACCATGTCCTCGTGGTCGCCGCGGGTCGGCTGGGCATGATCGTGCGCGTGGCGGTGGTCGTGATTGCGCCCGCTCTGCGGCCAGGGCGATTCGATCCCCACCTCGCGGATCGCGCAGCCGGCCGCGGCGCTGAAGGCGAACATCGCCTCGCCGTCGAGCAGGCGGCGCTCGGCGTCGGCGAGCGCGCCGCGTTGTGCCTCGTTCGCCGGCGCGTGCTCGAAGCCGACGAGGTTGTCGAGCGGCGAGATCAGCTCGATCTGCAGCATGCGGCCCTCCAGCGCCAGGGTCAGGTCGGCGACGCCGTGCTCGTGTGCGCCATGCGCATACTGCGCCAGCGCGGCGGCGGGGACGACGAGGGCGAGGAGGCCGGAGAGGAGGGAGAGATGAAGGCGGGTCGGCATGATCGTGGGTCGTATGGGGGAACGAGTCGGGACGGGTGAGGAGCGGGAGCGCGTGGGGCGCGCCGAAAGCCGCGCAGCGCGGGCCACACGAATCTAATGCTACAATGTTGCATCAAAAGCGGCGTCGCCGCCACAAGCGCGATCTTTCCGCCAGACCCCTCACACAACAGGCTTTCGCATGCCCCCGCACGAGCACCCTGCCGCCGCCGACTCCGCCCGCGAGCTCATCGCCGCGCACGGGGGTCGCGTCACGCGCACGCGGGTGGCGGTGATCGAGGCCTTGCAGCGCAGCGCGCACCCGCTCTCGCACGACGAGATCGGCGCCACGCTCGACGGCGCGGGCATCGGCCACGACCGCGTCACGCTCTACCGCGCGCTCGACTGGCTGGTCGAACAGGGCATCGCGCAGCGCATCGCCGGGGGCGAGCGCGCGTGGCGCTTCGAGATCCGCCGCGACGGCGACCACCGCCACGCCCACTTCCACTGCGAGCGTTGCGGACAGATCGTCTGCCTGGAGGACGTGCCCGCCGCCGCCCCGACGCTGCCCGCCGGCTTCGCGGTCGCGCGCGCGGAGCTGGTGCTGCATGGCGCGTGCGCCGATTGCGGCCGCGCGGGCGTCGAGGGGAAGGAAGGATGAGGCGCGCCGCCACCGCCTACCGCCCGCTTGGGCAGCCCGCGCCGACTCGTCCGGCGGGCTCGGGCCCGCGGCCC
>NZ_AMXF01000463.1 GCF_000310225.1 Thauera phenylacetica B4P
TCGCCGCCGAGCGCGGCGAGGCGCCCGAGCACGTCCGTCCAGTTGTGGCGGCCGTCGGCCTCGAGCGCGAGGTGGACGCGCGGCTTGTCGAGCGCGAGCTCGTGCAGGACGATGCCCTTGCGCAGCAGCGACTCGAGCTCGAGGTTGGCGCGCAGCGACTCGAAACCGAGCGCCTCGGCGCTGCCGTCGGCCTCCATGATGCGCAGCCCGCCCACCTCGGCGGTGAGGCTGAAGGGGTTGATCAGCACGCGCTCGACGACGACCTCGCGGCCGAGCGCCTCGCCGAGCAGCTTCTGCGCGTAGTGCCGCGCCACCGGTGGCACGGCGAGGTAGGCGGCGGCCGACAGCGCGAGCAGGATCGCGACCGTCCACAACGTCCGACGCAGCCCCTTGCGCCGGGGCGGCTGCACGGTCGAGTCGGTCGTGGGTTCAGACATGGGAAACTCCATCAGGATGAATTCGTCGCCGGAGCTGCCCGGACATCATGCGCCGCGAGCCCGCATGGCATGCGTCCGGACGCCGGCAAGGCGTTATTTTGCGCCGCTTTGCGACGCCAGGGTGAGGAAGCTGTGCACACGCAACATGGTGAGACGCCTCGCGCATGCGCTCACGCCCCGCCGACGCGCGCGCGCGCCGAAACATGCCCGAGCAGCGGCAGGTAGGCGAACAGCTGCAGCAGGAGCAGCCCGCCGAAGCCGAAGGCGAGCGCGCGCGTGAGCTCCACGCCCATGTCGCGCATGAAATCGAGGCCGATGCCGAAGCCCCACTGCACGGCGAAGGCGCCGGCGAAGGCCATCAGGTTGAGCGCGGTGCTGACGCGGCCGAACAGCGCGGGCGGAAAGGCGCGCGCCGCCGACAGGTAGATCTGCGAGTTGGCCGCGGTGAGCAGGCCGAAGAGCGTCCACAGCAGCAGCACCGGCAGCCCGGACCACAGGATCAGCGCCTGCACCACCAGCATCGCCCCGTAGCCCGCGCGCAGCAGGCTCACCGGCTCGACGCCGGCACGCGCCAGGCGCACGCCGAGGAAGCCGACCGCGAGCTGGCCGGCGAGGTTGCCGAGGTTGAGGGCGACCAGCACCGTGGCCGCACCGGCGAGGTCGAAGCCATTGACGTTCATCACCCAGGGCACCACCCACAGGCTCTGCAGCGCCATGAAGCCGCCGACGAAGAACACCGAGGCCGCGGCATGGCGCAGGAAGGCGGGCGCGGCGAAGATGCCGGCCACCACGCGCAGCGCCGCCGCCACCGAGGCCTCGCCCGCCACCACGGGCGCAGCGGGCAGCGCGCGCAGCACCAGC
>NZ_AMXF01000464.1 GCF_000310225.1 Thauera phenylacetica B4P
GACGCGGCCACGCCGGCGGCTGCGGCTCTCGGCGGCCGGCCACTGCGTGTGCGCCTGGCCGGCCGCGAGCAGGCGCCAGCGCAGGGCGTCGACGCCATCGAGCAGGGGCAGGCGCACCGCCTCGCCGCGGGCCTCGCGGTCGGGCCAGACGAGGGCCTCGAGGCGCTGGTCCTGGTGGCGCAGCTCGACGCGGCCAAAGCCCTGTTCGCCACCGATCACGGTCCACGCCAGCCGGCTGCGGCGGCCGTCGGGGTCGGCCTCGAGTTCGAGCGCAGGGAGCGTGGCGTCCGCAGCGGCCGCGCTCGGGCCGGTGCCCTCGGCGAGCTCCGGCGGGGCGATCTGCATCAGCTCGCGTTCGATCAGCGCGCTCGCGTGCACCACCGCCTGCCAGCGCGAGAGCTCGGCGCCGATGCGCTCGCGGGCATCGACGAGCTGGCTGGTGGCGCGCCAGGTGAGCACGCCGACCACGCCGAGCAGCGCCATCGCCACCATCAGCTCGATCAGGGTCAGGCCCACGCCGCGCCGGCGTGCGGGGCGGCGCGGCACTGTGCGCGGGGAGGCGGGGAGGTGGCCGCGCGGCATGGCTTCGTTCAACGCAGCGGCCGCACGGCGAAGCCGCTCAGGGTGGCGAGGGTGCGCTCGCCGCGCGCGTCGAGCACGCGCACGTCGATGCGGCGGAAGAGCGCGTTGGGCGTGCCGCTCACCCTCTCCTCCCAGCGCATCTTCACGCGCGCCTGCTCGGCCTCGCCGCGGTACTCGCCGATCGCCGGCCAGGCCGCGGTGGCGCGGTGCATCGCCAGGCGGTTCTGCGCGACCCAGCTCGCAAGGGTGTGCTCGCGCAAGGCCGCGGTGGACTGGGCGGTGGCGCCCATCGCGCGCAGCGCGGAGACCAGCGCGATGGCGACGATCGCGAGGGCGACCAGGGTCTCGAGCAGGGTGAAGCCTTGCATGTGCGCGGCGTCGCGAGGGCGCGCACGATCTTGGGTCGACGCAGCGCTGTTGGCCGGGCTCAACGTGCCGCCTCCGCGCCGGCCAGGCGCTCCACCCGGCCGTCGATGCGGCCGGCGATGCGGTAGCGCTTGCCGTCTTCGGCCAGCTCGAGCTCGAAGGCCGGCGCGCGCGACCCGAAGACGATCCGCCGGCCGCCGCCACCCTCCCGCGGGTTTGCGAGGGACTCTCCCGCCGGGGCGCCTGTCGAGAACGCGCCGTCCGACCCCGCGCGCAACGCCTGCGGGGCTCCGCGTTCGCGCACGCGCAGCCCGGCCACGCGCAGGCCGCCCG
>NZ_AMXF01000465.1 GCF_000310225.1 Thauera phenylacetica B4P
ACGGACTCGCCGTCGATCGAAAGGGCCCCCGCCGTGGGCGCATCCAGCCCGGCGAGCAGGCGCAGCAGCGTGGTCTTGCCCGCACCGCTCGGGCCGACCAGGGCGTAGCGCCGGCCGCGCACGAGCGCCAGGCGGTCGAGCTCGAGCGCGCTGGCACGGCCGTCGCCATGGGCGAAGCGCACCCCCTCCAGGCTCATCGTGCGCCAGGCCGAGGCGGCGATGTCCTCGCCGTCGGCGGGACGCGGCGCCGGCGCGGCGCTGAGCAGCGGCGCGGCGGCGGCGTAGTCTGCGCGCTGGCGCGCGAGCGACTGGAAGTGCGCCGCGATCGCGGTGATCACGCCGCCGGCCTGCTGCGAGTATTCGTACACCATGAAGACCTTGCCGAGCGCGATCGTGCCGGCCGCCGCCGCGGCCCCGCCCGCGGCGGCGCCGAAGCCGAAAACGCCCGCGGCCTCCGCCGCATACACGCCGACCAGCACGCACCACAGCGCGCTCGCGAGCAGATCCACCGAGCACCACTTGGCCTCGTTGAGCACGATGCTCTTCTTCAGCGGCCCGAACACCGCCGCCAGGCGTTCGCCGATCAGCCGCGCCACGCCCTCGCCACGCCGCAGCGCGAGCACCGACAGCACATTGCCGAGCACATCGACCAGGGTGGCGGAATAGGCGCGCTCGGCGCGGTTCTCCTCCACCGCCACGCGCATCATCACGCGGTCGAAGCGGGTGATGAGCAGCCCGATGAGCCCGTAGCCGACCAGCGCCACCGCCCCCACCAGCGGCGAGATCAGCCACAGCGCGACGATCGGCCCCACCAGGCGCACGGTGTTCTGCAGGTAGATGAACTGGCTCTGCGCGAAGTCGTAGAGCGCATGCGTGCTCTGCTGCATGCGGTGGGTGGTCTCGCCCGAGTGGTGGCGCTCGTGCCAGGCCAGCGGCGCGGCGAGCAGGCGGCCCACGAGCAGGGCGGCGAGGCGCTCGCGCACCTTGAGCGCGACGTTGCGCTCGAGGATGCGCCCCGGCCCGTGCAGCAGCCAGCTCGCGACGATGGCCGCGAAGACCATGCCGAGCCAGCGCCCGGCCTCGCTCATGCCCTCCAGCCCGCCGGCCTGGATCTGGTTGATCGCGTTGCCGGCCAGCCAGGGCACGGCGAGCTTGAAGAGCTGGGACGCGAGCAGCAGCAGGAAGGCGTAGAGCAGCAGCGGGCGCGCGCCCGCGGCGTGCTCCCACAGCGCGCGGTAGAGCGCGCCGAGCCCCACCGGGCGCTCGTCGGCGGCCGCGGG
>NZ_AMXF01000466.1 GCF_000310225.1 Thauera phenylacetica B4P
GGCAGCCGCGCGCGCGCCAGCTCGGCGGTGGCGGCGCAGCGTCGGCGAGACCGGGCAGGCGGCGCTCGGGGGCGTCGTCGGGCACCGGCTCCCGGCAGGCGGGGCACAGCCGGCGTACCAGGCGCTGGGCGAGGATGCCGCACAGGTTGCCGGCGAGCAACTCGGCGCCGATGCCGATCTCGTGCAGGCGCGGCAGCGCGCCGAAGATCGAGTTGGCGTGCAGGGTGGCGAACACCTGGTGGCCCGTGAGCGCGGCGCGCAAGGCCATGGTGGCGGTGTCGGCGTCGCGGATCTCGCCGATCAGGATCACGTCGGGGTCCTGGCGCAGCAGCGCGCGCACGCCGTCGGCGAAGTCGAGCCGCGAGGCCTCGCCGACCTGGGTCTGGCGGATCAGGGCGAGCGGGTACTCGACCGGGTCCTCCAGGGTCATGATGTTGACCGCCTCGGTGTTGAGGTGGCCGAGCATGGAGTACAGCGTGGTGGTCTTGCCGCTGCCGGTGGGGCCGACCACCAGGATCAGGCCCTCGGGGCGGGCGAGGATGCGGTCGAGGGCGGCGCGCTGGTCCGGGGCGAGGCCGAGCGCGTCGAGCGGGACGATGCCCTTGTCGCGGTCGAGGATGCGCAACACGATGTTCTCGCCGTGCAGGGTGGGCTGGGTGGCGACGCGGAAGTCGATCGGGCGGCCGCCGACCGCGAGGCCGATGCGCCCGTCCTGCGGGCTGCGCGACTCGGCGATGTCCATGCCGGCGAGCACCTTGATGCGCACCGCCAGCTCCGGCCAGCACGACTTGTGCATCGCGCGCACCTGGCGCAGCGTGCCGTCGATGCGGTGGCGCACGCGCAGGAAGCCGGCCTCGGGCTCCAGGTGGAGGTCGGAGGCGCCGCGCGCGGTGGCTTCGGCGAGCAGGGCGTCGACCAGGCGCACGACGAGCTGCGGGTCGCGCGTGCCGGCGACGGGCTGGCCGGCGCGGCGCTCGAGCTCGCGTACCATGTCCTCGATCGAGCTCGCCTGGCCGTAGTGCTGCTCGATCGCGCGCCCGAGCTCGTTGTCGCCGGCCAGGCGCAGCTCGACGTGCACGTCCGGGCCGAGCTCGGCGCGCAGGCGGTCGAGGGCGACGATGTCGTGGGCGTCGGCCATCGCGACGATGAGGCGGTGGCGGGCGGCGTCGTACTGCAGCGGCAGCAGGCGGTGGCGGCGGGCGAGCGCCTGCGGCACGCGCGCGATCGCGTCGGGGTCGGCGAGCGCGCTGGCGAGGTCCACGCAGGGCAGGCCG
>NZ_AMXF01000467.1 GCF_000310225.1 Thauera phenylacetica B4P
GCGCGAGCCGTCGCCGGTGAGGCGGGCGAGCTGGGCGGCGGCGAATGGGGCGGGCTCGACCGCCTTCCAGTCGAGCGCGAGCACGGCCTGCAGCCACTCGGCGGCGGTCTCCGGCGGCACCACGGTGTGCGCGCTGCCGTACAGCGACTCGCGCGCGCCGACGCGGCCGAGTGCCCACCAGGTGTGCGCCTTCTCGGCGGGGCGGTAGAGGCGCTCGAGCAGCCACTTGCCGACCTCGATGCGGTGCATCGCCGGCACGCGCTCGAGCGCGGCGGCCAGGCGCACCATGTCGTCGTAGCTGCCCTGCACCGGATCGCCGCGGCGGCGGGCGGCGTCGGTGTCCTCCAGGTGCCCGGCCAGCACCTCCAGGACCTGCAGCTGGCGGGCCTCGTCGAGGCCGCCGGCGCAGCGCCGCCACAGCGTCCACCACTCGCTCCAGTTGTTGCCCTCGCGCACGTACTGCAGGCCCTGGCCGAACAGCGCCCACAGCTGGTCGATGCGCCAGTCGTCGAGCGCCGCGCCGAGGCCGGGGCGCAGGCAGTAGCCGGCGAGGTTGAGCCACACGCGCTCGTGCTCGGCCGAGCGCCGGCGCCGGCGCGCGCGCTCGAGCAGGGCGTCGAAGAGCCCGCGCAGCAGCGTCATGTCCCAGTCGTCGCGGCGCCCGAGCACGCGCTCGAGGCGGGCGCGCAGCTGGCGCACCGCCTTGGCGTCGAGCTCGCGCGCCTGCCCGCCGAAGACCTCGTCGATGAGGGCGACGGCCTGGGCGAGGCGCGGATGGGCGCCGGCCGCGGCCTCGCTGGCGGGCGCGTCGGCCTCGGCGCGCACCTGGAAGGCGAGCTGCCAGCGCTGCATGTCGTCGATCGCCACGCACTGCATCTCCAGCGTGCCGACCTCGGTCAGGCTGGCGACCAGGCGCACGGCGACGTTCTCGCGGCGGCCGGCGGCGGTGGCGGGAAGGCGGGCGGCGAGCGGGGGCAGGTGGATGAAGTCGTCGGCGCCGAGCTCGACCAGCTCGCCCGCCTGCCACGCGCTGTCGCTGGTGGAGGAGACGAGGTGGAAGCGCACCGCCTGGCCGAGGCGCAGCGCGAAGCGGCGCTCGGGGAGTGCGACCTCGGTGCCGGATTCGGTGCCGCGTGGCAGCACGCAGATCGCGCGCGTGGCCTCGCCGCCCTCCTCCAGCACCAGGAAGTAGCTGCGCGCCGAGCCGCCGCCGATGCCCGGGCCCAGGCCGGTGCGCGCCGCGCGCACGAGCGCGAAGGCCACCGCGCCG
>NZ_AMXF01000468.1 GCF_000310225.1 Thauera phenylacetica B4P
CAGGCCGTCGCGGCAGGTGCCGGGGTAGCGGCGCGAGCCGTCGCGCGCGAGCGGCTGGTCGGCGAGCTCGCGCCGGGTGCACGCGCAGGGATAGGCGAGGCCGGCCGCGCGCAGGCGCTCGAGCGCGGCCGCGTAAGCTTCGCCGCGCTCGCTCTGGCGCACGATCGCGCCGTCCCATTCGAAGCCGAAGCGTTCCAGCGTGGCGAGGATGCCTGCGGCGGCGCCGGGCACCGTGCGCGGGGTGTCCACGTCTTCGATGCGCAGCAGCCAGCGTCCGTCATGCGCGCGCGCATCCAGGAAGCTGCCCACGGCGGCGACCAGGGAGCCGAAGTGCAGCGCGCCGCTGGGCGAGGGGGCGAAGCGGCCGATGTAGGGACGAACAGGCTGGCCCGCACCGGGGCCGGGGGAGGGGATGGACGGCGGCATGGCGGGGATCGTATCGACCGGGCGGGCGCTTGTGCAATTCGTGGGTGAGGCCTTCGTGGCGGCCATGCTGCGCCGGTGCCGACCTTCGCGGTGGCCGACCCGCCAGGCGGGGTCTTGCGGCAAGGGGCGCAGCGCTGTGGTATCCGGAGCCGCAGCCCCGGCCGCACTGCGTCGCGCTAGGAGGGCGGGGCCGTCGTCCCGGCACCGCGCGCATCGAACGCCGCGAAGCGCGCCGGATGCAGGCCGGCGGCGGCGAGGTCGGTGAGATATTCGGCCGAGGCGAGGTAGGCGAGCTCGGCCTCGCGCGGGGTGGTCAGCGGGTCGCAGGCGCGCAGCGCCGCGTCCACCCGGCCGGGGTGCACGTGCACCAGCGGGCGTGGGCCGGCGGCGGCGAGGAAGCGGCGCATCTTCGGCGCGAAGGGGCGCTCGACGGAGAAGTCGTGCAGGCCGCTGAAGCCTTCGTTGCAGGGCAGGCCGGCCTCGCGCAGCTGGCGGTGGAGCCCGCGCGCGAGGGTGGAGATGAACCACGCCTTGCCCACCGCCTCGCGCCGCTGCAGACAGCGCAGCGGCGGCTCGACGCAGTCGCGCACCCACACGCGGCCGCGCGGGTGGCGGCGCAGCAGCTCGGCGACGAGGGGCTCGCGCACGCCGGGCAGCACATGCACGTGCTGGTGGCCGTCGACGTGGTCGGGCGCGTCCCCCCAGGCGTCCTCGAAGGCGTCGAGCTGGGCGCGGATCTCGTCCGCCACGGCCTGCGCCGGCAGGCGGTGGGCGAGGGCGGCGGCGAGCAGGCGGCCGAGCGGTGGCAGGCGCTCGCCCCAGGCCCGGCGC
>NZ_AMXF01000469.1 GCF_000310225.1 Thauera phenylacetica B4P
CCAGGTCCACGCCGCTGCCGTCGGCCTTGACGCGAACCTTGACGTTGTAATCGACCACGCGCTTTACGGGTACGAGAATCTTCATTTCAACTCCAAATAAACTCCGCTTCGCAGAGAAAGTCTTCTATCAGATCGCTACGTAATTACCGATAAGTGGCAATATCACGACTGCGAGCCGGTCTGCTTTCGAAGGAATGCGCTTTGTGCCGCTGTAATCAGCGAGCTTCGTCGGATAACGCGAGTTGCCTGTGGGCGCTGCTGGAATGTTCGTCGTAGATCATCGATTGTCAAACGCGCTCGATGATGATGGCGATGCCTTGGCCAACTCCGATGCACATTGTGCATAAGGCAAATCGACCCCCGCTTCGCTCGAGTTGATGAAGGGCCGTTGTCACCAGGCGTGCACCGCTCATGCCCAGCGGGTGCCCGAGTGCGATGGCTCCGCCGTTCTGGTTCACACGTGGATCATCGTCTTTCAAGTCAAGCTGGCGCAATACGGCCAGGCTCTGACTGGCAAACGCCTCGTTGATTTCGATAACGTCCATCCGGTCAAGTCGTAGTCCACTCTGTTCGAGGACCTTACGCGTAGCGGGAACGGGCCCAATGCCCATTATGCGGGGCGGAACCCCTGCCGATGCCACGCCGATCACGCGGGCACGCACACCGAGGCGAAAGCGGTTTGCGGCAGTTTCGCTGGCAAGAATCATGGCGCATGCTCCATCGTTGACTCCGCTCGCATTGCCAGCAGTGACGCTGCCGTCCGGGGTGACGACGCCCTTGAGCTTGCTGAGCGCGTCAAGTGTCGTTTCCCTTGGATGCTCGTCCTGGCTTACGAACTCTTGAACGCCCTTCTTTCTTGGAACAGGCACCGGCACGATTTCATCGGCGAAGATCCCGCCTGCTTGGGCGCGCGCCGTTTTCAACTGGCTTTGCAGCGCAAATGCGTCCTGATCCGCGCGACTGATGCCAAACTGCGCTGCGACGATTTCCGCGGTTTCAGGCATCGAATGGACGCCGTACCGCTCCCTCATGAGCGGGTTTGCAAAGCGCCAACCAATCGTCGTGTCGTAGATTGCGGTGGTCCGGGAAAATGCGTTTTCGGCCTTGGCCACAACAAACGGCGCCCGGCTCATCGATTCGACTCCTCCAGCAATTATCAATTGCCTGAATCCGTGTTCGCTTAGCCGGAAATCCAGCCTAACGCATTGATGTAATTGTATAATTACGCATCCGAGCCTTTCACCCAA
>NZ_AMXF01000470.1 GCF_000310225.1 Thauera phenylacetica B4P
CCAGAACCAGTCGATCGCCGAATCCAACGCGCCGCTTGCGGTGGACCTGCGCAACCAGGTGCGCGAACAGCTCGCCGCCGGCAAGGACAAGGACGACGTGATCGACTACCTGGTCGAGCGCTACGGCGACTTCGTGCTCTACGAGCCGCCCTTCAATGCCGCGACCGGGCTGCTCTGGGTCGGACCGTTCGCCCTGCTGCTGGGCGGCGCCGGCTGGCTGGCCTGGCGCCTGCGCCGGCGCCGCAGCGAGATCGCCGCCGATGGCGCGCTCAGCGCCGCAGACCGCGAGCGTGCGCGTGCGCTGCTCGCCGGCGGCGGGGACGCCGCCTCGAATCCCGCATCCCCGGAGTCCCGCAAGTGACCGCCTTCATCGTCTTCGCCGGCCTGCTCGTGGCCGGCGCGCTGCTATTGATCCTGCCGCCGCTGCTCGGCTACGGCCGCCGCAACCAGGTCCAGGAGCGCCAGAGCGCGATGGTGCTCACCGTGCTGCGCGAGCAGCTCGCCGACCTCGACGCCGAGCTCGCCGAGGGCCGCATCGACGCCGCCGCCCACGCCAAGAGCCGCGAGGAGCTCGAGCGCCGCGCCCTCGAAGAGGCCGAGGTCGCCGCCGAGATGGCCGACAGCGCCGACCGCCGGCCGAGCAAGGCCTGGGCGCTCGCCACCGGCCTCACCATCCCCGCGCTCGCCGTGGGTACCTACCTGATGATCGGCGAGCCCGCCGCGCTCGACCCGAAGAACGTCGAGGGCCAGCAGGGCTTCACCGAGGAGCAGGTCACCGAGATGGTGGGCAGCCTGGAGAAGCACCTCGTCGACAACCCCGACAACGCAGAGGGCTGGGCGATGCTGGCGCGCACCTACATGGTGCTGAAGGACTTCCCCAAGGCCGCGGCCGCCTACGAGCGCCTCGACAAGCTGGTGCCCAACAACGCCGACGTGCTCTCCGACTGGGCCGACGTGGTTGCCGCGACGACCGGCAAGGTCGCTGGTGAGTCCGAGGCGCTGGTCCTGCGCGCGCTCGAGGCGGAACCGAAGCATCCCAAGGCGCTGGCGCTGGCCGGCACCGCCGCCTACCAGCGCGACGACTTCGCCGCCGCCGCCGGCTACTGGGAACGCATCCTCGCCCAGATCCCCCCGGGCGACGACGTCGCACGCGGCGTGCGCGCCAGCATCGACGAGGCCCGCGCCAAGGCCGGCATGGCGCCGCTCGCGGCCGACCAAGGCAGCGCTGCGCCGGCGCCGGCCTCGCC
>NZ_AMXF01000471.1 GCF_000310225.1 Thauera phenylacetica B4P
GGCGGGGGGTGCGGGCGGCGGGGCGGGGGCAGGGGGGCGTTCATCGGCGTCGATCCGGACAGGGCGCGCGGGGCGCCGTCAGCGCGGCAAGGGCGGCACGCCGGCGATGCGCAGGCGCAGGATGTCGCGGTACTCGTTCGGGTCCTTGACCAGCACCATCTCGCCTGCGCGCGGCAGGTGGAAGTCGGTCGCGCGCGACATCCAGAAGCGCAGCGCGGCCGCGCGCAGCATGGCCGGCCACGCGGCGACCTCGGCGTCGGTGAAGGGGCGCTCGGCGTGGTAGGCGTCGAGCAGGGCGGCGGCGCGTGCGCCGTCGAGGCCGCCGTCGGGCGTGGAGCACCAGTCGTTGACGGTGACCGCGACGTCGAAGAGCAGCGCGTCGTAGCCGGCGAAGTAGAAGTCGATGACGCCGCCGATGCGCACATCGCCATCGGCGTCGGTGTCCCACAGCACGTTGTCGCGGAAGAGGTCGGCGTGGATCGCGCCGGCGGGCAGGGCGGCGACGTCGATGGTGGCCTGGAAGGCAAGCTCGGCGTCGAGCAGGGCCTGCTCGTCGGCGGGCAGGAAGGGGCGCACCACCTGCGCGGTGGCGGCGCGCCAGGCGGCGCCGCGCGGGTTCTCCTGGCGGCGGCCGTAGGACTGGCCGGCCAGGTGCAGGCCGGCGAGCATGGCGCCGACCTTCTCGCAGTGCGGCAGGCCGGGGTTCATCTCCGAGCTGCCCGACAGCCGCACCACCAGCGCGGCGGGGCGCTCCTGCAGGGTGCCGAGGTATTCGTTGTGGCGGTTGGCGATCGGGCCTGGGACCGGCAGGCCGTGGCGCGCGAGGTGGGCCATCAGGTGCAGGTAGTAGGGCAGCTCGGCGCGCGGGATGCCTTCGAAGAGCGTGAGCACGTAGCGCCCGAGCGTGGTGGTGACGAAGAAGTTGCTGTTCTGGACGCCGGCCGAGATGCCCTTGAGTTCCACCAGGCGGCCGATGGCGTAGTCCTTGAGCCAGTCGGCGAGCACGGATTCGGGAACGGGGGTGAAGACGGACATGCGGACTCCGGGTAAGGCGGTCGGGTTGGGTTCAGGCGGACTGGGCGGCCGGGGTGTCGATGCGCGCTGCGGCGGTGCGCTGCGCGGCCGCCTTCACCGCCTGCCAGGCGGCGAACTTGGCCGCGAGCCCGCGTGCGGCGTGCGCCGGGCTGGTCGAGGGCAGGCGGGCGAAGTGCAGCGCCGGCAGCGCG
>NZ_AMXF01000472.1 GCF_000310225.1 Thauera phenylacetica B4P
TCCGCCGCCGCGGCCGCCGCCTGCGCCGAGGCCTGCGCCAGGCGCACGTCCTGCGCGTCGAGCAGCGCCAGCGGCGCGCCGGCGGCGACCTCGGCGCCGACATCGACGAGGCGCTCGACCAGCTTGCCGCCGATGCGGAAACCCAGGTCGGACTCGATTCGCGCCCTCACCTCGCCGGCATAGACCTGCACGGCCGGCGGCGCGCTGGCGGCATCGACGCTGCGGACGAGGACCGCGGGTGGCGGCGGGGTCTGGGGCGCGGGCGCCGAACAGGCGGCCAGCAAGAACAGGCCGGCCAGCAAGGACGGGAGGGAGCGGAAACGCATGGACATCTCGCGGCGATCGGGAGCGCCCCTGCCGACAAGGCGCGGACGCGGGGCGAGGCCGCTAGTGTAGCGCCTCGCCCGTGTGACCATGGTCACCCACGCGCAGCCCCGGGGCGGTCGCACGAGACCACCGCGGGAGCGTGGCTCGAGGCGGGGTGCCCGTTCGTGCGATCGCCCTGCGCACAGCCTGCGCCCGATCCGCAGACGCGAACGGCCTGGCGCAAGGCCGGGCGCTCAGCGCGACTCGAGCAGTGGCCGTCCGTTGGCCGGCTGGATCGGCCGTCCGTTGCGCGGATACAGGCGGGCGAAGACGTCGAGCTGGTCCGCGGAGATCGCCACCGGCTGCTTCATCACCACCCACAGCACGTCCTCGGTGCACGGCGGCATCGGCAGCGAGCCGGTATACAGGTAGTGCCCCGGCTCGGCCGGCAGCAGCGCCGGCAGGTCGAGCACCGCGTCGGGGGTGTATTCGCGCCCGCGGTCGAGCGGCAGGTTGTTCCACAAGGTCTGCAGCGCGGGATTGGACTCGCCGCCGGCCGACAGCAGCAGCGACAGGATCGCCATGCGGCCGTCGTCGGCGCGATGCTGCAGGTAGATCGCCATGTCGTGCGCCATGCCGCCGACACGATCCTGCGAGGGCCGGTGCAGGGTGAAGCGCTCGAGCGCGTAGCGCACCCCGCGCACGCGGATGCCCATGCCCTCGCCGACCTCGACCTGCAGGGTGTTGCCGGTGTCGCGGATGCGGAAACCCGTGCGGCGGTAGTCGAACTGCACCGGGGCGAGATCGACCGCGATGCCGTCGCGCAGGTCGATCGGCGACTGCCGCGTGCCCTCCGAGCAGGTCCGCCACTCCGGGCGCATGCGGGCCCGAGGCCCCGCGCA
>NZ_AMXF01000473.1 GCF_000310225.1 Thauera phenylacetica B4P
CGCAGCGGCGGGGGTGGGCGTGGGGGGGTCGGTGCGCATGGCGGGTTCCGGGGTGCCGGGGGCGCTCACTGCCCGCGCCCGCTGCGCTGCACGCGCAGGCGCGGGTCGACGACGAAGTAGAGCAGATCGACGATCAGGTTGATGACGACGAAGATCAGCGCGATCAGCACCAGGTAGGCCGCCATCACCGGGATGTCGACGAACTGCACCGCGGTGATGAAGAGCAGGCCCACGCCCGGCCACTGGAACACCGTCTCGGTGATGATGGCGAAGGCGATGATCGAGCCGATCTGCAGTCCGGTGATGGTGATCACCGGCAGCAGGGTGTTGCGGAGCGCGTGGCCGAAATGCACGGCGCGGTCGGTCAGCCCGCGCGCGCGCGCGAACTTGATGTAGTCGGTGCGCAGCACCTCGAGCATCTCGGCGCGCACCAGCCGCATGATCAGCGTGAGCTGATACAGGCCCAGCGTGATCGCCGGCATCACCAGCGACTTCAGCCCCGAGGTCGTCAGCAGCCCGGTGGTCCACCACCCCAGGTCCACCACCTCGCCGCGGCCGAAGGCGGGCAGCACCTTCAGCTCGACCGCGAACACGTAGATCAGCAGGATGCCGATCAGGAAGGTGGGCAGCGACACGCCCACCAGCGACAGCCCCATGATCGCGTGGCTCAGCCAGCCGTCGCGGCGCAGTGCGGTATACACGCCGAGCGCGATGCCCAGCGCGAGCGCACCGAAACCCGAGATCAGCGCCAGCTCCAGCGTGGCCGGCAGGCGCTCGGCGATCACGTCCGCCACCGGCCGCGCCATGCGATAGGAAACGCCGAACTCGCCCTGCGCCGCGTTGGCCACGAAGCGCAGGAACTGCAGCGGCACCGCATCGTTCAAGCCGAGCGATTCGCGCAGCGCCTCGCGCTCGGCCATGGTCGCCTCCTGCCCGACCATGTTGTTCACCGGATCGCCGATGTAGCGGAACAGGCCGAACGCGACCAGCGCCACCGTCAGCATGACGAGGACGGATTGCAGCAGGCGGCGCAGGATGAAGGCGGGCATTCGAAGGGTGAGGGGTGAGGGGTGAGGGGTGAGGGGTGAGGGGTGAGGGGTGAACGTACGTGATCGCGTATTACAGGCGGGGATCGCGACTTGCGTCGCTCCTACAGTTTTCCGCGGGGCATTGAAGCTCGAACTGTAGGAGCGACGCGAGTCG
>NZ_AMXF01000474.1 GCF_000310225.1 Thauera phenylacetica B4P
GCACGCTGGCGCGGCGGCGCTGCCGACCGGCTTCGCCACGCTCGACGCCGAGCTGCCCGGCGGCGGCTGGCCGGCCGGAGCGCTCGTCGAACTCCTCGCCGATCGCCCCGGCGTCGGCGAGCTGAGCCTGCTGCTGCCCTTGCTCGGCGCCACCCCGCCCGCACGCTGGATCGTCTGCATCGCCCCGCCGCTACTGCCCTACGCCCCCGCGCTGGCGAGCGCCGGCGTGCCGCTGGCGCGCCTGCTCGTGGTGCGCCCCGAACGCCGCGAAGACCTGCTGTGGGCCGCACGCCAGGCCCTGTTGTCGGGCAGCTGCGCCTGCGTGCTGGCGTGGCCGCAGCGCATCGACAACGCCGGACTGCGCCGCCTGCAGCTCGCCGCCGAGGAAAGCGCCACCCCGCTCTTCCTCTTCCGCCCTGCCAGCGTCGCCGCGCAGCCCTCGCCCGCCGTGTTGCGGATTGCGCTCGCCCCCCACCCCGAGGGCCTGCAGCTACGCATCCTCAAGCGCCGCGGACCGCTCTCCACCGCTGCGCTCGTGCTCGCCCTCTCACCTGGAGTCAGCAGCGATTCGCGGCTTCCGCGCTCCTACACGAGAACCGGAGCCGTGGCGGTTTAGGTAGGAGCGCCGGCAGGCGCGAATGGCGGCGACGAAAAGAGCGCCGGCGCATGGGCCGCCGCCCGTTCGCGCCTGCCGGCGCTCCTACAGAAAACCGGCCTCATCGCTGCGACCACCCCCTGTAGGAGCGCCGGCAGGCGCAAATGGCGGCCTTCGGGCTGACGATCAACCTCGGCGGGGCCAGGCACGCCGCCGTTCGCGGCTTCCGCCACTCCTACACGAGAACCGGAGCCGTGCTTGTTTAGGCAGGAGCGCCGGCAGGCGCGAATTCGGCG
This sequence comes from Thauera phenylacetica B4P, assembly GCF_000310225.1. GTDB lineage: Bacteria > Pseudomonadota > Gammaproteobacteria > Burkholderiales > Rhodocyclaceae > Thauera > Thauera phenylacetica. The sequence goes on from NZ_AMXF01000474.1 coordinate 892, forward strand.
ACGAAAAGAGCGCCGGCGCATGGGCCGCCGCGCGTTCGCGCCTGCCGGCGCTCCTACAGAAAACCGGCCTCATCGCTGCGACCACCCCCTGTCGGAGCGCCGGCAGGCGCAAATGGCGGCCGTCGATCACGCACCGCGGTCGCTTCATTCACCAACATTCAACCGGAGCGAATCCATGTTGTGGCTGGCCATCCTGTTGCCGGCCTTGCCGCTGCAGGTATTCACCCGCGGCGTGCGCGAGGCCCCGCCGCTGGCGATCCTGTCGCCGCGAGGCCGGGTGCTGGCTGCCAGCGCGGCGGCGAGCGCGG
>NZ_AMXF01000475.1 GCF_000310225.1 Thauera phenylacetica B4P
CCCAGGTGCGCGCGGCGAACGCCGCCAGGCGCTGGCGGATGCGGCGCGCGGCGGCGGCGGCGGCCTGGCCGTTGAGGTCGGCGCCGGTCGAGGCCGCGGTGGCCGAGGTGTTGGCGACCTTGCTGGTGTCGGTGGCGGTGGCGCGCACGCGTGCGAGATCGATGCCGAGCTCGTGCGCCACCACCTGGCAGACCTTGGTGTTCACCCCCTGGCCCATCTCGGTGCCGCCGTGGTTCACCAGCACCGAGCCGTCGGTATACACATGCACCAGCGCGCCGGCCTGGTTGAGGTGGCTGAGGTTGAAGGAGATGCCGAACTTCACCGGGGTGAGCGCGAGGCCTTTCTTCAGCACCGGGCTCGTCGCGTTGAAGGCGGCGATCGCGCTGCGGCGGGCGCGGTAGTCGCTGTCGGCCTCGAGCTCGGCGACCAGCTCGAGGATCACGTTATCGGCGACCACCTGGCCGTAGGGCGTGGTGTCGCGGCCGAGGCTGCCGTAGAAGTTGAGCCTGCGCACGTCGAGCGCGTCGCGCCCCAGCGTGCGCGCGATGCTGTCGAGCACATGTTCGATCGCGATCGCGCCCTGCGGCCCGCCGAAGCCGCGAAACGCCGTGTTGGACTGGGTGTGGGTGCGCGCGAGCAGGGCGCGGATGTCGACGTCCGACAGGTAGTAGGCGTTGTCCACATGGCACACCGCGCGCGTGGCGACCGGGCCCGACAGGTCGGCGGAGAAGCCGGCGCGCGCGACCATCTCGATGCGCAGCGCGAGCACGCGGCCGTCGTCGTCGAAGCCGACCTCGTAGTCGTAGTGGAAGTCGTGGCGCTTGCCGGTGATCCGCATGTCGTCATCGCGGTCGGGGCGCAGCTTGACCGGGCGGCGAAACTTCCACGCCGCCAGCGCCGCCACGCAGGCGAACAGCGCCGACTGCGACTCCTTGCCGCCGAAGCCGCCGCCCATGCGGCGCGTCTCCACCACCACGCGGTGGGCCGCCAGCCCGAGCATGTGCGCGACCACGTGCTGCATCTCGGTGGGGTGCTGGGTGGAGCACCACAACTGCATGCAGCCGTCCTCGCGCGGCGCGGCGCAGGCGACCTGGCCCTCGAGGTAGAAATGCTCCTGGCCGCCGACCTGCCACCGTCCGGCGAGGCGGTGGGGCGCGGCGGCGAGGCGCGCCGCCGGCTCGCCGCGCACGCGCTGCA
>NZ_AMXF01000476.1 GCF_000310225.1 Thauera phenylacetica B4P
CCCCCCGCCGCGACGACCGGCCGCATCGACGACCCCGCGGCGGCGGGCGAGCTCGACCGTCTCGGCGCGCTCGCCGACCGCCTCGGCGTGACGCTGGAGCGACACCTCGCCGACCGCGATCTCGCCCTGATGGACACCCTCGAACGCCAACGCCGCGCCGTCGCCTTGCAGATCCTCGCCGCCCTGGTCCTGGCCGGGGTGCTCGCGGCGCTCGCGGGCCGGTGGCTGCTGCGCCCGCTCGGCCGCATCGAAAGGGCCATCGGCGAGCTCGGCGAGCACCAGCTCGCCCGCCCGATCGACATCGACGGCCCGGCCGACCTGCGCAGGCTGGGGGCACGTCTCGACTGGCTGCGCGTGCGCCTCGCCGAGCTCGAGTCCGACCGCAAGCGCGTGCTGCGCCACGTCTCGCACGAGCTCAAGACCCCGCTCGCCTCGCTGCGCGAAGGCGTCGCGCTGCTCGACGACGGCGTGCTCGGCCCGCTCGCTCCGGCGCAGCGCGAGGTGACCGGAATCCTCGCGCACAGCGCGCACACCCTGCAGGAGCACATCGAGCAGCTGCTGCAGCTCAACGCCAGCCAGTTCGACGCGCGCTCGCTGCACCTGCAGCCCACCGCCCTACTGCCCCTGCTGCGCGAGGTCGGCGACGAACAGCGCCTGCCCGCACGCGCACGCGGGGTGACGATCGGGCTTGCGGGCGACGCCCCCATCGTGCCCGCCGACGCCGGCAAGCTGCGCACCGTGTTCGCCAACCTGCTCGCCAACGCGATCGCCTTCAGCCCGAGCGGCGGTCACATCCGCATCGAGCTCGGCCTGGCCGGCGAGAAGGTGGTGGTCGACTGCCGCGACGAGGGCCCGGGGATCGCACCCGACGAGCTCGAGCGCGTCTTCGAGCCCTTCTTCCAGGGCCGCCGCAGCCCTGCCGCGCGCGCAGGTGCCCGCGGCAGCGGCATCGGGCTGGCGATCGTGCGCGAGCTGATCGGCGCCCATCGCGGCCGGGTGCGCGCGCTGCCGAGCGAGCGGGGCGCTCACTTCCGCGTGGAGCTGCCTCATGCCTGACCCCCACCGCCCCAAGGCGCACGCAGCGCTTCGCGGCGCAGCCCGCGCGCGCAGCGTGGTCGCGCACAGCCTGCTTCCCGCCGTGCTCGCCGCGCTCGCGGGCTGCGCCGGCCTGCCGGCCTGGCTGACG
>NZ_AMXF01000477.1 GCF_000310225.1 Thauera phenylacetica B4P
GGCCGCCAGCGCGCACGCCGCGAGCGCGACACCGAGCGCGAGCGGCGGCAGGAGCTGGACGGCGGCGACCGCCGCGAGCCAGAGGAGCAGGACAAGACCGGAGTGCATCGGTAAACGGAAAAGGCCGCCGCGAGCCCGCGCTCGTGGCGGCCTGCCGGCGGGGGCGATCAGCCCAGGCGCGCGATCATATCGCGGGCCGTGGCCTGCTGTCTCGGCGCGCCCTCGGCGACGACTTCCTCGAGCAGCTCGAGCGCACCCTCCTTGTCGCCCATCTCCTCGTAGGCGCGGGCCAGCTCGAGCTTGGTCTCGGCCTCCTCGTTCACCGGCCCGGCGTCTTCCGCGCCACCTCCCGCGGGCTGGTCGAACTGGGTGTCGGCGACCGAGAACGGGATGGCGTCGAAGGCGGCCTTGGCGTCGCCGGGCAGCGCCTCGAGGTCGAGATCGATCGAGGTCAGGTCGAGCCCGGCCGGCATCGCCGCATTCGTCGCGGGCGCCGGCGCGTCGAGCTCGAAATCGAAGTCGAGCAGGCTGGAGTCGAACGCGGTCTTCTCGAGGTCGACCACCGCCTCGTCGGCCTTCGCTGCAGGGCCTGCCGGCAGCGGCGCGGGCTCGTCGTCGATCGTGCCGGTGGCGCTGACCACGGTCGCGTCGAGATCGAAGGCCTCGCCGCCCGGACCACCCATGCCGGGGAGCTCGAAGTCGAGGTTGCTGATCGTGCCGGAGTCCTCCATCGAGATCGTGGGGGCGGACGCGAACGCGGTCTGCACGGGCGCAGCGGGCGCGGGCTGCGCCTCGAGCGGCGCGGCCTCCCGGGGCTCGTCGGGCTCGCCGAGATCCAGGTCGAAGGTCAGCGCGCCGTCGTCGGCCGGCACGAGAGCAGGAACGAATGCGGGCACCGGCGCGGGGGGCTCCTCCTCGGCCGGCTCCAGGGTGAGGTCGAACTCGCGCGCGAGACCGGGCGTGGTCGCCGACAGGTCGGGCATCGCGGTGGGCGTTTCGTCGGCGAGGTCGAGCTCGAAATCGAGCGCGCCGGTGTCGAAGGGGATCTCGTCGGCCAGCGGCGCAGGCGACGCAGCCTCTGCCGCAGCACCCTGCCCCGGGGCGCCCCCGCCCGCCGCAGGCTCGCCCTCGCGCTCGCCGGAGGCGAGCTTGTTGAGCTCGCCCGGCAAGGTC
>NZ_AMXF01000478.1 GCF_000310225.1 Thauera phenylacetica B4P
CACGCCGATGCGGCGGTGGCCGCCGCGCTCGCGCAGGGCCGCCGCCTCGCCGCGCGCATCCTGGCCCGCATCGCCGACCTGCGCGAGTCCGCACGGGCACTCGCGGGGGAGAGCCGCTCGACGACGCGCGCGCGCAGCGAGCTCGCGCTCCCGGCACCAAGCCCCGCGCCGCGCATCGACGCCTGCTCGCCCGCCCCCGGCGTCGGCCTGGCCCGGGTCGACAGCGCCCGCGGCCTGCTGATCCACCAGGTGCGGCTGGCGGCGAGACCGGACGGCGAGCCTGCATGCATCGCCGATTACCGCATCGTCGCCCCCACCGAGTGGAACTTCCATCCGCAGGGCGCCTTCGTACGCGAGGCCCTCGCCACCCCGCCCATGTCGGCTGCGCACCGACAGCGCCGGCTGCGTGCGCTCGCCCTCGCCCTCGACCCCTGTGTGGCGGTAAGCTGGAGCTTCGAGGAGAGCGGCGATGCATGAGATGTCCCTGGCCGAAGGCGTGCGCACGATCATCGAGGACGCCGCGGCGGCCAACGCTTTTCGCAGCGTGCGCGCGGTGGTGCTCGAGATCGGCGAGCTCGCCGCGGTCGAGGCCGACGCGCTGCGCTTCTGCCTCGACGTGGTGCTGGCCGACACCGTCGCCGCCGGCGCCGCGATCGAGGTCGAGACCGTCCCCGGCGCCGGCTGGTGCATCGATTGCGCGCAGACGGTGCCGATGCGCGAGCTCCACGACGCCTGCCCGCGCTGCGGCGGCTACCGCGTGCAGGCCACCGCGGGCCGCGAGATGCGCGTCAAGGCGCTGGAGGTGGACTGAAGATGGGCCGGGACCGCGATGGTTCCAACCGATACGCGACCGCGATGGTTTTCTGTAGGAGCGCCGGAAGGCGCGATCCGGCCTTGCGAGCAAGCGCCTGCACTTGGATCCGGCGCCATAATCGCGCCTTGCATCGCTCCTGCAGGGTCACCGAGCGCCTCACAAGCCTCAGAACATGAAGCCCGTCGAGCAGGCATCCAGGTAGCAAGGAGAAACGACAGATGTGCACGGTATGTGGTTGCGGCAGCGGTGAAACCCGGATCGGTGCGCTCGGTGGCGGGCGCCCCGCAGGCGGCGCGCACCCGCGGCCCGGTGCCACCCTTGCGTGGCGACCGCTCGGCGAGCCCGCCGCCGCGCCCG
>NZ_AMXF01000479.1 GCF_000310225.1 Thauera phenylacetica B4P
CGCCGCCGCGCACCCGCGGCAGGTCCTCGATCTCGTAGGCCTCGTCGGGCAGGTCGACCAGTACGCGGCACGGCTCGTCGGGCGTGCGGCGCGCGAGCCAGCTTGCGAAGCCGGCCTCCTCGCCTGGCATGAAGGCGGCAAGGAGCTGGAGTCCGTCTCCATGCCCGATGCATGCGAGGAGGCCGTGCGGGGTCACGGCGAGGAGCAGGGGTTCGCGGCGCATGGTCAGACCGGCAGGCGGGTGATGAGCTCGTAGATCGGCCCCAGGATCGCGCTCGCGATCCACAGCAGCAGGCCGCCCATGAGGATGGTGAGCGCGGGTTCGGCCGCGGCCTGGAGGCGGGCGATGCCCTCGGCGACGTCGCGGCGGTAGAGGCTGGCGACCTTGGCGAGCGCGTCGTCGAGCGCGCCGGTGTGTTCGCCCAGGCGCAGCATGCGGATGACCAGGGGCGGAAAGACCTGCGTCGCCTCGAAGGCGACCGAGATCGGGCTGCCCTGCTCGATCGCGCTGGTGGCCTCGCGCAGGCCGGCGCGCAGGGCCAGGTTGGCGGTGGCGCCGGTGCTGGTGTGGAGCGCGTCGATGACGTTGATGCCGGCGCCGTAGAGGGTGGCGAAGAGCGCGGCGAAGCGCGCGAGGGCGAGCTTGCGCAGGATCCCGCCGACCAGCGGCAGGCGCAGCTGCAGGGCGTGCAGGCGGGTGCGCAGCGCCTCGGAGCGGGCGAGCGCGTGGGCGCCAAGCGCCGCGCCGGCGAGCGCGCCGAGCAGCATCGCCCAGCCCCAGTCGCGCACCGCCTCGGACAGCCCCACCAGGATGCGCGTCTGCAGCGGCAGGCGCTGGCCGGTGCCGCGCAGCAGGCGCTCGAGCTCGGGGACGACGTGGACGAGGGCGACCACCACCGCGAGCAGCAGCACCGTGGCGACGATGGAGGGATAGATCGCGATGCGGCGCGCATGGCTGGCGAGCTCCTCCTCCTGCGCGAGCGCGGCGCCGATGTCTCGGATCGCCTCGGGCAGGCGGCCGGCCTGCTCGCCCGCGCGCAGCAGGCTGACCGCGACCGCGGAGAAGGCCTCGGGCTGGCGCGCGGCGGCACCCGACAGCGGCAGGCCGCGCTCGACGTCGGCGATGAGCGCGTCGATCACCTGCTGCAGCCGCGGCTCCGCGC
>NZ_AMXF01000480.1 GCF_000310225.1 Thauera phenylacetica B4P
GGTGGCGCCCGCGGGCAGGTGCGGCGCCGGCCCCGCGCCGGCCAGCTTTGCGCGTGCGCGGCGGTGGTGAGGGTCCAGGTCGAGAGCTCGTGCGTGCTGCTGCCACCTGCGCGCGCGCCGGTGGCCCGGCGGGCTCAGGTCGATGCCGGCGCAGCGCTCGCATCTTCCTCCGCCACCAGCTCGACCACGAAGGGCAGCGAGGGGTCGATCGCGAGCATCAGCCAGCGCAGGCGTTTTTTCAGGGCCTCGGGGTCGCCCGCCGTCGCCTGCAGGCACATCGCCTCGCGGCAATAGACGCCGTCGGGCTGGAGGTTCCAGGCGCCCGCCGGCACGATCGCGCAGTCGGCGATGCGGCCCTCGGCGAGGCGGACCCAGCACAGCAGCGCGCCGCGCGCGGTGATCACGCGCGCCACGCCCACGTCGGGCGCGGCCTGGCAGGCGTCGATCAGCGGCGCCACCTCCTCGCTGCCCGGGTGGCGCATCGTGCTCGCGCAGTCGGCCACGTCGATCGCCTTGGCGAACAGGCGCGCCGAGATGCGGTTGCCGCGCTCGAGCAGCAGGCGCACCAGCGGCGAGGCGGCGTGGCGCGCGAGCGGTCCGGTCTCGGCGGCCTCGCCGGCGTAGCGCGGATGGCGGATGAACTCCGCGCTCGGCCACGCGCCCACTGCGGCGACCCAGGCGTCGGCGCTGAGCGTGCCGAGCAGCGCGGTGCGGCGCTCCGGCGGCACGGTGGACGGGCCGTGGGCGATCAGCTCGCTCAGGATCGAGCTCAGGCTGCCGCCGCCCGCGAGGCGGTCGAGAAACTCGCCGATCCCGTGCGGCATACGGATCTGGTTGAAGAAGCCGGCCAGCAGCTCGCGCGCGACCAGGTCGAGCACTTCGCCGCCGAGCAGGAAGTCGTTCTCGTGCTCGCCGGCATGCAGCAGGCGGCGGTGGAACTCCGCATAGCGGTTGATGCGCGGCTCGAAGCCGAGCGAGGGCGGCCAGTCGAGCAGCAGGCGGCGCAGGTGCATGTCGATCATCTCGGCGGCCAGGCGGCGCTCGGTGCGCAGGCGCTCCGCCTTCGCCGGCGGCGCCTCGCCCGCGGCCTGCGCGCAGGCGAGCGCGAGCGCGTGGGCGTGGGCCTGCG
>NZ_AMXF01000481.1 GCF_000310225.1 Thauera phenylacetica B4P
GGCGGGCTGCGCGCCGTCGCGCACCAAGGCGGGCGTGCAGGCCGCGAGCAGCAGCGCGCAGGCGCCGCCCAGCAAGGCCCGGCGCAGGTCCGGCGCAGGATGCGGGGTCGGTCCGCTCACTGGATGCCCAGCCGGCGGCCGGTGTCGCTCAGCAGGCGATTGTCGGGATGTGCGGCAAGCGCCTCGGCGAAGAGCCGGCGTGCCTCGTCCCGACGCCCGAGCGTCCACAGCACCTCGCCGAGGTGGGCGGCGATCTCGGCGTCCTGGCGCATGCCGTAGGCGCGCTGCAGGTGGGCGAGCGCGCCGTCGTGGTCGCCGCGGCGGAAGCGCACCCAGCCGAGGCTGTCGAGGATGAAGGGGTCTTGCGGCATGAGCTCGTGCGCGCGTGCGATCAGCGCCTCGGCCTCCTCCAGGCGCAGGCCGCGGTCGGCGAGCGAGTAGCCGAGCGCGTTGAGCGCATGCGCGTGGTCGGGCTGCAGCTCCAGCACCCGGCGCAGGCGGGATTCGAGCAGGTCCATGCGGTCGATGCGTTCGGCCAGCATGGCGGCCTCGTAGAGCAGGCCGGTGTCCTCGGGGGTCTCGCGCAGGGCGGCATCGAGCAGCGCCAGGGCCTCGCCAGGGCGCTCGGCGTCGCGCAGGATCTGGGTCTCGGCGAGCAAGTAGCGGCGGGCGAGGTCGGGGTCCTCGATGTCCCTCTGCAGCAGGGCGCGCGCCTCGTCGACACGGCCTTCGCGCGCCAGGCTCAAGGCGCTGCGGATATCGGCCTCGGGGCGCAGGTCCTCGCTCTCGATTTCGTCGAACCACTTGCGCGCGCCCTCGCCCTCGCCGCGGTCGGCGGCGATCTGGCCGAGGTGCAGGCGGATCAGATCGGGTTGCGGATGGCTGGCAGCGAGCGCGCGCGCGAAGTGCAGCTCGGCCGCGTCGGGTTCGTCAAGCTGGAGGGACAGCAGCCCCACCGCATAAAGCAGCTCCGGGTCCTGTGGCGAGGCCTCGAGCAACTGGTTGAAGGCGTTGCGCGCCTCGCCGAAGCGCTGCGCGCTCACCAGCGCGCGCGCCTTCGCCAGGCGCAGCGGCCGGCTCGCCGGTGCGCGCGCGACCTCGGCCTCGAGCACGCGCAAGGCCTCCGCG
>NZ_AMXF01000482.1 GCF_000310225.1 Thauera phenylacetica B4P
AAGGGCGCCCCGCTCACCACCGCGGTCACCGAGGACCAGGTGGTGTTCCTGTCCGAGACCGGCGTACGCCGCGTCCCGGCCGCGCTCACCCCCGACTGCTTCGAGAACCACGGCAACTACATCGTGCGCCTGGGCAACCTCGTCAAGTGGATGGGCGAGCAGGCCGAGGCTGCCGGCATCGAGGTCTATCCCGGCTTCGCCGCGGCCGAGATCCTCTACGACGAATCCGGCGCGGTGAAGGGCGTCGCCACCGGCGACATGGGCCTCAACCGCGACGGCACCCCCGGCCCGCACCACCAGCCGGGCATGGAGCTGCACGCCAAGTACACCCTGTTCGCCGAAGGCTGTCGCGGCCACCTCGGCAAGCAGCTCGAGGCGAAGTTCAACCTGCGCGAGGGCGTCGACCCGCAGACCTTCGGCATCGGCATCAAGGAGCTGTGGGAGGTCAAGCCCGAGATGCACCGTCCGGGTCTGGTCGTGCACACCGCCGGCTGGCCGATGGACAACCGCACCTATGGCGGCGGCTTCATCTACCACCTCGAGGACAACCTCGTCGCGCTCGGCTTCGTGGTCGGCCTCAACTACGAGAACCCGCACCTGTCGCCCTTCGACGAGATGCAGCGCTGGAAGACCCACACCGAGGTGCGCAAGCACATCGAGGGTGGCAAGCGCCTCGCCTACGGCGCGCGCGCCATCGCCACCGGCAACCTGCAGAGCCTGCCGCGGCTGATCTTCCCGGGCGGCGGCCTCATCGGCGACGACGCCGGCTTCCTCAACGCCGCGCGCATCAAGGGTGTCCACGCCGCGATCAAGTCGGGCATGCTCGCCGCCGAGGCGGCCTTCGAGGCCCTCGCCGCCAACCGCCAGCGCGACGCGCTCACCGCCTACCCGGCCGCCTTCCGCGAGTCCTGGCTGTACACCGAGCTGCACAAGTACCGCAACTTCAAGCCGCTGATGAAGAAGGGCCTGTGGATGGGCTCCTTCCTGTTCGGCATGGACCAGATGCTGTTCCGCGGCAAGGCGCCTTGGACGCTGCACAACTCGTCCGACCACGACAAGCTCAAGCCGGCCTCCGAGTGCGCGAAGATCGACTACCCGAAGCCCGACGGCGTGCTCACCTTCGACCG
>NZ_AMXF01000483.1 GCF_000310225.1 Thauera phenylacetica B4P
CCTTCGCGGCCGCCGCCGGGCCGCAGGCGCGCCGCGTGCTGCATGTCTCCAGCGGCGCGGCGCGCAAGCCCTACGCGGGCTGGAGCGTGTATTGCGCCACCAAGGCCGCGCTCGACCACCACGCCCGCGCGGTGCAGCTCGACGCGGTGCCCGGGCTGCGCATCTGCGCGCTCGCGCCGGGCGTGATCGACACCGGCATGCAGGCCGAGATCCGCGCCAGCACGCCGGAGCGCTTTCCGCTGCGCGACCGCTTCGCCGAGATGCAGGCGAGCGGCGGCCTGGTCGCGCCGGGCGAGTGCGCGATGCACCTGGTCGACTTCCTGCTCGACGAGGACTTCGGCCGCGAGCCGGTGGCCGACCTGCGTGACCTGGGATGAAGGACGAGTCCTATCCCTCTACCGAGGCCCTGGTCGCCTCCTTGCAGGAGACCGAGCCCGCCGCGAGCGGCAGCCGCCTCGCCCGCCTGAAGCGGCGCGGCCTGAGGCTGGTGGTGTGGCTGCGCCGCCATCCCTGGCTGATCGCCACCTTCGGCTTCGTCTCCGGGGTGCTGAGCTTCTTCCTGGTCGAGCGCCACGAGGGCGTGGCGCGCGCGATGGCGGTGGCGATGCTCGCCGGCTGGCTGCTGCTGGTGCTCGAGCGTGTGCTTGACCGTGCGGTGAAGCGCCGCTTCGGCTTCGGCCTGCCGCCGGCGCTGGTGCGCTACCTGACCCAGTTCACCCACCAGGAGAGCCTGTTCTTCGCGCTGCCCTTCTTCTTCGCCAGCACCTCGTGGAACAGCGGGCAGGCGGTGTTCACCGGCGCGCTCGGGCTGATGGCGCTGGTCGCCATCCTCGACCCGGTCTATTTCGGCCGCCTGGCGAAGCGGCGCTGGCTCTTCCTCGGCTACCACACGCTGACCCTGTTCGCGCTGCTGCTGGTGGTGTTCCCGCTGGTGCTGAGGGTGCCGGCGATGGCGAGCTACCAACTCGCGCTCGCGGTGGCGGTGGTGTTGTCCTTCCCGACGCTCACCGGGGCGATCAGCGTGCCGCGCTGGTGGCGCGGGCTGCTGGTGCTGGCGCTGCTCGCCGCGCTCGGCGCCGCGGGCTGGCTGGCGCGGCTGTGGGTGCCGCCGGCCAC
>NZ_AMXF01000484.1 GCF_000310225.1 Thauera phenylacetica B4P
CCGCCGCCGGGGCCGCCGAGCAGCGCCGCCGCGGCCGGGAGCAGCAGGCCGAGGTCGGCGCCGGAGCCGGCGTCGGGCGCGCGCCCGAGCACGATCCAGGACAGCTTGGCGGGGTCGGGCACCTCGGGGTCGGACACCAGCTTGATCTGCGGACGCTTGGCGCTGCCGGTGATCGCCACCCCGGCCTCGACCTCCAGGCCCTTGCGCAGCGCGACGATGTTGAGCCCGGGCGCGTCGAGCGGGCCCTGGAAGTTGATCAGGCCGCGCTCCAGGGTGAGGTTCTGGCCGTAGCCGCGGTAGCCGCCGCCGACGGTCTCGATCGTGCCCACCGCCGACAACGGCCGCCCCGGCTGCAGGCGGATGCGCAGGCCGCCGGCGAGCCGCGTCTCGAGGCCGAGCGCCGACAGGTAGAGCGCGTCGCCGAGGCCGACGCGGACATCCGCGTTGACCGCGAAGCCCCCGCCATCCTGCGCCGGGGCCGGCTCGCGCCCGAGCACGACGACGTCGTCGGACAGGCTGGGCGGCAGCGCCTCGGCGAACTCGATGTAGCCGGCGTCGGCGCGGAACTCCGCGTCGAGCACAAGGGATTCCCGGGTGCTGCGCGCCGTGCCGTCGCCCGAGAGCAGCATCCAGCGGTCATCGCGCTGCAGCAGCGGCAGACGGTCGGCGTCGAAACGGAAATCGCCCGCGCCGCTGTCGAGCGCGAGCTCGCCGCGCGCGGTGAAGCGCCCGGGCGTGGCGGTGAGGCGCTCGAAGGGGATGCGGTTCTCGCGCGGGCGCACGCGATTCTCGGAGACGAACTCGAGCCGCTCGAGGCGCACGCGCTGCTGGTCGAAGTCGAGGTCGATCTCGCCGCCGGCGAGGATCAGGCCCTGGTCGACCAAGGTGAAGCCGAGCTCGCGCCCCTCGACGCGGCCGCTCGCGCGCGGCGCCTCGATCGTGCCGCCCACGGTGACGTCGCCGCGCAGGCGCCCGGCCAATTCGACGCTCTCCTGCGAGAGGCGCCCGAGCCAGGCGAGCGAGGGCATGTCGAGGCGCGCCGCGCCGCGGATCGCGGTCGCCGGCGGCACGCTCCACAGGCCGTCGGCGCCGCGCCGCGCGCGCA
>NZ_AMXF01000485.1 GCF_000310225.1 Thauera phenylacetica B4P
CGCGCTGGCGCGAGGCCGTGCGCCGTGCGCGCGGCGGCGGCCCGCGTCCGCTCACCGTCATGCTGCCGGGCACCATGGGCAGCGCGCTGAGCGCCGGCGGGCGGGCGGTGTGGCTGCACTACTTCACCTTGTTGCGCGGCGGACTCGGCAAGATCGCACTCGGTGCGCGCGAGGTCTCGGCCGACGACCTGCTCGACGACTTCTACGGCCCGCTGCTCGAGTTCCTCGCCGAGCACCACCGCGTCGAGATCTTTCCCTACGATTGGCGGCTGTCGGTACGCGCCGCCGCCGCCCGCCTCGCCGCGGCGCTCGAAGCCTGGCTGCCCCAGGCCGAGCGCGAGGGCCAGCCGGTGTATCTGGTCGCGCACTCCATGGGCGGCCTGGTGGCGCGCGCGATGATCGCCGACGGCGGACGCGGCGCCGCCGTCTGGCAGCGCATCACCCGCCTGCCCGGCAGCCGCCTGCTCATGCTGGGCACGCCCAACCTCGGCTCCTACGAGGCGGTGCGCTGGCTCACCGGCTTCAACCCCACCCAGGCCCGCCTCGCCCTGCTCGACTTCACCCGCAGCACCAGCGAGGTCGTCGACCTGGTGCGCGAATACCCCGGCCTGGTCGAGCTGCTGCCCTTCGCCCCGGAAGACCCCGACTTCGCCGACCCGGCGCGGTGGACGCTGTTGCGCGAGTCCCTCCAGGCGCGCTGGAAGATCCCGCCCGAGGAGGCCCTGCGCAGCGCGCGCGAGACCTGGAGCCTGCTGCGCGCAGCGCCGCCCGAGCCGGCCTGCATGGCCTACGTCGCCGGCTGCCAGCGCGCCACGGTGATCGACTACGAACTGCAGGACCACGACGAGGACAGCTGGCTCTCCGGCCGCAAGCGCATCGCCTTCATCGCCGGCCGCGAGGGCGACGGCACGGTGAGCTGGGCCTCCGGCCTGCTTCCCGGGGTGCCGACCTGGTATGTGGACGACACCGCCCACGACGCCCTGTGCGTGCAGCGCAAGGCCTTCGCCGGTTATCTCGACATCCTCGCCAAGGGCGCCACCACCCGCCTGCCGAGCGCGCCGCCGCAGCGCGCGCGCGCGCTCGCCGACGAGCCCGCGCGCT
>NZ_AMXF01000486.1 GCF_000310225.1 Thauera phenylacetica B4P
AAGTTCGGCGGCGAGGCGAAGGCCTACGACCAGATCGATGCGGCACCGGAAGAGAAGGCGCGCGGCATCACCATCAACACCGCGCACGTCGAGTACGAGACCGCCTCGCGCCACTACGCGCACGTGGACTGCCCGGGTCACGCCGACTATGTCAAGAACATGATCACCGGTGCTGCCCAGATGGACGGCGCGATCCTGGTGTGCTCGGCCGCTGACGGCCCGATGCCGCAGACCCGCGAGCACATCCTGCTGGCGCGTCAGGTCGGTGTGCCGTACATCATCGTGTTCCTGAACAAGTGCGACATGGTCGACGACGAGGAACTGCTGGAACTCGTCGAGATGGAAGTGCGCGAGCTGCTGTCGAAGTACGACTTCCCGGGTGACGACATCCCCATCGTCAAGGGCTCGGCGCTGAAGGCGCTCGAGGGCGACCAGTCCGACATCGGCGAGCCGGCCATCCTGCGCCTGGCCGATGCGCTGGACAGCTACATCCCGACCCCCGAGCGTGCGATCGACAAGCCCTTCCTGCTGCCGATCGAGGACGTGTTCTCGATCTCGGGCCGTGGCACCGTGGTGACCGGTCGTGTCGAGCGTGGCATCGTCAAGGTCGGCGAGGAAATCGAGATCGTCGGCATCAAGCCGACCGTCAAGACCACCTGCACCGGCGTCGAGATGTTCCGCAAGCTGCTCGACCAGGGTCAGGCCGGCGACAACGTCGGCGTGCTGCTGCGCGGCACCAAGCGTGAAGACGTCGAGCGTGGCCAGGTGCTGTGCAAGCCGGGTTCGATCACCCCGCACACCCACTTCACCGGCGAGATCTACGTGCTGTCGAAGGAAGAGGGTGGTCGTCACACCCCGTTCTTCAACAACTACCGCCCGCAGTTCTACTTCCGCACCACCGACGTGACCGGTTCGATCTCGCTGCCCGAAGGCACCGAGATGGTCATGCCGGGCGACAACGTGTCGATCACCGTCAAGCTGATCGCCCCGATCGCCATGGAAGAAGGCCTGCGCTTCGCGATCCGCGAAGGTGGCCGTACCGTCGGCGCCGGCGTCGTCGCCAAGATCATCGAGTAATCGCTCGATC
>NZ_AMXF01000487.1 GCF_000310225.1 Thauera phenylacetica B4P
CTCGCCGAGCAGATCGCCGCGGCCGGCGACCCGCCGCCCGCGGCCGCCAGCCTCGGCGCGGACTTCGCCCGCCTGCCGCCCTTCGGCCTGCTGCCGGCCCACGTGCTCGAGCTCGAGGGCCTGCGCAGCGACTTCTTCCCCGGTGGGTTCGAGCTCGACGCGGCGCCGATCCCGAGCGAGCAGCTCGACGCCGCGCTCGCCGAGGCCGCCCCGCTCGCCCCCCTCGACACCAGCCTGGGCGAACGCGTGCGCCTGCTGGTGCCGGTTCCGCAGGCGGTGTTCGAGCCGCGCCTGCTGATCCGCGAGGTGATCGACCCCGAGTTCGCCGCCACGCTGGCGGCCTTCGAGCTCGTGCGTGCGCGCCAGCTCGGTGCCCGCCAGGGCCTGCGCACGCGCGCCGCGCTGCTGGCACGCGCGATCAGCGGGCGCAGCCTCGCGGTGCCCGAGATCGCCGCCGATCCGGAGGCGCTCGAGCCCGAGCCACTCGCGCCCTGGGGCCCGCCCCCCGCAGGCGGGGGCCATCGCGCGACGCTGCGCGACGGCATCCACCAGCACTTCTTCGAGGCGGCCACCGAGACGCTCGCCGTGGCTGCCGGCGGCGAACTGTTCGCCTGGGTCTACCTCGACCCGGAGCAGCCGCCACGCACGCTGATGCTGCAGTGGCACGCCGGCAACTGGGAACACCGCGCATGGTGGGGTGAGGACCTCATCCCCTGGGGAGCGGCGGGCACGGCCGCCCATGCCCGCCTCGGCGAGCTGCCCCCGAGCGGGCGCTGGGTCGGGCTGCGCATCCCGGCCGCCCTCGTCGGACTCGACGCGCAGGTGCTCGACGGCATGGCGTTCACCCTCTTCGACGGCCGCGCGGCCTGGGGCATCACCGGCAGCCGCGCGGCGAACGGCAATGCGCAGAAGTGGTTCTGCGGCGTGCTGCCGGCCAATGCCCGCAGCGGCGGCGACGAAGCCTGGACCCTGCTCACCCACAACGACCTGTGGGCGCCCTTCGAGCGCATCGACGGCGTCGAGCCGGCGGACGGACGCGGCGCACCGGCCGGCGGCGGGCATGCGGCGCCGGCCGCGGCGGATG
>NZ_AMXF01000488.1 GCF_000310225.1 Thauera phenylacetica B4P
CGCCCTCCCCCCGCCAGCTCGGCGCCTGCTGGGCGGGCGTGGGCGGCGAGCGGCCGCCCCACCCGCTCGACGCCGCGCTGATCTTCGCCCCCGCGGGCGAGCTCGTCCCCGCCGCGCTGCGCGCCGTCGCCAAGGGCGGCACGGTGGTGTGCGCCGGCATCCACATGAGCACCATTCCCGCCTTCCCCTACGACATCCTGTGGGGCGAGCGCCGCATCGTCTCGGTGGCCAACCTCACCCGCCGCGACGGCGACGAGTTCCTCGCCCTCGCGCCGAAGGTGCCGGTGCGCACCGAGGTCGTCCGCTTTCCCCTCGAAGAGGCCAACGACGCCCTCGAACGCCTGCGCCGCGGCGCGCTGCAGGGGGCGGCGGTGCTGCTGCCCTGAATTCCCCTTGCCAGCGGCGCGGGACTGTTTAAAATTACAGCCATCCCATGGAGGCTGTCATGACCGCCCGTAGCGAAAACCTCACCGCGCGCCAGCAGGAAATCCTCGACTTCATCCGCTCCACCGTCGAGTCCGAAGGCCGCCCGCCCACCCGCGCCGAGGTGTGCACCGCCTTCGGCTTCCGCTCGCCCAACGCCGCCGAGACCCACCTGCGCGCGCTCGCCGCCAAGGGCGCGATCCTGCTCGAAGAGGGCCGCGCGCGCGGCATCCGCCTGGCCGAGGCGCTCGGCCTGCCCCTGGTCGGCCGCGTCGCCGCGGGCAGCCCCATCCTCGCCGCCGAACACGTCGAGGCGCGCTACCAGCTCGACCCCGCGCTGTTCTCGCCCAGGGCCGACTACCTGCTGCGCGTGCGCGGCATGAGCATGCGCGACGCCGGCATCCTCGACGGCGACCTCATCGCGGTGCATCGCAACGCCGAGGCGCGCAACGGCCAGATCGTGGTCGCCCGGGTGGACGACGACGTCACCGTCAAGACCCTGCAGCGCAAGGGCCCGGTGGTCGAGCTCCTCCCCGCCAACCCCGACTACACCCCGATCGTCGTAGACACCCGCCGCGAGCCGCTGGTCATCGAAGGCGTCATGGTGGGGCTGATCCGCAAGGACCACTGAGTTCGCAGCCTTCCTCTCCCTT
>NZ_AMXF01000489.1 GCF_000310225.1 Thauera phenylacetica B4P
CGTGGCCTATGTGCGTTGGGCTGCCTGCTTCACGCAGAGACCTGCCACAGGACCAGCTACGCCATGAGTGTCTCTTGTGGGTCGCTTGCCGCCATTCATACCCGAGCACACAATCCCCGAAGCCACACACAGCCAAGAAAAGAACAATGACGTCAATTGCAGTTGAATGCGTTGATGGCGTCGGCCACCTCAAGCTGAATCGCGCCAACGCGCTGAATGCGCTGGACCTGCAATTCTGCACGGAGATAGACGACGCGCTCCTCGCCCTGGACGCACGCGAGGACGTGCGGGCGATCCTCATCTCCACGTCGCTGAAGCATTTCTGCGCCGGGGCGGACATCCGGGAGATGCTGGAGATGAGCGCCGAGCAGGCCAGCGCGACCGGGTTCATCGGCTGCGTTTCGGCGCCGCCCCGGCTCCGCAAGCCCTTGATCGTCGCGGCGAGGGGAC
This sequence comes from Thauera phenylacetica B4P, assembly GCF_000310225.1. Taxonomy (GTDB): domain Bacteria; phylum Pseudomonadota; class Gammaproteobacteria; order Burkholderiales; family Rhodocyclaceae; genus Thauera; species Thauera phenylacetica. The sequence goes on from NZ_AMXF01000489.1 coordinate 451, forward strand.
TGGCGGCGGGCGGCGGGCGGAGGGTGCGAACTGGTGGAGATGTGCGACATCGTGCTCGCCGCCGCTTCGGCGCGCTTCTGCCATCCCGAGATCACGCTGGGTGCCATGCCCGGAGCCGGCGGCACGCAGCGGCTGGCACGGGTCGTGGGCAAGCATGTCGCGCTGGACCTGCTGCTGACCGGGCGCGCCCTGAGCGCGGACGAAGCGCTTTCCGCCGGCCTGGTGTCGCGCGTGGTTCCGGATGAAGAACTCGAAGCCGCGGCCATGTCCGTCGCCCGGCTCGTGGCGTCGTACTCGAGCCCGGTCGCCTGCAGGATCAAGGCCGCGGTCAATGCGGCGCAGGTCGGGCTCGACGCCGGACTGGCCATGGAGCGCGCGCTGTTCCACGCATGTTTCTCCGAGCATGACTTTCGCGAGGGGCTCGCCGCGTTCACGGAGAAGCGCAAGCCGAGATTCGAGCATCGGTGAGGGCTCGAAGACCGGTCGCCACAGCCGGGCGGCGTGGCGGAGGTGCGGCGGATCGATCATCGCCGTAAGATTCCGCCCCCGGCGCCCCCCGCCCGCGCAGGTAAAATGCGCTTTTGCCCGCCCGCCCCCCGATGCCCGCCTCCCCCACGGCCCC
>NZ_AMXF01000490.1 GCF_000310225.1 Thauera phenylacetica B4P
GCTCGGCGTCGACGTGCCGCTGGTGCGCGACCGCCTCGCGGCGCTGCGCTCGCCCCACGTCGAGGCCGCGCTGCGCGAACGCCTGCAATCGACCGGCGACCGCCTCGCCGCCGGCCTCGAAGGCATGAGCGCGGCGATCGCCGAGCGCCTGCGCCTGCGCGCGGCCCGCGTCGAGCGCATCGACGCCCTGCGCAAGGCGATCGACGCGCTCGACGAGCTCGCCCGCATCCACGCCGACAACGCCACGGCCCAGCTCGTGGCCACGCTCACCACCCTGCTGCAGCCCGATCCTGGCCTGGGAGCGCCCGGCCAGGGTGCGCCCAGCCTCGCCGAGCGCGAGGCGACGCGCGAGCGCGTGCTCGACCTCGACATCGACAGCCTCGAGCGCATGCACGAGCTCGAGCTCACCGTGCATGCGCTCGGCTTCCTCGTCGGCCGCCTCGACGAGCTCGACTCGAATGCGCGGCTGCAGGCGGCGCGCGCCGAGTTCGCCGAGCACCTCGCGCTGCTGGCGCGCCGGCTCGCGGACATCCCCGACCCCGGCGGTCGGGAGCAGGGCCGGCAGGTACACCAGCTGCTCGCCTCCGCGCTCGAAGACGAGGGCGCCTTTGCGCTGCGCGCCCGCGAGCTCGCCCTGCGCGCGCAGGTGGAGACCTTGCAGGGCGTGGTCGGCGAGCTCACCACCGAGCTCGACGCCCTCGCCGGCGAGCTGATCCACCGCGGCGGCCGCATCCTCGCCGCCGCCGGCTCGGCCGCCGAGCGCAGCGCCACCTCGGGGCTGATCGCCTTCGGCGTGATCGCCGCGGCGCTGCTGCTGGTGACGCTGGGCGTGACCGTCCATGCGCTGCGCCGCCACACGCTCGGGCGCCTGCGCGCGCTCGAAGAGGCCACCCTCGCGCTCGCGTCCGGCCGGCGCGAGGTGGCCATCGACACCACCGGCGACGACGAACTGGCCTCGCTCGCGGTCGCGCTCGAACGCTTCCGCGCCAACGCCATCGAGCGCGACCGCCTCGCCGAGGCGCTGCGCGGCCAGCAGCAGGAGCTCGAGAACCAGGTGCTGGCG
>NZ_AMXF01000491.1 GCF_000310225.1 Thauera phenylacetica B4P
CCTGCCCCCTCACGCCTCACTCCTCACCACGTCAGAGCATCACCCGGCGGAAGTCCGCCAGCAGTTGCGCGAGGTACACGTTGAAGCGGGTGGCCAGCGCGCCGTCGATCACGCGGTGGTCCGCGGTCAGCGACATCGGCAGCGTCAGGCGCGGCACGAAAGCCTTGCCGTCCCACACCGGCTTCATCACCGACTTGTTCACCCCGAGGATGGCCACCTCGGGCGCATTGACGATGGGCGCGAAGTAGGTGCCGCCGATCCCGCCCAGCGAGCTGATCGTGAAGCAGGCACCCGACATGTCGGCCGGGCCGAGCTTGCCGTCGCGCGCCTTCTTGGCCAGCGCGCCGGATTCGGCGGCGATGTCGAACACGCTCTTCTTGTCCGCGTCCTTGATCACCGGCACCACCAGCCCGTTCGGGGTGTCGGCGGCAAAGGCGATGTTGAAGTACTTCTTGTAGACGAGGTTGTCCCCATCGAGCGAGGTGTTGAACTCGGGGAACTCCTGCAGCGCGCGCACCGAGGCCTTGATGATGAAGGCGAGCATGGTGAGCTTCTTGCCGGACTTCTCGTGCTCCTTGTTCATCGCCACCCGGAAGGCTTCCAGGTCGGTGATGTCGGCGTCCTCGTGGTAGGTCACCGCCGGGATCATCACCCAGTTGCGGGCGAGGTTCTGGCCGGAGATCTTCTTGATGCGGCTGAGCGGCTTGACCTCGATCTCGCCGAACTTGGCGAAGTCGACCTTCGGCCACGGCAGCAGGTCGAGTCCACCGCCGAGCGAGGCACCCGCGGCCGCCGCCGCCGGGGTCTTGCCCGGCACCACGCCGGAGCTCATCGCCGCCTTGATGAAGCCGGCGACGTCTTCCTTGAGGATGCGACCCTTCGGGCCGGTGGCCTTGACCTGGCCGAGATCGACGCCGAGCTCGCGGGCAAAGGCGCGCACCGAGGGGCTGGCGTGCACCTTGCCGCCGAGCGTGACCGCCGAGGGCGCGGCGGCGGGCATCGCCGCCGGGGCGCTCGCGGCGGGGCCGCCGTCGGCGAGC
>NZ_AMXF01000492.1 GCF_000310225.1 Thauera phenylacetica B4P
TGCCGATCCGCGCCGCGGTGCGCGAGGCCGCCGAGCAGGTGCGCGAGGGCCGCCCGCTCGCGCGCGCACTCGCCGCCGGGCGTGCCTTCCCGCCGATGCTGATCCACATGGTGGCCAACGGCGAGGCCACCGGCCGCATCGACCAGCTCCTCGACCGCGCCGCGCGCCTGCAGCAGCAGGAGCTCGAGACGCGCACCGCCACCCTCACCAGTCTGCTCGAGCCGCTGTTGCTGCTGGCGATGGGCGCGGTGGTGCTGCTGATCGTGCTCGCGGTCATGCAGCCGATCATCGAAATCAACACCCTGATGAGGTAAGCCCATGCATCAACGCTTTGCCCGCCCTGCCCGCTTCGATCGTGCCGCCCACCGCTCCCGCGGCTTCACGCTCATCGAGGTCATGGTCGTGATCGTCATCCTCGGCGTGCTCGCCGCGCTGGTCGTGCCGCGCATCATGAGCCGGCCCGACGAGGCGCGCGTGGTCGCGGCGCGCCAGGACATCGCCTCGCTGATGCAGGCGCTCAAGCTCTACAAGCTCGACAACCGGCGCTATCCGAGCACCGAGCAGGGCCTCGGCGCGCTCGTCGTGCGCCCGAGCGCCGCGCCGGCGCCGGACAACTGGAAGGCCTACGTCGAGCGCCTGCCGGCGGACCCCTGGGGCCAGCCCTACCAGTATCTGGCGCCGGGCGTCCATGGCGAGGTCGATGTGTTCAGCTACGGCGCCGACGGCCGCCCGGGCGGTGAAGGCTTCGACGCCGACATCGGCTCCTGGCAACCCTGAGCGCCGCGCCCCCGCCGCCCCCCGAGATCGCGAGCCCATGCAGCGCGGCTTCACCCTCGTCGAACTGCTGGTCGTGCTGGTGATCGTCGGCATCGCCGGCGGCGGCATCGCGCTCGCGCTCGACCGCGCCCAGGCCGACGACAGCGAGCGCGAGGTCGAGCGCCTGCGCCGCGCGCTCGAGGGCGCGGCCTATCGCGCCGAGCTGCGCGGCCGCGCGCTGGCGGTGGACTTCCTCCCCGACGGCTACCGCTTCAGC
>NZ_AMXF01000493.1 GCF_000310225.1 Thauera phenylacetica B4P
GCGCGCGTGGGCGAGCGCGCCCACGACATCGCGCGCGCGCTCGCGGGCGCGCTCGGGCGCGAGCCGCTGCTGGTCGGTGACGGCGAGCGCGCGGTGCGTCGGATCGCGTGGTGCACCGGCGGCGCGCAGGGCTACTTCGAGCAGGCGATCCTGGCCGGGGCCGACCTCTACGTGTCGGGCGAGATCTCCGAGCCCACGGTGCATCTGGCGCGCGAGTCGGGCGTGCCCTACATCGCCGCCGGCCACCACGCCACCGAGCGCTATGGAGCGCGCGCGATCGCGCTCCACCTCGAAGAGGCGCTCGGGCTGGAGGCGAGCTTCGTCGACCTCGACAACCCCGTCTAGCGCTGGGTGCTGGCGCTCGCGGCCGGTGGGCAGGGCCCGAGATCTTCCTCGAGGATGGCGGTGAGGGTCAGGATCTCGTCGATCACCGAGAACGGGAAGCCGGCGCGGGTGCCGTTGCGGTTATCGCGCAGCAGCTGCTGCAGGTAGCGCTGGCAGGCGGTAGTGCGCCAGGTCTTCTGCAGGGTCTCGCAGATGTGCGGCAGGTCTTCCAGGCTCATCTTCGAGGCGCGCAGCGCGTCGTAGCTCTGCCAGTTCACCGTGGTGACGTTGAAGGTCTTGTTGAGCTCCCCGGCGATCGCGTTGAACTCGTCGCGCAGGCCGGCGGCGCGGTACACCTCGAGCAGCTTCAGCCACGGCGTGACGGCCTCGCGCGGGTTGCCGCGGATGAACTCGGCGAGCGTCTCCGCCGCGCCCTTCACGCGTCCGAAGCTCATCATGATGTCGGCGAGCTCGACCGCGGACCTGTGCTCCTCGATGACCGCGGTCTCGGTCCCTGCCGGCCACTCGAGGCGGGTGTCCACGGTGCCGACGCCGAAGCCGAAGCCGGCGTCTTCCGCGCGCGCGCGGCCCTTGCGGTACTCCGTGCTGCCCAGCGTGGTGGCCGTGGCGGTGTCCACCGTCCGGCGGGTAGCCGCGACCGGCGCGGGGCGCCGCGAGCGCCGCAGCAGCGCCGCGATCGCCAGCGCG
>NZ_AMXF01000494.1 GCF_000310225.1 Thauera phenylacetica B4P
TCGCCCGTGCAGCGCCGGGGGGGGCGCCCGGTGAGCGTGCCGCTGCGCCGACTCTTCCTCGCCAGCCTGCTGCGCCGCCGCCTGGCCAGCGCGCTGTCGCTGCTCGCGATCGCGCTCGGCGTGGCGCTCGGGCTGGCGGTGCACCTGATCCACGGCGCCGCGCTCGACGAGTTCGGCCGCGGCATGCGCGCGGTGGCGGGCGAGGCCGATCTGCAGGTGGTGGGGCCGCGCGACGGCTTCGACGAGGGCCTGTTCGTCACCCTCGCGCGCCGGCCCGAGGTGGCCGCGGCGAGCCCGGTGCTGGAGATCGAGGCGCGCCTGCCGGGGCGCGAGGAGAGCCTGCGCATCCTGGGCGTGGACCTCTTCCGCGTGCTGCGCGTGCAGCCCGGGCTGATGCCGCTCGCCGATGGCGGCGGTGGCGACGACGTGCGCTTTGCGGCCCTGCGGCCCGGCGTGGTGTTCCTGAGCGACGACGCCCACCAGCGTCTGAGCACGCCGGGGCGCTCCGCAGAAGGCGAGGCGCTGCCGCCGGCGCTCACCGACACCCGCATCGCGGTGCAGTCGGGCGTGCGCAGCCTGGTGCTGGAGGCGGGCGGGCGGGTGCCGGGCGCGAGCGGTGTGCTCGGCGTCATGGACATCGGCGCCGCGCAGCTGGCGTTCGGACGCATCGGCGTGTTGAGCCGGATCGACCTGCGTCTGGCCGAGGGCGTATCGCCGTCCGCGGCGCAGGCCGCCCTGTCCGCCCTGTTGCCACCCGGGATCGCGCTGCGGGCGCCGGAAGCGGCGGCGGGCGAGCTCGGTTCGCTGTCGCGCGCCTACCGGGTCAACCTGACCATGCTGGCGGCGATCGCGCTGCTGACCGGCGGCTTCCTGGTGTTCTCCACGCAGCTGCTGTCGGTGGCGCGGCGGCGGCGCGAGTTCGCGCTGTTGCGCGCGCTCGGCCTGGTGCGTGCCGAGCTCATGCGCGGCCTGCTCGCCGAGGGCGCGGCGGTGGGCGTGGTCGGCGGGCTGCTCGGGGTCGCGCTCGGCCA
>NZ_AMXF01000495.1 GCF_000310225.1 Thauera phenylacetica B4P
GCCTCGACAGCCGCGAGCAACGCCGCGGAGCGCGCGCGCGTTTCGCCGCCCACCCGCCGGTCCGCCTGGTGGTCGCGGTCGACGCCCGCCAGACCCCGGATCGCGGCAGCCTCGGCCTCATCGCCGAACTCGCCGACCACGCGCAGGCGACCCGCGTCTGGCTGGCCGGCATCGATGCCGCGGCGGAGCACGCCGGCCGGCTGCGCCAGTGGCGCGAGGGCCTGGCCGGCATCGGCCTGGGCGAGGCGGCGGTGCTGGTGGATGCGCGGGCCGCATGGGTCTGGCTGGAACGGGGGGACGAGGTCCGATGAACGACATCCTGCGCGTGGCCGTCGTGGGCCACACCAACACCGGCAAGACCTCGCTGCTGCGCACGCTCGCGCGCGACGTCGGCTTCGGCGAGGTCTCCGACTCCGCCGGCACCACCCGCCACGTCGAGGGTCTGCGCCTGATGGCCGACGGCGTGCCGGCGGCGGAGCTCTTCGACACCCCGGGCATGGAGGACGCGATCGCGCTGCTCGAGTTCATCGACGAGCTGGTGGACCCCGGCGAGCGCGTCGACGGCCCCGAGCGCGTCGCGCGCTTTCTCGCCCGCGACGAGGCCGCAGGCCGCTTCGAGCAGGAGGCGAAGGTGCTGCGCCAGATGCTGGCGAGCGACGCCGCGCTCTATGTGGTCGACGCGCGCGACCCGGTGCTGCCCAAGCACCGCGACGAGCTCGAGCTGCTCGCCGCGTGCGCTCGGCCGCTGCTGCCGGTGCTCAACTTCATCGCCGATCCGGCGGCGCGGGCGGACGACTGGCGCGGCGCACTCGCCCGCCTCGGGCTGCACGCGGTGGTGAGCTTCGACACCGTAGCGCCGCCGCTCGACGGCGAGCGCGAGCTCTTCGACACCCTGGCCACGCTGATCCACAGCCACCGCGGCCGCCTGCAGGCCTTGATCGAGGCGCGCGCGCGCGAGGCCGCGGCACGGCGCGAGGCCGCCCGCCGCCTGGTCGCCGAACTGCTGGTCGAGCTCGCCG
>NZ_AMXF01000496.1 GCF_000310225.1 Thauera phenylacetica B4P
GCGGCAGGAACACCGCGCCCGCCAGGCCGGCGAGCACCGCGAGGCTCACGCCCGCGCGCAGCGGCGAGCCGATGGCGCGGCGCTGGCGATGCACCTCGCGCAGCTCGCGCAGCAGCGGGCGCGCGATCAGGATGTACACCTCGAGCGCGGCGACCAGCAGCCCCGCGACCGAGCCGAAGAAACCGAACACCGCGGCGGCGATGCCGATGGCGACGAGGACGCGGTAGGCCGCGGTGGCGACCGCGTAGGCCAGCATCGGCCCCGCCTGCGGGTGATGCTCGGGCGAGCCGCCGCGCCAGCCCAGGCAGAGCCGGCGCAGGCGGTGGCGCAGCAGCGCGAAGGCGCGCGGCTGCAGGTTGTCGATGCCCCACACGTCCATCAGCAGGAAGTAGCCGTCGAAGCGCATGAAGGGGTTGAGGTTGATCAGCAGCGTCGACAGGATCGAGGCGCTCGACAGGTAGAAGGCCAGGCTGCGCGCGACGCCGTCGGGCAGCACCGCCCAGGCGAGCAGCGCCAGCGCGGCCACGGCGAGCTCGAAGCGGATGCCCGCCGAGCCGATCTGCGCGCGCCGACGGCGGTCGGGTTCGCGCCAGGCGTCGGTGACGTCGGTGTACAGGATCGGCCACAGCAGGATGAAGGCCACGCCCATGCTGCGCACGTGCAGGTTCTTGAGCTTGGCGCTGAAGGCGTGGGCGAGCTCGTGGCCGATCTTGAGCGCGACCAGGCAGCCGACGAAGCCGACAAAGCCGGCGGGCGTGAGCAGGTAGCTGGCGGTGGCGAAGTAGAGCTCGGCCTGCGGCAGGGCGAGCAGCAGCCCGAGCAGGCCGGCCAGCTGCAGCACCTGCGCGACCTGGCGTGCGGCGAGCGGGCGAGCGAGCGGCGCCAGCCGGGTGAGCGCGGCGTCGGGCCGCAGCAGCGGCACGCGGTAGTACACGTAACCATGCAGCAGCCGCGTCCACCAGCGCGGACCCGCCGCGGCGCGCGGGCTCGCGCCGCCCTGCCGACCCGCCTTCTCCCC
>NZ_AMXF01000497.1 GCF_000310225.1 Thauera phenylacetica B4P
CAGTGCGTGGCGAGGCCGCCGGCACCGCCGCCCATGCGCGGCCAGCGTGCGCGCCCGCCCGCACGCACCACGCTGGCGCGGTCGAGGAAGAGCGGGGTCCAGTCCGCTGCGCAGGCCACCAGGCCGAGCGCCACGCCCCAGGCCGCCCAGGGTAGCTGCGCACCCTCGCCCAGGCCGCGCTCGGCCTCGAAGATGCGCCAGGCGATCAGGTTGCGCCAGCGCGCGCCGCCGGCGGGCGGCAGCGGCGGCAGGCTGCGCCACTCCTCGGGCCAGGCGTACCAGAGCAGGCGGGCGGCGTCGGCGCTGCGCCAGTCCTCGAAGGCGGCTCCGCCGTCGCTGCAGCAGGCGTCGAGCGGGCAGGGGTCGGTGGGATCGAACTCGCCGATGCGCTCGCTGGCGACCGGCTGCAGCATGAGGATGCCGACGCGCGGCAGGGCTTCCGGGGCGGCCGCGACCACCTCGCCGAGCGTGGGGCCGACGATCTTGCCTGCGAGCACATCGCCACCGCCGCCGGCGCCACCGAGGCCGGAGAAGGCCGAAGGATCGGCCACCACCGGAAGGCGCCCGAGCTCGAACTCGTGGGCGTGGGCGACGTGCACATCCTCGCCGGTGACGCCGAGGCCGATGCCCTGCATCAGTGCGATGCGGCTGCCGTCGAGGCCGCTGCCGACATCGGCCAGCGCCGTCTCCAGGCCCTGCACCACGCCTGGGGTGAAGGCGCGGCCGCGCAGTGCGACGTGGGCCGCGGCCCAGTCCTGGCGGCCGGACAGCGTGGGGCCGGTCAGCGTGCGGCCCGCGAACAGGTTGGGCCGCCGCAGCCACCAGCGCGCGGCCTCGGCCGCATCGTCGGGGGCGAGGGCGAGGATGCGCTCGCCGGGGAGCGCATGTCGGATCGGGCGGATGCTCACGATTCACCTCCAGGCATCAGGTGCCGCCGCCGGTCGGCTTGCGCCGGCGTGGCGCGGGCTCGGCGGGCGCGGGGGCCGCAGGCGATGGGGCCGCG
>NZ_AMXF01000498.1 GCF_000310225.1 Thauera phenylacetica B4P
GCTCGGCAGCGCGCATGCCGGCCGATTGTTGCACCGGCCGGGCCGGCGGGCCAAGCATGCCGCGGCCGGATCAGGGTTCTCCCCGATCCGGCACGCCGGGCATCGAACACAAGGGGAGCGTGCAGGCTCAGCCCAGCCAGCGCCCGATCGTCCCCATCGCGATGGTGAGGAAGCCGAGCGTGAGGTTGGTGCCCACCAGCTGGCGGATGCGCCCAAGCGCCGCGCCGCCCGCCTTCCAGTCCTCGGCCGCCACCGCGCGCGCCAGCGCGGCGTAGGGCGTGAAGAACACGAAGGCGTAGATGCCGATCATGACCAGGCCCATCAGGAACATGAGGTGCTGGTACAGCGGCGCGTCCGCGAAGCCGACGCGCAGGATCAGCGCCAGCCCGCTCGCCAGCACCACGGCGACCGCCACCCACACCCAGGTGAAGAAGCGCGCCAGCACCCCGCGCCACAGGCGCAGCCGCGGCGGCGGCTCGAGCTGGCTGGCGGCCTCGGGGCGCAGGCAGACGTAGGCGAAGAACATCCCGCCCACCCAGACGACGACGCCGGCGATGTGCAGGAACAACAGCAGGGGATCGAAGCTCATGGGGATTCTCCTTCGCGCAGTCGGGAGGTCGATTGTGCCGCAAAAGCGTTGCCACACTGGTGAATCGCGGCTTGCCCGGGCTTCATGCGCCGGACGGAAGATGGACGAGGTCGGCCGGAACGTCGATGTCGTGCAGCGCGGGCAGCTCGCGATACGGCCATGCCAGCGCCGCGAGGCGCGCGCGCGTCGCGGCGGCGACCGTCGACGTGCTCCAGGCGATGCCCTCGAACAGGCTCGGGTCGAAGCGGCGCAGGCCGAGCAGCACGTAGCCGCCGTCGAAGCTCGGCACGATCACCGCCTCGACCTCGTCGAGCGCGTCGGCCGCGGCGCGCAGGCAGGCGGCATCGAGCGCCGGGCAGTCGGTGCCGATCAGCAGCACGCGCTCGCCGCCGGCGAGCACCCGGCGCGCCGC
>NZ_AMXF01000499.1 GCF_000310225.1 Thauera phenylacetica B4P
CGGCGCACGCGCGCGTCGGCCCGCCTCGCGCAACGGCCCTCGCCGGCATGGGAACCCGGGCACGCGCCGGCGCTCGAAGCTCGCACGCGCCCGCTGCGCCGCCAGCCGTCCCGCCCCCTCGCCCAACCCGCCCGCAAACCCTTGCCCTTCTCCCTCCACAGCTTCCCCGGCGGGCTCGCCTTCGTCGACATCGAGACCACCGGCGGCCCCGCCCAGCGCGAATCGATCACCGAGGTCGGCATCGTCCAGGTCGACGAGGATGGCGTGCGCGAATGGTCCACGCTGGTGCGACCCGAGTCGCGCATTCCCGACTATATCCAGCGCCTCACCGGCATCGACGACGCCATGGTCGCCGACGCGCCGCGCTTCGCCGACATCGCCGACGAGATCTTCGACCGCCTCGACGGCCGCCTCTTCGTCGCCCACAACGCGCGCTTCGACCACGGCCACCTGCGCGCCGCCTTCCGCCGCGCCGGGCTCGACATGCGGCCGCAGGTGCTGTGCACCGTCAAGCTGTCGCGCCGGCTGTTCCCCGACCACCGCCGCCACGGCCTCGACCACCTCATCGAGCGCCACGGCCTGGTGGTCGCCGACCGCCACCGCGCGCTCGGCGACGCCCAGCTGCTTTGGCAGTTCTGGCAGAAGATCCACGAGCGCTTCCCGCCCGGCCAGCTGTCGGAGGTGATGCGCGAGCTCGTCGGCCACCCCAGCCTGCCGCCCCACCTCGACCCCGAGCAGATCGCCGACCTGCCCGACGCGCCCGGGGTGTATCTGTTCTACGGCGAACGTGGCGGCGACCCGGCGCCCGCAGGCGGCTCCGATGACGCCGACGGGCCCGCCCGGGCAGCGCCGGACGCCGGGGCCTCCTCGCCCTCCGCCTCGCCCTCCGCCTCGCCCTTCGCCTCGCCCTCCGCCTCGCCCTCCGCCTCGCCCTCCGCCTCGCCCTCCGCCTCGCCCTTCGCCGGGCGCGCCCGCAC
>NZ_AMXF01000500.1 GCF_000310225.1 Thauera phenylacetica B4P
CCCCGTGGCCCCTTCGCGCCTGCCGGCGCTCCTACAGAAACCGGTGCGGGTCGGGGGCTTCTGTAGGAGCGCCGGCAGGCGCGAAGGGGGCCTAGATTCCCCCGCGTGCCTTGGCGTTGAGCTCGCGCTCCGTCTTGAAGATGTAGCGCTGGATGCGGGTGTCGGCCGTGCGCGGCAGGGCGGCGAAGCGCAGGCCGACGCGCAACTGCTCGGTGCCGTTGCGCTGTGTCTGGCGGTTGAGGTTGCGCACCTCGAGGTTGAGCTCGATCGGGTCGCCCTCGGGCAGGTCGAGGCGGCAGGCCGGCAGCACGCCGCCGATGACGAACTCCGCCGCCCCCGCGGGCACCACCACCGCCACCCCGCCGGCGCCGATGTCGATCACGCGCGCGCTCACCTCGACCGGCTTGCGCGCCAGGTCCTCCGCCCGCAGCAGGCAGCTCAGCGCGTGCGCGAGCGGCACCTGCAGGCGATAGAACTCGCGGCGCTGCAGGCGCAGCATCTCGGTCGGCAGCGGCGCGAAGAATGCCGGGCGGCCCTTGTCCTGGCCCTCGCTCAGGCCGACGAGCGCAAACTGGATGCGGATGCCGTCGAGCTGGGTCGCGCAGGTCAGGCGCGGCGCGGCGAGCGCGCGGCGGTTGGCCTGGGGGTCGGGGCTGGGGTCGAGCACCACGCGCGCGCGCTCCTCGTCCACCTTCAGCACCGCGGTCATGAAGGAGTGGCCGCCGCCGGTGTGGGCGGTGATCAGGCCGCGGTGGGTGATGAGGTCCTGCAGCAGCTGCAGGATCTGGCGTGCGCCGCGCAGGGTGTACCTCTCGAGCTCGTCGCCGCGGCTGATGTCGAGCGCTGCGGGGCTGGCGGAGTTGCCGTCTGGGGGTGGAGTGCTGGGTTCGGCCATGCGGGGCGATCGTGTATTGGGCAGGGTCGGGATGAGGGTGGGGTGCGGGGTGGGGTGCGGGGTGGAGTGCGGGGTGGGAA
>NZ_AMXF01000501.1 GCF_000310225.1 Thauera phenylacetica B4P
CCCATCAGAGGTCTTCATGGAGGCGGGGATCCCGCACCGCGCGATGCGGCGGACGGTGTAGCGGCCGGGCCCGCGAGGGCGCCGCGTGGGGCGTTCAGGTCGTGCCGGCGCCGAACGCGTGCTCGACCCGGCTGCGCAGCTCCCCATCCACATCCCAGGTCCACTCGACAAAGCGGGTGCGGCCCGCGCGGTCGCGCAGCACCACGCTGCTGCAGCGCGTGCCGTAGCCGGGTGCGCGGATGAAGGCGGGCGACAGCCAGCGCTCCCACTCCAGGCTCACGCCGGTCGCGGGCAGGTGCGGATCGGGCGCGGGCGCTGGGTCGCGCAGCAATGCGAGGAGGCCGGCGACCAGCGCGTCCTCGGTCGCCGGCACCGGACCTGCCGTCGGCAGCGCCTCGAGCTCGCGGGCGAGCGCCGTGCGCGTCTTCACCAGCTTGGGCCAGGGGCTGTCGAGCAGGTGGTTGGACAGGCCGTAGCAGCCCGGCTCCAGCATGCGCAGCGCGCCGGTGGTGCTCTCGAGCACGCCGAGCCGATCGGCGTCGCCCACCAGCAGGTTGAAGGCGGCGTAGTTGTCCGCGCTCGCCTGGACGGCCTGCAGCGTGGCGGGCGCCGGGCGGGCATCCTCGAGCGCCTCGCGCACCAGCGCGCCGCGCGAGGGCGCTCCGGCGAGGTGGCGGCTGGGGTCGCGGAAGTTGGTCAGCGCGGCGAAGCGGCCGTCGCGCGTCAGGCCCATCCACGTGCCGCCGGCCTCGAGGTCGCGGCCGGCGAGCAGTTCGGGCGCATCCACCCACCAGTGCGCGGGCGCGGCGGGGCGCGCGAGGTACTCGTCGCGGTTGGCCGCGACCACCAGCGGATAGTCGGGATGCGCCTGCCAGGCGAAGACGATCAGGCACACGGCAGCGCGCCTCGGCGGCTGCGAGCGCGCCCGCCGGTCGGGCCGCGCTGCGGATCAGCCGAGCGCATACGGCAGGGGG
>NZ_AMXF01000502.1 GCF_000310225.1 Thauera phenylacetica B4P
ACCCTTCGGGAGCCGGCTCGCGCGCGTCATCGAGGACGCGCGCGACTTCGACCTCGAGGCCCTCGTCGAGCGCAGCCCCACGCTCAGCCACGGCAGCTGAGCGAGCCGGGCCGCCGCACCGGAGGCCGCGCCTCAGGCGCGGTGGGTGGCGTCCGCGGCGGGCAGGCATGCGGGCTCGTCGTCACCGGGCTCGCCCTGCTCGTCGAGCAGATCGTTGAGCCAGTGCCCGTGGCGGCTGGCCTTGGTCTTGAGGTAGCGCTGGTTCTGCGCGGTGACCTCGCCATAGATCGCGCGTCGGCCGACGACGTGGATGCCGGCCTTCTGCAGCGCGGCCACCTTGCTCGGGTTGTTGGTGAGCAGCAGGATGCGGTCGATGCCGAGCTCGTCGAGCATCTCGTGCGCGATGCGGAAGTCGCGCTCGTCCTTGGAGAAGCCGATCACCTGGTCGGCGTCGATCGTGTCCAGGCCCTCGTCCTGCAGGCCGTAGGCGCGCAGCTTGTTGGCCAGGCCGATGCCTCGGCCCTCCTGCGACAGGTAGAGCAGCACGCCGCCGCCGAGCGCGTGGATCGCCGCCACGCCGCGGCGCAGCTGCTCGCCGCAGTCGCAGCGCAGGCTGCCGAAGAGGTCGCCGGTGAGGCAGGAAGAATGCACGCGCACCGGGACGTCCTCCTGCCAGTTCGCGCGCTCGCCGATGACGATGGCGACGTGCTCGTGCACGCCATCGGCTTCGCGGAAGAGCACGAAGTGGCTGTGCTCCGCCTCGGCCAGCGGCACACGCGCCTCGCTGATGCGGGCGAGCCGGCCGGGGCCGCTCTCGCATAGGCGCATCACCTCAGCCGCGTCGACCGCGAGCAGCTCGCCGCTGGCCACCTCGGCCGCGACCGTGGCGGCGCGATCGGATGCGACCTCGCACACCAGCGCCGCCGGCACCAGCTGGGCGCGGCCGAGCAGGCGCAGGGCGGCGCGCTCGACG
>NZ_AMXF01000503.1 GCF_000310225.1 Thauera phenylacetica B4P
TCCGCGCGCGCCGGCCACGTGGTGGCGGTGGGCAGCTGCGCCGCCTTCGGCGGCATGACCAGCTCGGGCGCCAACCCCACCGACGCCTGCGGCCTGCAGTACGACGGCGAGCAGGCGGGCGGCCTGCTCGGCGCCGACTGGCGCGCCCCCGACGGCCTGCCGGTGATCAACGTCGCCGGCTGCCCGACCCACCCCGGCTGGGTGGTCGAGACCCTGCTCGGGCTCGCCGCCGGCGCCTTCACCGCGGCCGAGCTCGACGCGCTCGGCCGCCCGCGCTTCTACGCCGACAAGCTGGTGCACCACGGCTGCAGCCGCAACGAGTTCTACGAGTTCAAGGCGAGCGCCGCCGAGCTCTCCCAGCTCGGCTGCCTGATGGAGAACCTCGGCTGCAAGGGGACCCAGGCCCACGCCGACTGCAACACCCGGCTGTGGAACGGCGCCGGCTCCTGCCCCGAGGGCGGCTTCGCCTGCATCGCCTGCACCGCGCCCGGCTTCGAGGAGCCCGGCCACCCCTTCCACCAGACCCCCAAGCTCGCCGGCATCCCGATCGGCCTGCCGGCGGACATGCCCAAGGCCTGGTTCGTCGCGCTCGCCGCGCTGTCCAAGTCGGCCACGCCGCGGCGCGTACGCGAGAACGCCCACGCCGACCACCCCGTGGTGCCGCCGGCGGTGCCCCGCGGCGGCAACGGGCGCTGAGGGCCGCGCATGAGCCGCCTGGTCCTGGGCCCCTTCAACCGCGTCGAGGGCGACCTCGAGGTGAGCCTCGAGGTCGAGGCCGGCCGCGTGCGCGCGGCGCAGGTGACCGCGCCGCTGTACCGCGGCTTCGAGGGCGTGCTGGTGGGCAAGACGCCGCTCGACGCGCTCGTCTTCGTGCCGCGCATCTGCGGCATCTGCTCGGTGTCGCAGTCGGCCGCGGCGGCGGCGGCGCTGCGCGCGGCGATGGGCCTGGTGCCGGCGCCCAACGGCGAGC
>NZ_AMXF01000504.1 GCF_000310225.1 Thauera phenylacetica B4P
CTCGACCGCGTCGAGGCGCGCCGCGCGGCGCGCCGGCAGCACGCCGGCGGCGAGGCCGACCACCACGGCGACCACCTCCGCCGCAAGCGCGTACTGCCAGGGTGTGGCCACCGGCATCGCCGGCACCAGCAGCCCGACCAGCTGCGCCAGGCCCGCGCCCGCGAGCAGGCCGAGCAGCCCGCCGATGCCGGCCAGCACCACCGCCTCGCCGAGGAAGAGCGCGAGGATGGTGCGCCGGCGCGCGCCCAGCGCCACCAGCACGCCGATCTCGCCGGTGCGCTCGGTGACGGCGATGCTCATGATGGTGACGATGCCCACCCCGCCCACCAGCAGCGAGATCGCCCCGAGCGCGCCCACCGCCGCGGTGAGCAGGTCGAGGATGTTCGACAGCGTCGCCAGCATGTCCTCCTGGGTCAGCACGCTGAAGTCCTCGCGGCCGTGGCGCGCGATCATCAATTTCTTCACCGCCTCCGCCACGCGCGCGGCGGGGGCCTCGGGGTCGTAGGTGAGCGCGATCTCCATCAGGCCGTCGCGCTGGTACAGCGCCATGCCGCGCACCACCGGGATGTAGGCGGCGTCGTCCAGGTCGATGCCGAGGAACTGCCCCTTCTCCTCCATGATGCCGACCACGCGGAAGCGCTCGGCGCCGATCTCGACGCGCTCGCCGAGCGCGTTGGCGCTGCCGAAGAGCTCGCGCGCGAGCTTGGGCCCCAGCACCACGAAGGCGCGCGCGCTCGCCGCCTCGTCGGGCGGCAGGAACTGCCCCACGCCCACCCGCATCGAAAACACCTCCTGCATCTGCGGCCCCACGCCGAGCACGGCGCTGCGCCGCACCCGGCCTTGCGCCCGCACCTCGGCGTTGCCGCTCACCGAGCCCGAGACGTGCCGCACCTTGGGCAGGCGGGCGAGCGCGGCGGCGTCGTCCAGGGTGAGGTCGCGCGCGGTCGAGGGCAGGCCGGGCG
>NZ_AMXF01000505.1 GCF_000310225.1 Thauera phenylacetica B4P
GAGCAGCCTGCGGTAGAGCGCGGCGAGGCGCCCGGCCATCACGCCGTCGGCCCACTCGGCGGCGTAGTCGCGTGCCTCGGCGGCGAGCCGCCGGCGCAGGCGGAGGTCGGCGAGCACGCTGTTGACCGTGGCGGCGAAGCCGTCGGGGTCGTCGGGCGCGATGCGCGCGCCGCGCTCGGGGCCGAGGATGTCGGTGGTGCCCATCGCGGACAGCGCGACCACCGGCAGCCCGGCGGCCATCGCCTCGAGCAGCACCAGGCCCTGGGTCTCGGTGCGCGAGGCGAACACGAACACGTCGGCGGCGGCGTAGCAGTCGGGCAGGCGCTTGCGGCGCTCGAGGTAGCCGACGAAGCGCACCGTGTTGTCCAGCCCCGCGGCGAGCGCCTGGCGCTGCAGGCGGGCGCTCGCCGGGCCCTCGCCGGCGACCACGAGCACGAAGTCGGGCCGGCGCGCCTTGAGCCGGGCGGCGACCTCGAGCAGGAAGCCGATGTTCTTCTCGTGCGCGACGCGGCCGATGTAGAGCGCCATCGGCGCGTCTTCCGGGATGTCGTAGAGGCGGCGGAAGTGCGGGCCGTCGCCGGCGGCGAAGTCCTGCAGCGGGATGCCGGTGGGCAGGATCTCCATCGGGCTGCGCACGCCGTAGCCGGCGAGGCGCTCGTGCATGGCGGTCGAGGGCACCACCACCGCATCCACCGCGTTGCACTGCGTGCGCGACACCCGCCGCGCCAGCCCGCGCAGCACGCCGGCGGGCAGGAAGGGCAGGTAGTGGTGGAGGTATTCCTCGAAGAAGGTGTGGTAGGTCAGCAGCACCGGCCGGCCCTCGGCGCGCGCAGCGCGCAGCCCGGCGCGGTGGGCGAGGAAGGGCGTCTGGATGTGCACCAGGTCGCAGGCGGCGGCCTCGCGCCGCGCGGCGGCGTGCATCGCGCGCGCATCGGCGAGGCGGTCCTCGGGGTCGAGCGGCA
>NZ_AMXF01000506.1 GCF_000310225.1 Thauera phenylacetica B4P
CCGGGGGCCCGCCCCCCCCCCGCCATGGCGCCGCGCGTGCAGTTCTATCACAACACCGCAGACCGGCTCGCGCTCGCGCACGAGCTGGTCGCGGGCGCCTACGCACGCGGCCGCAAGGTCGCCCTGCGCTGCACCGACTCGACCCAGCTGCGCCGGCTGGACCAGGCGCTGTGGACCGCGGTGCCGCTCGACTTCGTCCCCCATGTCGGTGCCGGCTCGGCGCTGGCCGTGGAGACCCCGGTGGTGCTCGGCGCCGCCGACGAGCCCTGCCCGTGGCCGCACGCCGACATGCTGTTCAACCTCGCCGACGACCTGCCCGCCGAGGCGGACGGGTTCCGCATGGTGGTCGAGATCGTCGGCCGCGATGCCGCCGAGGTGCACGCCGCCCGTCAGCGCTGGGCCGCCTACCGCCA
This sequence comes from Thauera phenylacetica B4P, assembly GCF_000310225.1. Lineage (GTDB taxonomy): Bacteria > Pseudomonadota > Gammaproteobacteria > Burkholderiales > Rhodocyclaceae > Thauera > Thauera phenylacetica. Next base: position 414 of record NZ_AMXF01000506.1, read on the forward strand.
GCGCGGCTACGAACTGAAGGCCTTCGACGCCGAACGCAGGGTGGCGCTGTGAAAGACTGGCAGGACTTCCCCGACGACGACGAGCTCGACCGCGCCGACGACCTGCTCGGCCAGGCCGACGCCCTGCTGCGCCGCCACCGCGGCGACACGGCCGCCTCCCCCGCACGCACGCCGCCCACCACCGACCACGGCCCTGCCGGGCCGGTCCACGCGATGCCACCCGCCGCGGCCATGCAGGCCTTCGACGACGACGACCTGCCCATCCTCACCGAGGTGGTGGAGGACCTGGACCTGCCTGCGGAGATCTTCCAGCCGCCCGCGGCCCCGTTCTCGATGGCTGCGGCAGCGAGCGCGGCGGCCATGCCCTCCTTCGTGCGCAGCCCCGCGCCGGCGGAGCTCACGCCCGTGCGCGAGCCCTCCGTGCTGGAGCCCCCCGAGCCGCCGCCGGAGCCCATCCTGCGGCCCGCACCGATCGGGCAGCCGACATCGCAATGGCCGCCGGAGCCGCCCGCAGCTCCCGAGCCGCCCGTGGCAGCCGTGGCGGCCG
>NZ_AMXF01000507.1 GCF_000310225.1 Thauera phenylacetica B4P
GTCGGCCAGGGGCGCCGGAGCGGGCAGGGGCAGGGCGCCGATCATCGGCAGGCGGTCGGGCGAGGCGGGGCGGAAACCCACCCGGCCATCGAGCCGGGCGGGGTCGAGGTCCGTGGCCGGGGCGGCGACGAAGCCCGGCAGCATGGCCGCGAGGCGCTGCAGGTTCTCGGCGTGGTCCTCGGGGCGCAGGCCGGGGTCGGGGTCGTCCACCGCGAAGGTGGCGCCGGCGCAGCGCAGGCCGTCTACCGCCGGGCTCACGTAGCCGCCGCGACACACCACCACCCGCGGCGCGCTATCCGCGACCGCGGGCAGATGGGAGACCTGGCCGCGCGCGCTCGCCACCGGCAGGCTGGCCTGCTCGAAGCCGGCGATGCCGGTGCCGGGCGCGAGGATCGCCACGGGGGCGCTCGCGATCGTGCTGCCGTCGGGCCCGCGCGCGTGCCAGGCGCCGCCTTCGTACCCGAGCCGCGCCACGGTCTGGCCGAAGTGCCCACGCACGCGTCCGCCCGCAGCCTCCAGGCTGGCCGCGCACAGGCTGGGCGGCTGCACCCAGCCGCTGCCGGCGAACCACCAGCCGCCATTGGCGACCGCGCAGCCGGCGAGCTCCGCCGCCTCGTCGATGCCGACGAAGCGCAGGTGCTCGGGCGGCAGCGCGAGGCGCTCGACCACCGCGCGCATCTTGGCCTCCTGCGTGGCGTCGCGCCCCAGGTGCAGCACGCCGCAGTCGTCCGCGCGCAGCGCCAGGCTGCGTGCGCGCAGCTGGTGGATGCGTCGCCAGGCGTACAGGCTGCCGGCGCGGGTGAGCCGGCTCATGCGGTTGTCGTCCAGGCTGGGCAGCGGGCGCAGCACGCCGGCGAGGTTGCCCGAGGCGCCGCTCGCGGGCGCAGGGGCGCGGTCGATCAGCGCCACCGTCCAGCCGCGCTCGGCGAGGCGCTCGGCCACGGTGCAGCC
>NZ_AMXF01000508.1 GCF_000310225.1 Thauera phenylacetica B4P
GGCGGCGCGGATCGCGGCCTCGGCCTGCTGCACCTGGGCCTCGGCCGCGCGCACCCCGGCGCGGGCGGCGACGATGCGGGCCTCGGCGACATGGATGCTGGCCTCGGCGGTGCGTGCGCGTGCGGCATCGTCGTCGGCCTTCTGCGCGGAGGTGGCGCGGTCGCTCAGCAGCGCCTTCGAGCGCGCCGCGGTGCGGCGGGCGACGTCGTATTCGGCGCGGCCCTGCACCAGCACCGCCTCGGCCATGGTCACGTCGGCCTGGCGCTGCGCGACCTGGGCGCGCGCGGTCTCGCGCGCGCTGTGGGCATTGGCGACCTCGGCGCGCGCCTGCGCGAGCTGGGCCTGCAGGGCCTTGACGTCCATGCGCGCGATCACGTCGTCACGGGTGACGAAGTCGCCTTCATTCACCAGGATCTCGTCCACCCGCCCGGGCGCCTTGGCGGCGACGTCGACCTCGGTGGCCTCGATGCGGCCGTTGCCGCGCACGAAGCTGCCGTCGTCGGGCGCGGGGCGCAGGAACTGCCACGCGGCGGCCGCGGCGAGGACAAGAACGCCGGCGCCCACCCAGGCGAGCCGGCCGGATCGTTTCATGCTCATTTGATTCTCCTCGGGAGGAGCTTCGAGATGTCTTGGTGGTATTTCAACACTTGTTGGATAAGGGGTCAAGCTGGGGTCAGGGGGTCAAGCTGGGGTCAGGTCTTTCATTTGCTCATCTGCACCGCTGCTTTCGGTCAAGCTGGGGTCCGTCAAGCTGTCAAGCTGGGGTCAGGTCTTTCATTTGCTCATTTGCTCATCTGCACCGCTGCTTTCGCGCCTGCCGGCGCTCCTACATGGCGTCGGAGCGTGGTGGGGCGTGATGGGGGCGCCGGGGCGTCGGGGCGTGGCGGGGGTGCCGGGGTGTGGCGGGGGCGCCGGGGCGTGGTGGGGCGTCGGGGCGGG
>NZ_AMXF01000509.1 GCF_000310225.1 Thauera phenylacetica B4P
GCGGCCCTGGCCCACGAAGCCGCGCAGCAGCGCCTGCACGCCGCGGTGCAGGCCGCACAGCCCGGCCAGGATCGCCTCGCCACGGCGCGGCGCGCGCTCGAGAGCCTGCTCGCCGACGATGGCGCCGAGGCGCGCGCGCTGCATCCCTACGCGCGCGCCCTGCTCGAACAGATCCGTGAACGCCAGCAGCTCGGCGCACTCGCCGAGCGCCTGCGCCGCCAGCTCGACGAACGCGCCCGCGCCACCGGCGTGCAGGAGCAGGAGCTCGAGGCCTTGCGCCGGCAGAACGCCGAGCTGCAGCGCAAGCTGGACGCGCTCGCCGACATCGAGCGCCGGCTGAGCCCACCCGCCCAGCCCGTGCGGCCCCGCACCGGGGCGCAGGAGTGAGCGCCCTCGCACGGCCGGAAGGGCTGCGCGCGCCTCCCGCACGGAGGAGGTCACGCGCCCGCAGGAGCCCTCTCCGGTGAGCACGGCGATCAGGGCCTACACGACCGAAGCCGCGGCGCCGGCCCGCCTGCTGGTGGTCGACGACGACACCGACCTGCTGCGCCTCTTGTCGATGCGACTGCAGGCCAACGGCTACCGCGTCGCCACCGCCGACTGCGTCGAGGCCGCGCGCAGCCGGCTCGGCGTGGAGCGCTTCGACCTCGTGTTGAGCGACGTGCGCCTGCCCGACGGCGACGGTCTCGCACTCTTCGAGGACATCCGCCGCCAGCATCCCGCGCTGCCGGTCATCCTGCTCACCGCGCACGGCAGCATCCCCGACGCGGTCGAGGCCACCGCGCTCGGCGTCGCCGGCTATCTCACCAAGCCCTTCGACAGCCAGGCCTTGCTGCAGGGCATCCGCCAGGCGCTGCGGCTGGCCGGCCCCGCCCACGCCCGCAGCGGCCTGCGCGCGGACGCCGGCGTCGACGCCCCCGCCCGCAGCGGCGACG
>NZ_AMXF01000510.1 GCF_000310225.1 Thauera phenylacetica B4P
GCCGACGCGGTGCCGTTCTGGGCGCGCCAGGGCTTCGCCGCGCTGCCGGCGGCGCTGCCGCCGGGCTACGGCGCGGGGGCCCGCCTGATGGAGCGTGCGCTGCGCGACTGAGGGCTCGGAGCGGTGCGGCGTCGTGGCCGCGCACCTTGTCGCCCGAGCGCGGGCGCGTCTTCTCCTTCAGCGCACCTGCAGGCGCCCGAGCTGGCGGCGCAGCGCCAGGATGTTGGGGATGCGCAGGTCCACGTAGGCCGGCGTGCGCAGCCCGCCGCCCACCAGCACGGTGCGCATGCCGAGGCGCTTGGCCGTGCGCAGGTTCACGGCCGAATCCTCCAGCATGATGCATTGCGCGGCGTTCAGGCGTCGGCGCTGGAGCAGGCTGTGGTAGGCGCGGATGCCGGGCTTTGGATGGTAGTCGAGGTCCTCGATGCCGACCACGTCCTCGAACAGCCGGCGCACGCCCATGATCTCCAGCACCGCCTCGGCGTAGTGGCGCGGCGCGTTGGAGAACACGATGCGCCGCCCCGGCAGGGCGCGCAGCATGCCGCGCAGCGCGCGCTCGAACACCATCATCTCGTGCAGGCGGTCGAAGCGGTGGGTCTCGACCAGGAAGTGGTCGGGGTCGGTGCCGTGGTGGCGCATCAGGCCGAGCATGGTGGCGCCGTAGCGGTGCCAGTACTGCATGCGCAACGCGTTGGCCTCGTCGAGCCCGAGCCCGAGGTGCTGCTCGAGGTAGCGCGTCATGCTGCGGTTGATGTGCGGGAAGATGTGCGGGCTGGCGTTGTGCAGGGTGTTGTCGAGGTCGAACAGCCAGACGGGACGGGGGGACATCTTCTTCGCTCGGGGCAGGGTGGGGAGGGGGCTCAGCGGGTGGGCGGGCGCGGCTGGAAGCGCACGATCGCGCGTCCGTCCTCGGTGGTCTTCGGGGCG
>NZ_AMXF01000511.1 GCF_000310225.1 Thauera phenylacetica B4P
GCACCGGCCGGCGGCGGGCATGCGGCGCCGGCCGCGGCGGACGGCGGCGTCACCGAATACGGCCTCGACGGCGCGACGGCCGTGCTGCGCGCCAACGCCGGCGAGTCGCTGTACGCCTGGGTGCACCTCGACCCCAACGCGCCACCCGTGCAAGTCCTGCTCGAATGGCACAGCAGCCAGGGCCGGCACCAGGCATGGTGGGGGCTCGAGCGCATTCCCGGCGCGAGCGCAGCAAACCTCGTGCGCACGCGCGCCGGCGCCCTGCCGCGCCCCGCGCGCTGGGTGCGGCTCCTCGTGCCCGCGGGCGGCACGGCCGGCATCGGCATGGAAGGGCTGGAGGTGCGCGGCATGCGCTTCCTGCTCGCCGGCGGCGGGGCCTGCTTCGGCGCCACCGGCGTGCTCGACGCCGCCGGCAACGAACGTCCGTGGTTCGCGGGCAGCCTGCCCGCCGGCGCGCGCCAGCTCGGCACCTGGCATTTCCTCGGCGCGCGCGACCTGCTCGCCCCCACCTCGGCCGGCCCCAGGGGCCAGGTCGCGGCGGCGCTCGCGCTGTACGACGATCCGCTGCTGGGCGCGCTGTCGGCGCACGAGCGCTACCAGATCTTCCAGCGCGGCCTGGAGGGCTTCATCGCCTTCCTGAAGGCGCGCGCCGACCGCGCGGACGACCTGGTGGACTTCAACTTCGTCAAGGTCCAGACCGACATCTACCGCGTGCGCCAGATCATCCTCGGCACCTCGGCCGCCACCCGCCTGGCGGTATCGCCCGCGCTGGCCGCCATCGCCCAGTCCGAGACCGCGGTGGCTTCCAGCGCCCGCATCGCCGGCTTCTTCGACGAACTCAAGGCGGAGGCCGCCACACCCGGCGCCAGCGCGGACGGCGGCGCCACCGCCCCCGCCAGGAGCGCGCTGCCCGGCACGCTG
>NZ_AMXF01000512.1 GCF_000310225.1 Thauera phenylacetica B4P
CGGCAGGTGCTTGGCGCGGTCGGCGGCGCGGCGGCGCGGGCCGATGCGCTTGCCCGGCACCAGGCGCGGCACGCCCACCTCCATCGGCAGCACGCGCGCGCCCGGCGCCAGGCCGAAGACGTCGTCGGTGGGCATCATGTAGAGCTTGTCGCCGTTGAAGCCGACCACCTCGGCCTCGACCGCGCCGCCACCGGGCACCAGGATGCGGCAGCCCGAGCCGAGCGCCAGCTTGATGCCCGCGGCCTCCATGACCAGGCCGTTGATGCGGGTGAGGCGGCCGGAGACCTCGAGCGGGTTGCAGCCCTCGACCAGGCGGCGGCCATCGCCGAGGAAGTCGCGCCACAGCGCCTGGTGGCGGTTCATGCCGGCGGCTCCGGCGCGGGCGGCGCGGTGTCGGCGACCGGGCCGGTGGCGTCGCCCGCATCCGCTTCGTCCGCCACGCGCCAGCGTGCGCGCTCGTGGCCGATGGATTCGAGCACCCGCCGCCAGCGCGTCTCCAGCGTCGCGTCCACCTGTGCGCCCTGGCCGTCGATGCGGCACTCGCCGCGTGCGAGGCGGGCATCCTCCTGCAAGCGGTGGCCGGCGTGGGCGAGCTGGTCGCCCAGATGCTCGCGCACCAGAGCGAGATCGTCGGGGTGGAGCTGGATGTGGGCGTGGCCCTGGGGGAGCTGGAGGAGCGCGCTGCGCACGGTGTCGAGGATGGCCTCGGGGTGTTCGGCGAGGGTGAGCTTCACCATCCGCCGCGCCATCTCGATCGCCAGCGCCATCAGCTGCTCGGCGATCTCGCCGTCGAGCTCGCGCAAGGCCTCGTCGAGGCCGTCGGCGAGCCCGGCCAGGCGCGCCGCCTCGGCCTCGGCCCGCGCGCGACCCTCGGCGTAGCCGTCGGCGCGGCCGGCTTCCAGGCCCTCGGCGTGGCCGG
>NZ_AMXF01000513.1 GCF_000310225.1 Thauera phenylacetica B4P
GCGCTCGCCGCCGCACGCGGCCGCCGCGAGGCGCTCGAGCACGGACTGCGCGTCGGCGCCATCGCGGCCCTGCTCGGCCACGCCCTCGGCGCGTCCCCGGCCTGGTGCGACGAGCTGTTCGACGCCGCGCGCGTCCACGACATCGGCCAGCTCGCCGTGCCCGAGTCCATCCTCGCCAAGCCCGGTCGCCTGGATCCGCAGGAGTGGGCCGCGATCCGCCGCCATCCGATCGACGGCGCGCGCATGCTCGGCGCCGCGAGCGATGCGCTCCACACGCTCGCCGCCGAGGTGGCGCTCAATCATCACGAGAAATGGGACGGCAGCGGCTACCCGGCCGGGCGGGAGGGCAGCAACATCCCGCTGTGCGGGCGGATCGTCGCCGTCGCCGATTTCGTCGACGCGCTCGGCACGCGCGCGAGCTATCGCACTGCGCTCGACGAAGCGGCGATCTTCACCCTGCTCGATCTCGCCGCGGGCATGCAGTTCGACCCCGCGGTCGTGAGCGCGATGCACCAGGTCCGCCCGCGACTGCCCCGCGTGCACGAACTGGCCGCGCGCCACGCCGCCCAGGCCACCACCGGCACTCCGGCGCCGCTGTGGTGGCGCGAACTCGCCAGCGCAGCCTGAGACCGCCGGTCCGGCCCGGCCCGGCGCCTCGCAGCCGAGACGCCCCCAAGCCGCCCCCAAGCGCCCCCAAGCCGCCGCGCCCCACCCGATGGAAGATACCGCAATGAACCCGATCCACTGCGTCGAGGCGCCGCCCGCCCTCTGCACACCGCTTTCAGTGAGCCCGTCGCCGCGCGCCCGTGAGGACCGCGAAGGCGGACGCCGCGCGCGCGCACGGCCTGGCGAGCGTCCGATGAGCCCGCCGCGCCGGGGTCGCCGCGCCTTCCTGCACACCTGTGCCGCCGGCCTG
>NZ_AMXF01000514.1 GCF_000310225.1 Thauera phenylacetica B4P
GCGCCCGCAGGCGCACTCGACCTGCCCGGCACACCCGGCGCCGCCCTCGCCCGCCGCGCCATCGACCCGCCGCCCTGGCACCGCTTCCCGCGCGGCGCCCTCGCCGGCGACTTCCTCCACGACCTGCTCGAATGGCTGGCCGCGGAGGGCTTCGCGCTCGCCGGCAACGAGGGGATGGAGGCGGCGCTGCGGCGGCGCTGCGAGCGTGCCGGCCATGGCGAACGCGCCGACGAGCTGGTGGAGTGGATGCGCGCCCTGCTCGCCGCGCGCCTGCCCAGCCTGGGCGCGGCGCTGCAGGACCTGCGCGTGCTGATCACCGAGATGGAGTTCTGGCTGCCCTCGGCGCACCTGCAGGCGCAGGCGGTGGACGCGCTGTGCCAGCGCCGGCTGCTGAACGGCCAGCCCCGCCCCGCGCTGCCGCAGCGCGAGCTCCACGGCATGCTGATGGGCTTCGCCGACCTCGTCTTCGAGCACGAGGGGCGCTACTGGGTGCTGGACTACAAGTCGAACAGCCTGGGCCAGGACGGCGCCGCCTACGACCACGCGGCCCTCGAGGCGGCGATGGCACACCACCGCTACGACGTGCAGGCGGCGATCTACCTGCTCGCATTGCACCGCCTGCTGCGCGCGCGCCTGGGCGCGGCCTACGAGCCCGCGCGCCAGCTCGGCGGCGCGCTGTATTTCTTCCTGCGCGGCATCGACGGGCCGGCGCGCGGCGAGTACGCCATTCCCGCCACGCCGGCGCTGCTCGAGCTGCTCGACACCCTGGACCACCTGCTCGCCGACGAGGCCTCCCTGGCATGAGCCCCATCCACGCATCCCCCGCGCCCGGCGCGGCGCACCCGGCCGCAGCGTCCGGCCTGTCGTCACCCGTCGCTGCGGCGGCCCCCGGCAGGGCGTCGGCGACGCCCCATG
>NZ_AMXF01000515.1 GCF_000310225.1 Thauera phenylacetica B4P
GACGCGTCGCCGCAACCAGCGCGTGGCGATGCAGCAGCTTCAGGAGTTCAAGGCCGAGTACGTCTGGCTTCGAGACCTTGCCCAAGGTGCCCACACGTCGCCCAAACACCTTCGCGCACTCCTGGACCAGGAAGGCATCCGGCCAATCAGCGGACCTGACATCGACGGAGGTCGGCAGACGTTGTTCAGGCGGGCATGCCTGCGCGCAAGCCCGGCAATCCTGAGCGCCGTTTCACTTTCAGAAGACGTTGCGACGTGATTGCAGAACCCGCAACACCCGTCCCATTACTCTCGAGTCCGAAGACAATGATGTCCACAACCAGCCACACCCGTCGTCGCACAAGCAAACCTGGCATCCGGCCCGGCTCGGGGATGCGTATTCCTTCCTGCTCAGCGTCGCTCATCTCAAGCGTCCCGGAGTTCACGATTCGACGGCGGCCACCGGACGATGCTCACGAGATGATTGAAGGCCTGATGCAGCCCATCCCACGCCCATCCAAGGCTCACGATGCCATCTGCAAGAAACTGGAAGCCGCCCTCCGCGAACACCTCGCGTGTTCACTAGAGCAGGTGTTCACCGCCCGCGATCGAAGGCCCCTCTGCACCGATCGCTCGACGCTCTATCCCGACTTCTGGGTCTCCACCCTATGTCGAGATCCGGTCAACGAGCAGCGCGTCGCCTACCCGGGCCTGGTGATCGAGGTCCTGTCACCCTTTCGGGAAAAGGTCGACAGGGGCGCCAAGCTCCACGCATACCGAGAGATCGACAGCGTGCAAGAGTTGCTAGTGATCGACCCTGCTCGTGGTCGCAGCGAGTTGTATCGTCGCTGCGGGCCGCGGCAGTGGCAGTTCACCGATGTCGACCGAAGCGAACCTATTCATCTCGATAGCATTGGGATGAGCTTGGAAG
>NZ_AMXF01000516.1 GCF_000310225.1 Thauera phenylacetica B4P
AGCCCCTGTGGACCCCGTCCCCCGAGCGCATCGCCGCCGCCAGCGTGACCGCCTTCCGCCTCGCGGCCGAGCGGCGCTGGGGCGTGGCGCTGCCCGACTACGAGGCGCTGCACGCCTGGTCGGTGGCGCAGCCCGAGCAATTCTGGACCAGCGTGTGGGAGGGCGACGGCGTCGGCGGCGGCGTGATCGGCACGCGCGGCGAGCGCGTGCTGGTCGATGGCCACAGGATGCCCGGCGCGAAGTGGTTCCCCGACGCCCGCCTGAACTTCGCGCAGAACCTGCTGCGCTCGCGCGACGCGCGCGACGCGATCGTGTTCTGGGGCGAGGAGCGCGTGAAGAACCGCATGAGCCACGGCGAGCTCTACCGCGCGGTGGCGCACTTCGCCGCGGCGCTCAAGGAGCAGGGCGTGGTCGCCGGCGACCGCGTCGCCGCCTACATGCCCAACCTGCCCGAGACCGTCGTCGCCATGCTCGCCGCGGCCAGCCTCGGCGCCATCTTCACCTCGGCCTCGCCCGACTTCGGCGTGCAGGGCGTGCTCGACCGCTTCGGCCAGACCGAGCCCAAGGTGCTGGTGGCCTGCGACGGCTACTACTACGGCGGCAAGACGGTCGATGTGCTCGGCAAGCTCGGCGAGATCGTCGGGCAGCTGCCCTCGGTCAAGCGCGTCGTGGTCGTGCCCTATGTGCACCGCGAGCACGACCTCTCGCACGTGCCGCACGCGCGCCTGTACGCCGACTTCGTCGCCCCCTTCCACTTCGTCGACGACATCGAGTTCGCGCAGCTACCCTTCGACCACCCGCTCTACATCATGTACTCCTCGGGCACCACCGGCGTCCCGAAGTGCATCGTGCACTGCGCCGGCGGCGCACTGCTGCAGCATCTCAAGGAGCACAAGCTGCACGGCGAC
>NZ_AMXF01000517.1 GCF_000310225.1 Thauera phenylacetica B4P
GCGCTCTTCCTCGACGCCGCGGCGGCCGCGGCGGTGGCGCCGGCGGTGGCCGACCTTGTCGCCCATGAACTGGGCTGGAGCGCGCCGCGGCGCGAAGCCGAGCTCGCCGCCTTCCTCGCGCTCGCCGCGCGCTACTGCGCACGCAGCCGCAGCACCGCCTCCAGTCCGCCCTCGGGGTGATTGCGCAGCGCGATTTCGCCGCCCTGGGCGTGCACCAGGTTGCGCGTGATCGCCAGCCCGAGCCCGGTGCCGCCGGTCTCGCGGTTGCGCGAGGCCTCGGTGCGGTAGAAGGGCTCGAACACCTTCTCGAGCTCGTCCTCGGCGAGGCCGGGGCCGTGGTCGCGGACGCGGATCTCGCAGCGCCCGCCCGCGCAGGTGAGCGCGAGCTCGACCTCGCCACCGAACTTCACCCCGTTCTCGACCAGGTTCCACAGCGCGCGGCGAAGCGCCGCGGGATTGCCGACGATGCGGCCCTGCGCGTCCGCAGGCAGGCGCACCGTCCATCCCATGTCGCGCGCGTCCTCGGCGACGGCCTGCAGCAGGGGGCCGAGCTCGATCACCTGCGCCGGGCTGCGCTCGTCCAGGCTGCGTGCGTAGGCCAGACCCTCCTTCACCAGGCCCTGCATGGCGTCAAGGTCGGACTGGATGCGCGCGCGCAGGCCCTCGTCCTCCACCATCTCGGCGCGCAGGCGCAGGCGGGTGATCGGCGTCTGCAGGTCGTGCGAGATCGCCGCCAGGATGCGGGTGCGCTCGGCGACGTGCTCGGCGACGCGCTGCTGCATCTGGTTGAAGGCGGCGGCGGCCTGGGCGACCTCGGTGGGGCCGCGGGTGTCCATGGGCGCGCGCGTCGGGTCCTCGCCGAGCGCGCGCGCGGCCTCCGCCATGCGCGACAGCGGCCGCGTG
>NZ_AMXF01000518.1 GCF_000310225.1 Thauera phenylacetica B4P
GGCCTCGTCGGCGGCGCGGCGGCGGGCCTTGTCGGCGATGCGCGCGGCGAGCCCCGGGTCGTCGGCGAGCGTGCGCGCACGCGCCTCCACCTGCGCGGCGAAGTTGGCCCGGTCGGCCCCGAAGCAGTCGTCGATCAGGCCTTGCGCAGCGGCCTCGCGGGCGAGCAGCGGCAGGCGGTTGCGCATGATCGCGCGCGCGGCGTCCTCGCCCACCCGGCGCGGCAGCAGGTAGGTCCAGTACTCCGAGCCGAACAGGTTGCCCATGTTCTTGTAGTGCGGGTTCATCACCACGCCCTCGTGCGCCCACACGCGGTCGCAGGCGAGCGCGAGGAAGCAGCCGCCGGCGCCGGCGTTGCCGCGCAGCGCGGCGACGGTGAGGCGGTCGGTGAGCCCGAGCAGCGCCAGGCAGACGTCGTCGATGGCCTCGATGTTCGCCCACGACTCGTCGGCCGGCGAGGGCGCGGCCTCGATGGTATTGAGGTGGATGCCGTTGGACCAGAAGCCGGCGCCGCCGTCGAGCACCAGCACGCGCGTGGGGCGGCCGCGGGCGAACTCGATCGCGGCGAGCAGGCGGCGGCACTGCGCGGTGGACATGGCGCCGTTGTAGAACTCGAAGGACAGCACGCCGAGCGCGCCGTCGTCCGTCTCGCGGTAGGCGAGCTCGCGGTAGCCGAGCGCGGCCGGATCGGCACTGGCCGGCGCCATCAGCGTGGCGGGCAGCTCGGGCAGGGCCGCGGCTTGAGTGGCTTCAGCGACCTCGGCGGCGAAGGCGAGCGTGGCCGGGAGCTTGAAGGGGTGCGGGCTGTCGGCGCGGCGCACATGGCCGATCCACACCGCGCCGTCGGCCGTGGCGCGCAGCAGCGCGCCGTCGCGGCGGGCGAGCAGCGTGCCGG
>NZ_AMXF01000519.1 GCF_000310225.1 Thauera phenylacetica B4P
ATCGGCGCCGCGCCAGTCGGCCTCGCCGCTGGCGAGCTCGCGCAGCGCGGTCTTGCTGGGCGCGGCGTCGGTGCGCGCGGTCTCGAGGCGCACCAGGCCGTCGCCGACGCCGGGCGCGGAGAGCTCGGCGGCCACCTTCAGCACGGCCGCCTGGTCCACGGCCCCGGCGCGTGTCAGCTCGCCGATCGCCGCCGCGGTCAGCGCGGGGGAGTCGGCGAAGCGGGGGCTGGCGAGCAGGCTGCTCACCTCGACCGCGGCACGCGGCGTGGCGCTGGCCAGCACGCGCTCGAGCGCGCCGTCCAGGCCGAGGCTGTCGAGCCGGGGGCGCAGGTCATCCACGCGGTCGAGTCCGGCGATGCGGATCGCCTCGCCGGCGAAGGCGTCGCGATAGGCGAGGTTGCGCCGGCGCACGAACCACAGCGTGGGCAGCGCCGCCAGCCGGGCCCATTCGGCGTCGGCCGGGTCGCTCGGCGCGGAGGGCGGCAGGGCGCGCGGAATGCGCAGCTGCTGCAGGATCTCCAGCGGCTTGCGGGTGGCGACGAGGTTGATCGCGGCCGGGCGCAGGGCGCGGAGGCGGTTGGCGAGGCGGGCGGATACCGCGCGCCACTCGTTGCGCGGCACCGGGGCGAGGATCAGCACCGCGGTCGACTCCAGCGTGTCCGCGGCGGCGGTGAGGTCGATCGGCGGCAGGCTCAGCGATTCCTCGACCAGGGCCGGCAGCTCGTCCTCCGGGATGATGGAGAGGTCCACCGCCATCTCGGCGGGGAAGTAGCGCTGGGTGAAGTCGCGCACGTCGATCATGCCGGGCGGGATCGGGCCGGCCGAGGGCAGCAGCGCGAAGCGCTCGCGCGCGGCGAAGCCGCGGCCGCCGTTGGCCGCGAGCGCA
>NZ_AMXF01000520.1 GCF_000310225.1 Thauera phenylacetica B4P
GGCGCCAGGCCGCGGACCGGCGCCCCGCACCCGGCGGGCACCAGGCTGCGGTGCGCCGCGACGACGGGCCGCGCCCGAGTGCAGCTATGATCCGGGTCAGCCGACCCCTGCCGAGACCCCGACCGCCATGAACCCCACGCCCGCGCTGCCCTGGTGGCAGGACCTGACCCCGAGCCGCATCGCCGCGCTCGCCCGCGCCGACGCGGTCGCGCTGCTGCCGCTCGCCGCCATCGAGCAGCACGGCGAGCACCTGCCGCTGTCGACCGACCTCGACATCGCCCTCGGCCTGCTCGAAGCGGCCGCGCCGAAGCTGCGCCCGGGCCTGCCGCTGTGCGTGTTGCCGCCCTTCGTGCCGGGCTGCAGCCTGGAACACAGCGGCTTTGCTGGCACCCTCGCGCTCGGCGCGAGGACCGCGCTGGCGAGCCTGGTGGAGATCGGCGCCTGCGTCGCGCGGGCGGGGGTGCGCCGTCTGGTGCTGTTCAACACCCATGGCGGCAACAAGGCGCTGGTGGATCTGGCCGCGCTCGAGCTGCGCGCCGCGCAGCGCATGCTGGTGGTGCGCGCGCACTCGTTCCGCTTCCCGCCGCCGCCCGATGCGCTGCCGGCGCAGGAGCTGCGCCACGGCCTGCATGGCGGGGCGCTGGAGACCGCGCTGATGCTGCACCTGGCGCCGCACAAGGTGAGGCGCGAGGCGATCGATCGCTTCGAGTCGCTGGGGGTGCGCATGGCGGACGAGGGCCGCGTGCTCGGCCCCGAGGGCGAGGCGGGCTTCGCCTGGATGGCGCAGGACCTGCACCCGTCGGGCGCCTGCGGCGATCCCCGCCTGGCGGACGCCGCGCTCGGTGCGCGCCTGGTGGAACACTTCGCGAGCCGGCTCCCCCCCCC
>NZ_AMXF01000521.1 GCF_000310225.1 Thauera phenylacetica B4P
GGTCGCCGCGCTGCCGCTCGCGCTCGTCGGCGCGGGCCGCGCGCTGCCGCTGGCGGTCGGGCTCAACCCGGCGTGGGAGGCGCGCATCGCTGCGCTGCGCGACCAGATCGTCATCCCCATCCTGGGTGCGCGCGAGGCGCTGACGCAGGCCGAATGGGAGGACCTGGCCGGACGCTTCGCCGCCCACCGCGCCTGGGTGGCGGCGATGCCGGCCAACCCGGTGGCGGTGCTGCCGGTCGCCGACGTGCGCGCGCTGCTCGCCGACGGCACCTGCGCCGCGCTCACCCGCCTGATCGACGAGGACCTCGCCGCCGAGACCGCGGCCGGCCAGGTCGACGCGCTCGAGCGCCTGGTGCGCTACAACCGCGACCTCGTCCGCCTGCTGCGCAACTTCGTCACCCTGAGCGACTTCTACTCGCGCCACGACAAGGCGATCTTCCAGGCCGGCACGCTCTACCTCGACCAGCGCAGCTGCGAGCTCTGCCTGCGCGTGGGTGACATGGCCCGCCACGCCACGCTCGCGCCGCTGTCGGGCACCTACCTGGTGTATTGCGAGTGCCAGCGCCAGGGCGAGGCGCCGATGAACATCGTCGCCGCGATGACCGGCGGCGACGCCGACGAGATGATGGTGCCCGGCCGCAACGGCATCTTCTACGACCGCCAGGGCCGTGACTGGCGCGCGAGCGTGGTCAAGGTGGTGGAGGCGCCGATCAGCGTGCGCCAGGCCTTCTGGTCGCCGTACAAGCGCATCGGCCGCATGATCGGCGAGCAGCTGCAGAAGTTCGCCGCCGCGCGCGACAAGGCGGTCAACGACCAGGCTGCGACCGGCGTCGCCGGCGCGAGCGCCAAGATCGAGGCCGCCCCGGCCGCCGCCGCGGCGCCC
>NZ_AMXF01000522.1 GCF_000310225.1 Thauera phenylacetica B4P
GCCCGGGCGCGCTGCGATGGGTCTGGCAGGCCTTGCCGTTGCCGATCTTCACCGCGGCGAAGCCCATCCACAGCGCGTGGCGGGCGCGCGTGAGCGCGACGTAGAACAGGCGCAGGTCCTCGCGCAGGCGCTCGGCCTCGGCGCGTCGCAGGTCGGCGTCGTCGTAGTCGAGCTTGAGCTGGCGCCGGCCGTCGGCGTCGGCGAGCTTGAGGTAGCGCGCGGTCTTGCGCTCCACCGCGCGGAAGCTGGTGGCGAACGGCAGGCAGACCAGCGGGTATTCGAGGCCCTTGCTCTTGTGCACCGTGACCACCTTGACGAGGTCGGCGTCGCTCTCCAGGCGCACCACCTGCTCCTCGCCGGCGCCGCTGCCGCCGGCCTCGATCGCCATCGCCAGCCAGCGCACCAGCGCGGCCTCGCCCTCGAGTGTGGCGCTGGCCTGCTGCAGCAGCTCGGCCAGATGCAGGAAGTTGGTGAGGCGGCGCTCGCCCTCGGGCTCGGCCAGCCAGCGCGCGGGCAGCTCGAGCAGGTGCAGGCTGCGCCGCAGCATGGTGAGCACGCCGAGCTCGCGCCAGGCGGTGTGCAGCGCGCGGAACTGTTCGCTGCGCGTGTCGAAGGCCGCGTCCGAGCTCGCCAGCCAGGCCAGCTCGGCGATCGACAGGCCCACCGTGCGGGTGGCGAGCGCGGCGCGCACCAGGCGGGCGTCGAGCGGCGAGGCCGCCGCGCGCAGCCAGTGCAGCAGGTCGCGCGCCTCGTCGCTGGCGAAGACCGAGTCCTTGTCCGACAGATAGACCGAGGCCACGCCGCGCCGGCGCAGCGCGCGCCGCACCTCGGCGGCCTCGCGCCCGGTGCGCACCAGCACGGCGATGTCGGCCGG
>NZ_AMXF01000523.1 GCF_000310225.1 Thauera phenylacetica B4P
CTCGACGCGCTGCTCGTGCGCTGCCGGCTGCGCGACACCCTCGCCGACGCGCTCGGCTGCGCCGCGCGCACGCGCTACCGGCCGGGCGTGCGCGCGCTCTTCGTCGGGCCCTCGGGCACCGGTAAGACGCTCGCCGCGAGCTGGGTCGCCACCCGCCTCGGGCTACCCCTGTTCCGGGTCGACCTCGCCTCGATCACCAGCAAGTACATCGGCGAGACCGAGAAGAACCTCTCCGAGCTTTTCGCCCGCGCCGGCGACGCCGAGGTGGTGCTGCTGTTCGACGAAGCGGATTCGCTGTTCGGCAAGCGCACCGACGTCAAGGACGCCAACGACCGCTTCGCCAACCAGCAGACCAACTACCTGTTGCAGCGCATCGAGAGCCACGAGGGCATCGTCGTGCTCACCAGCAACAGCCGCGCGCGCTTCGACCCGGCCTTCACCCGGCGCCTGGACGCCATCCTCGACTTTCCCGCGCCCGGGCCGGAAGAGCGCCGCACCCTCTGGCTCGCCCACCTCGGCGACGCCCACACCCTCGACGCCGCCGCGCTGAACCGTATCGCCGCGGCCTGCGACCTCGCTGGCGGCGACATCCGCAACGTCGTGCTCGCCGCCGCGGCACGCGCGCACGGGCACGACCGGCGCATCGGCGAGGCGGGCCTCCTCGCCGCGCTGGCGGCGGAGTACCGCAAGCTCGGCAAGCCCCTGCCAACCGGGGCGGACGCGCCCCCCTCCCGAACCGACGACAAGGAACCCCGGCCATGAGCTTCAAGGCACAGCGCAGCCCCGCGCCCCCCGCGGCGCGCAAGGGCACGACCGCATCGACCACCGGCGGCGGCGGCGGGACGCCGCGCTACCTGCTCGCCGGGCGCG
>NZ_AMXF01000524.1 GCF_000310225.1 Thauera phenylacetica B4P
CGCCGGCAGGCGCGAAGGCTGCGGGCGGGGGCTGCCTTGCCGGCGGCGGCGCCCGTTTTGGGTCGGGCGGCGCTGCGGCGGGGGAGATTCGATCGGAGGCAATTCAACGCATGTTGTAATATCCCGACTCGATTCCATCTCCTTCTCCAGCATGTCCGATCTTGCCGAACACGCCCGAAGCGCGCGCGGCCGTGGCCGCCCGCGCGGTCCGGACGCGAAGTATCGCGCGCGCCTGCTCGACGCGGCGCTCGACGCCTTCGGGGCGCAGGGCTTCGAGGCGGCGGGGCTGCGCGCGATTGCGGCGGGGGCGGGCTGCGACGTGTCGATGGTGGCGCATTACTTCGGCTCCAAGGCCGAGCTGTGGGTTGCGGTCGTCGACCGCATCGAGGCGCAGGTGCGCGCCGACCTCGCCGCGCTCGACATGCTGGCGCCCGCCGCGGGGCCGATCGAGTGCCGCATCGTGGCGGCGGTGGAGGCGATGTTCGTGCATGCGGCGCGCCAGCCGCAGGCGATGCGCTTCGTGATGCGCCAGCTGACCGAGCCGGGCGAGCGCCTCGACGAGCTCGTCGCGCGCGTGGTCGAGCCGGTGCATGCGGTCTTCCTGCCGCTGTGGCAGGAGGCGATCGACGCGGGGATCTTCCGCATGCGCAGCGCGCTGGCGCTGCAGACCTTCGTGTTCGGAGCGATCTCGTACGCGGTCGCGGCGGCGCCGGTGCTGGCGCGCATGAGCGGCGGCGAGATGGATCTCGCGCGCCTGCAGCGCGAATTCATGGACGGCCTGTTCGCCCGCCTCGCGCGCGGCGGAGCCGACGCGGACGCATCCGACGCCGCCGAGGAGAGACGATGAGCGCCGCGCCACGGCACGAA
>NZ_AMXF01000525.1 GCF_000310225.1 Thauera phenylacetica B4P
TGCTGCCCGACACGCGTGCGGGCCGCCTCGCGCTGCGCGTCGGCGGTGGCGCGATCGCGGGCGCCGGCGTCGTCCTGCTCGGCGCGTGAACGCGGCACACGGCGGCGTCCGCGGCGGCGCTCCCCGCGGTCACAACTGATTACCGCGCCGGCCACCCGGCGCGCTGGCTTTGGCCTATCGTTCGCGTGGAGACAGCAGAGACGCGGAAGGGGCCGCGCGGGCGATTCGCCCCGCGGCTCCAACCGCCCCCCGGAACCGCTCCGCACCCGCCCCTCGTGAAGGACCCCACCATGAGACTCCGCCCGGCAACCTGGCCCGCACTGCTCGCCGCCTGCCTCGGGCTGGGCGGCTGCGCGGTGGTTCCCGCCGACGACTACGGCTACTACGAGGATGATCGCTACTACGACCGCGGCCGCTACTACGAGCGCGAGACGGTGATCGTCACGCCGCCCCCGCGCGTCGAATACCGCGGCCTGCCGCCGGCCGCCGGCTACCTCTGGATCGACGGCTACTGGAACCGGGTCGGCCCGCGCCCGCACTGGGTGCCGGGCTACTGGAGCCCGCCGCGGATGCCTCCGCGCGCCATCGTGCAGCCTCGGCCGCGCATCGACCCACGCCCCGACTGGCGCCACGATCGTCGTGACGAGCACGACCGCAAGCGCTGGGGCGAGGACGACCGGCGCGGAGACGACCGGCGCGGGGACGACAAGCGCTGGAGCGGCCGCGACGACGACAACCGGCGTGAGGGCGCGCGCGGGCGCGACCGCGATGGCGACCCGCGCACCTGGCCCGGCTTCACGCCGCGCCGCGACCCCAGGGGCGATCGCGACGGCACGTCCGATCGCCCGCAGCTGCGCGACCGTCG
>NZ_AMXF01000526.1 GCF_000310225.1 Thauera phenylacetica B4P
CGCGCCCTCGGCCACCGCGCCCGCCGCCGGCACGTCCGCCCAGCACAGCCGGCGCACCCCCGCCGCATCCGCGGCGATGGCGACGCCGCGCTCGAAGAGCCCCTCGGCGCGCGACACCACCAGATGCACCGGCATCACGTCGAGCACCTCGTTGGCCACCACCGCGCCGGCAAAGCGCTCCGGCAGCGCGTCCAGCCAGTGCACGCGCGCCGCCAGGTGGGGCGCCTTCGCGGCGAGAGTATCGAACTGGCGCTCGCGCAGCTCGCCCGAGAGCTCGAGGATGCCGTAGCGCTCGGGCAGGCAGTCGCGGCGCTCGAGCTCGAGCAGCAGGTCGGCGGCGAGCAGGCCGGTGCCGGCGCCGACCTCGATCAGCGCGCGCGCGCTGGCGCGCATCACCTGCTCGACCTGGGCGGCGAGCGCCTGGCCGAAAAGCGGGGTAAGCTCGGGCGCGGTGATGAAATCGCCGCCGGGGCCGAACTTTCGCGCGCCGCCGCTGTAATACCCCAGCCCCGGCGCGTAGAGCGCGAGCTCCATGTAGCGCGCGAACGGGATCCAGCCTCCTGCCGCGGCCAGCTCGGCCTCGATGTGTTCGAGCAGGCGGGCGCTCTGGGCGAGCGCGTCGGCGGAGGGCTGGGGCAATGAAGACATGATCGTTCTGCAGGACACGAGGGCGAGGCCGCGATTGTAGCGGCACGCCCGCCCAACCGCCCGGCCAGATCCGGGCCTCACGGTGGATCCGATGCGCACGTCCCCCTCCGAACCCGATACCGCTCCCGCCGCGGCGCCGCTGATCCTGGTGACCGGTGCCGCGCGCCGCGTCGGCGCGGCGATCGCACGCCGGCTGCACGCCGGCGGC
>NZ_AMXF01000527.1 GCF_000310225.1 Thauera phenylacetica B4P
GGCACGCCGATGCTGGTGCAGCTGCTGCTGGTGTACTACGGCGCCTCGCAGTGGGAATGGATGCGCGCGGCCTGGGAGGCCGGGCACCCGCTGTGGACGCTGTTCCGCGAGCCCTACTTCTGCGCGCTCTTCGCCTTCGGCCTCAACACCTGCGCCTACACCGTGGAGATCCTCGCCGGCAGCATGCGCAACACCCCGCATGGCGAGCTCGAGGCCGCCAAGGCGATGGGCATGACGCGGCTGAAGGCGCTGCAGCGCATCGTGATCCCGTCGGCGCTGCGGCGCATGATCCCCACCTACAGCAACGAGGTGATCCTGATGCTGCAGGGCTCGGCGATCGCCAGCGCGGTGACCCTGGTCGACCTGACGGGGGCGGCGCGCAACGTCTATTCGCGCCACTTCGCGCCCTTCGAGGCCTTCGTCTTCGTCGGCCTGATCTACCTCATGCTGACCTTCGTGCTGGTGGGCCTGTTCAAGCTCGCCGAGCAGCGCTGGCTGGCCCACCTGGCACCGCGCAAGGCGGGGGCGGGCAGGTCGTCCTGATCAACCCCGCCGCGAGGACTGCGCTCCGGGCACCGCCGACCTGCGGCGGCGCGCTGCAGCATCCCGCGGCGACATGGCGGGCGCCTCGCGGGCGCCCACGCAAGAGAACAACATGAACCACAAGGCCAGCGTCGAACAGGTCCGCGTCGAAGACCTGCACAAATCCTACGGCGACCACGAGGTGCTCAAGGGCGTCTCGCTGACCGCGAACTCGGGCGACGTGATCAGCATCATCGGCTCGTCCGGCTCGGGCAAGAGCACCTGGCTGCGCTGCATCAACTTCCTCGAATGCCCGACCGC
>NZ_AMXF01000528.1 GCF_000310225.1 Thauera phenylacetica B4P
CGCTCGGGCAGGCGGTGATACACCGGGCCGATCTCGATCTCGGACTTGAGCACCTTGAAGCCGCGCTCGATGTCGGCGAGCGACTTGTAGCGCTGAATCACGCTCTGCGCGGACAGACCCTCGGCGTTGGTCACCAGCAGCAGCTTGCCGTCCATCATTTCGGCAAGACGCTTCGCCTTCTCGTCGATGTGGTAGCTGAAGAGCTCCTCGCCCAGATCCACCTTGATGATGCGCGACAGGTGCGCTTCGCTGACCGCATGGTAGAGGCGCGCCTTGGCGCCGCTGTCCGAGAGCTTGCGCCCCCGGTGCTTCACACCTTCGTCCTGCTCGGTGAGCTTGCCGCTCCATTGGTCTGCCTGGCGGATCAGTGCGTCGATGCGTTCGTTGCGCTGCTGGGTCTTCGTGGCGGCCGTCACCGGGTCGTGCGCGACCACCAGCCGCAGGTCGTTCCAGGCCTGCTCCGAGATCACTTCCTGGGTGGCGGTGGCGCACTGCTGTTCGTGGAAGGGTTCGAGCAGGTCGATGAATTCGTTGTAGCGCCGGCCCGGCACCGCGACGATGAACTCGAGCGGCTTGCCGCTGGCCAGGCGCACGGCCTTCAGCGCCTCCAGATTGTCCAGGCTGAGCAGTCCCCGGTCAGCCACCAGCACCAGGCGCTGCACCGACGGGAAGCGCTCGAGCACCTTGGAGAGTGTGGGCAGCAAGGTACGCGTCTCGGCCGTGTTGCCGTCGAACACCTCGTGGTAGATCGGCAGCCCCTCGGCGGTCTGCACCACGCCGAGCATGAACTGGCGGGCGATCAGTCCTTCCTTGGCCATGCCGTACTGGCGCACGTCGCC
>NZ_AMXF01000529.1 GCF_000310225.1 Thauera phenylacetica B4P
GCGGATCGGCAGGCGCTGAACCACGCGGCCGGCGGCGTCGAGCGCGGCGAGCAGCGGTACGCCGCTGCCCACCAGGATGGCGAGCGTGCTGGCGAAGCGGGTGGCGTCCAGGCTGCGCAGGTGGCGACCGAGCACCGGCAGCGCGAGCAGGCGGCGGTCGAAGGCGTGGCGGATGCGCTCGTCGCGCAGCAGCGCGAGCGCGCCGAGCAGGGCGGCGGCGCCCGCGGCGAGCGCGAGCCAGCCCCAGTCGCGGATGAAGTTCGACACCCCGATCATGAGGCGGGTGAGCAGCGGCAGCGCCTGCTTGCTCTGCGCGAACACGCCCACCACCTGCGGCACCACGAAGACCATCAGCCCGGTCACCACCAGCAGCGCCACCACCGCCACCAGGGCGGGATAGATCAGCGCCTGCATCGTCTTGCGCTGCAGGTCGGCGCCACGCTCGAGGTGGTCGGCGAGCTGGTTCATCACCGCGGCGAGCTCGCCGGACTGCTCGCCGGCGGCGATCGCTGCGCGGTAGATCGGCGGGAAGGCGCCGCTGTGGCGGTCGAGCGCGATGCGCAGGCTGTGGCCGGAGACGACGTCGGAGCGGATCGCCGCCAGGGTGTCGTGCACGCGCTCGCTCTCGGCCTGCTCGATCAGCGCCGACAGCGAGTGCTCGACGGTGAGCCCGGCGGCGAGCAGGGTCGCCCACTGCCGCGACAGCAGCGCGAGCGCGTTTACCGGCAGGCGGCGGCGCGCCTGCACGCGGGCGAGCCAGCCCGGGCGCTCGGCGGCGGTGCGGGCCTGCTGGCCGAGGTCGATGACCTCGACCGGATGCAGGCCG
>NZ_AMXF01000530.1 GCF_000310225.1 Thauera phenylacetica B4P
CGCGCTCGCGTCCGGCTCGGCCGTGGCGGCCGTGGCCTCGGCGGGCGCGGCGGTGGTCGCCGGCAGCGCGATCTCGAAGCTCACCGTGGTGCCCTGCCCCGGCGCACTCTTCAGCTCGATCGCGCCGCCCATGGCCTCGACCAGGCGGCGGCACACCGCCAGCCCGAGGCCGGTGCCGGCGTGGTGGCGGCCGCTGTCGCGCACCTGCACGAAGGGCTCGAAGACCTCCTGCTGGCGCGCGGGCTCGATGCCGATGCCGTGGTCCTCGACGGCGAAGTGCAGGCGGCCAGGCTGCGTTCCGGCGCGCACGCGCACGGTCACCGCGCCCTCGTCGCTGAACTTGATCGCGTTGCCGACCAGGTTGAGCAGGATCTGGCTGAGCTTGCGGCGGTCGCCCTGCACGGCGTCGGACAGCGCGGGATCGACCTCGGCCACCAGCGCGAGCCCGCGCACCGCGGCGCGCGTGCCCTGCACCGCGAAGACGTCGTTGACCGTGTCGCGCAGGCTGAAGCCCATGTTGTCGAGCTGCACGCCGCCGGCCTCGATGCGGGCGAAGTCGAGCATGTCCTCGAGCAGCTCGAGCAGCAGCACGGCCGCGGCGCGCATCTGCGCCTGATACTGCGTGCGCTCGGTGGCGGAGCCGGCATCCTCGACGAGCTCGAGCAGGCCGAGGATGCCCGCGAGCGGGGTGCGCAGCTCGTGGCTGACGGTTCCGAGAAAGGCGGTCTTGGCGCGGTCGGCCTGCTCGGCGGCGTGGCGGGCGCGGGCGTGGTCGGCGGTCTCGCGCGCGAGCGCGGCGTTGGCCTCGCGCAGCTGCGCGGT
>NZ_AMXF01000531.1 GCF_000310225.1 Thauera phenylacetica B4P
CGGCGGCTGGCGCCGTGGCGCCCTCGCCCGCCTGCGCGGCGACCACGGCCGGCTCGACGGGCTGTTGCGCCAGCGCCGCGGCGGCCTTGTCGGCGGACGCCTTCGCGGCCTTGCCCTTCGCCTTCTTCGCCCCTTCGGCTGCCGGCGGCGGCATCAGCCCGAGCACGTTGAGGCCGCCATCCTTCAGGCGCACCAGGTCGATCTCCGGCCGCGCCAGGCGCAGCCGGGTGAAGTGCCAGCGCCCGATCATCGGCTGCACATCGGCGAACTCGAGCTCCACCTCATCCGCGCTGGCGACCGGGGCGCCGTCGCGGTCCTGCAGCACGAGCTTGTCGACCTGCAGCGGGCCGCGCAGCGACAGCACCGGCGCGCCATCGGCCGGCTGGCTGAAGGAGAGCTCGACATTGGTCGTCAGCAGCGCCGAGGGCAGGCGGAAGCGCGGCTCGATCGGCAGGTAGGCGACCCAGGGCGTGAGGTCGAACGCCTTCAGCGAGACGTCGAGGATGGTCTCCTGCGATTCGGCGAAGGGCTTGGTGCGCGCATTCAGCAGCAGCGCGTCGCCGTTGAGCTTGGCCGACAGCGAGGGCTGCACGAAGACATCCACCCGCACCGGCAGGTTGGACACGAAGGGTACGCCCACGCCGAGCTCGGAGAGCTCGTGGGTGATGCCGCGCACGCGGTCGTCGACGCGCACGAGGCCGTCGCTGATGCGGATGTTGCCGATCGAGAACAGCGTCGGCGGCGCGTCCTCGGCGGGCGCCTCGCCGCCGAGCGCGGCGAGGCGCCCGAGCACGTCCGTCCAGTTGTGGCGGCCGTCGG
>NZ_AMXF01000532.1 GCF_000310225.1 Thauera phenylacetica B4P
CGCTGGGCGAGGGCCGCGGCGCCGACGTCGACGCCATCCGCGCGGCGGTGGCGCTGGTGCGGCGCGGCGCCCTGCTGTGGCTGGGGCTCACCGCGGCACTCGGCCTCGCGACCACACTGATGGGAGGCGGCGGTGCTTGAGCACGGCGGCCGCCTGCGCCGCGCCGCGGAGCACTGCGGCATCGCGCTCACCGACTGGGTGGACCTGTCCACCGGGATCAGCCCGTGGGCCTATCCGGTGCCGCCGGTGCCGGAGGCGGTGTGGCAGCGCCTGCCCGAGGACGACGACGGCCTGGACGCGGCCGCCGCGCGCTACTACGGCAGCGCCGAGCTGCTCGCGGTGGCGGGCTCGCAGCCGGCGATCCAGGCCCTGCCGGCGGTCCTGCCCGGCGCGCACATCCGCGTGCTGGCGCCCGGCTACGCCGAGCACGCCCACGCCTGGCGCGAGCGCCGGCCACGCTTGGTCGACGCGGCGGCGGTCGAGGGTGCACTCGACGACAGCGACGTGCTGGTGCTGGTGCAGCCCAACAACCCGACCGGCGTGCATTTCGAGCGTGATCGCCTGCTCGACTGGCACGCCCGACTCGCCCGCCGTGGCGGCTGGCTGGTGGTGGACGAGGCCTTCGCCGACACCACGCCGGCGCACAGCCTGGCGCCGCTCGCCGGCCGACCCGGCCTGGTGGTGCTGCGCTCGCTCGGCAAGTTCTTCGGCCTGGCGGGCGCGCGCGTCGGCTTCGTGTTCGCGCCCGTCGAGGTGCGCCGCGCGCTCGCCGAGCGCCTCGGACCGTGGACGCTGGCCGGCCCGGCGCGCTGGGCGGCG
>NZ_AMXF01000533.1 GCF_000310225.1 Thauera phenylacetica B4P
TGCCCGGCCGCGCCGCGCGCAGCCCGCGGCGCGGCCGGGCGCTGCTCGCCGCGCTGGTGGTGCTGGGCCTGGCCGGGGCCATCCCGGTGCCGTCCGCGATCACCGCGCCGGTGCAGGTCGTCGCCGCGGAGCCGCGCCACGTCTTCTCGGCGATCGACGGCATCGTCGGCACGCTCGCGGTGGTGCCGGGCCAGCAGGTGGCCGCCGGCGACCTGCTGCTGCGCATGGACACCCGCGTGCTGGAGAAGAACGTCCAGGAGGCCCGCCAGGCCATGTCCGTGGCCCAGGCCGAGCTCGCGCGCAACCGCGCCGCCGCGCACTACGACGCCGACGCCCGCGCCAAGCTGGCGGTGACCCAGGTCGAGCTCGAGCGCGCGCGCCTCGAGCTCGACTTCCACCTCGCCCAGCTCGAGCGCGCCGAGCTGCGCAGCGAGACCGCCGGCCAGGTGTTGCTCGAAGACCCCGACCGCCTGCCCGGCGCGGCCGTGCGCATGGGCGAGCGCCTGCTCGGCATCGCCGACACCCGCCGGACGCGGCTGCGCATCCTGGTGCCGCTGGCCGACTTCAGCCTGGTGGACGAGGGCGCCCCGGTGCGCGTCACCCTCGACCGCAGCCCGCTCGCCGGGCTCTCGGCGCGCGTGGTGCGCAAGGGCTACACGGTGTCGCTGTCGGACGAGCAGGTGCCGTCGATCGTGGTGGAGGCGGAGTGGGAGACGAACGCAGGGGAGGAGGGAGGGGCGGCCGTGGGCACACCGGACGCGGCGGGCGGCCGGGCGGCCACGCCCCCCGCGGTGCCCTTCGGCGCGCGCGGCTCGGC
>NZ_AMXF01000534.1 GCF_000310225.1 Thauera phenylacetica B4P
GCCGCTGGCGCCGTGTGCCGGCCCGGCGGAGTCCGCCGCGCGCGGGGCGGAGCGGTCGTAGGCGCGAGGCGAGCCGCGACGGCTGCGGGGCGGGCGTGCGGAGAGGCTGGATCTGGCTGGAGGAGAAGAGAGATGAAGCGTTTTTTCCTGATGTGCGTGGCCCTGCTGGGGCTCTGGGGGTGTAGCAGCGTGAATATCGACGAATACCGTGCCGAGACGCCCGTGCTCGAGCTGCGCGACTACTTCGACGGCACGATCGACGCCTGGGGCATGTTCCAGGATCGCTCGGGCAAGGTGGTCAAGCGCTTCCACGTGCTCATCGACGCGCGCTGGCAGGGCGACACCGGCACGCTCGACGAGCGCTTCACCTATTCCGACGGCACGACCCAGCGCCGCGTGTGGACGATCACCCGGCTCGGCCCGGGGCGTTACAGCGGCCGTGCCGACGACGTGGTCGGCGAGGCCACCGGCGAGGCGGCCGGCAACGCGCTGCGCTGGCGCTACGTGCTGGCGCTGCCGGTGGATGGCAAGGTCTACAACGTGGACTTCGACGACTGGATGTTCCTGATGGATGACCAGGTCATGCTCAACCGCTCGCTGATGAGCAAGTGGGGCTTCCGCCTCGGCGAGGTCACGCTGTCCTTCCACAAGAGGCCGCGTCCGTGACCACGCCTGCCGTCCGCCGCGGCTGGTTCGCGCCGCTCAACGCGCCGATCCGCGAGTGGGCGGGGCGGCGGGTGTGGATCGTGGGCGCGTCGTCCGGCATCGGCGAGGCGCTCGCGCTCGCGCTCGCTCGCCGCGGCGCGCGCCTGGCGCT
>NZ_AMXF01000535.1 GCF_000310225.1 Thauera phenylacetica B4P
CGCGGTCGAACGCCTGCTCGCGCGCGATCCGCGCGAGGAGTGAGCCGCCGCGCCCGCGGCCGCCCCGCGCGCGCGACTCAGTCGCCCTGCGCGGCGGAGCCGGCAAAGTCGTGCTGGCGCCAGCCCTCGTACACCACCACCGCCACCGCGTTCGACAGATTGACGCTGCGATTGGTCGGGCGCATCGGGATGCGCAGCCGCCGCTCGGGCGCGAAGTCGCGCAGGACCTCCTCGGGCAGGCCCCGGCTCTCCGGACCGAACAGCAACGCATCGCCGGGCTGGAAGTCCACCCGGTCGTGACGCCGGCTCGCGCGCGTGCTCATCGCGAACATGCGCCGCGCGGCGAGCGCCGCCTGGCAGTGCGCCCAGTCCGGATGCACCGTGAGGCAGGTGAGGTCGTGGTAGTCGAGACCCGCGCGGGCGAGCTGCTTGTCCGACAGGTCGAAGCCCAGCGGCGCCACCAGGTGGAGGCGGCAGCCGGTGTTGGCGGCGAGGCGGATCACGTTACCGGTGTTGGGCGGGATCTCGGGCTGGTAGAGGACGATCTCGAACATCGCTGGGGAGGCAGGGTGGCCAGGGCGCATGCCCGGGCGGGAAAGGGGAGACGGTGGGAGACGGCGGTCCGCAAACCGCGATGGGCACAGTGGATCCGGCCAGGCGGATGCTTTGAGCCGAAGCCGCGGGCCGGCGAGTCTAGCAGGCCGGCACCGGCGCGGGCGCAGAATTCCGCCGCCGCATTCGCGCCTGCCGGCGCTCCTGCACAAACCACCGCGCGTCCCGCCCACCCCCTGTAGGAGCTGCGGCAGCTGCGAA
>NZ_AMXF01000536.1 GCF_000310225.1 Thauera phenylacetica B4P
CGCCTTCGCCAGGCGCAGCGGCCGGCTCGCCGGTGCGCGCGCGACCTCGGCCTCGAGCACGCGCAAGGCCTCCGCGTGCGCGCCGGCCTGCTGGAGGATCTGCACCTTCAGCAGCACTGCCGGCTCCCAGCCGTTGCGCAGCTCGAGCGCGCGATCCACCGCGGCGAGCGCGCTCATCCGGTCCTCGACCGCCTGCGCCGCCTGCGCGCGGGCGATGTGGGCCTCGGGGACCTCGACGTAGGGCTCGGTCAGGCGCATCACGATGCCGCGCACGGCCTGCTTGTCCGGCACGCGGGCGAGCGTGTGGCCGAGGCTCAGCAGGTTCTGCGGGAGACGGCCGTTCGACTGCGCGAGCACCCGCGCGAGCTGGAACTGGATGGCGTCGAGGTTGATGTCCTCGGCGCGGCCGGCGCCGCTCAGGCCGGCGAGCACCCGGCGCGCCTCCTCCGAGTCGGGCGCGACCTCGGTCCAGATCTCCGCGGCGCCGCGCGCCATCACCAGGTTGCGCGAGTACATCGCGATCTCGGTGGCGCGGCGGGCGATGCGCGGGTCGCGGGTGCTGCGGGCGAGGTCCAGGTAGAGCTGGGCCGACAGGCCGATCTGGCCGCGCGCCCCGGCGATCTCCGCGAGCAGGAAGTGATAGAGCGTGCGCGGGGTGAGCTCCTGCGCGGGCAGGCTGCCCTCGGCGGCGGCGTCGCCGCTGGCCGCCGTCGCGACGCCGCCGGCGCCGAGCGCGAAGGCCAGGCAGAGGGAGCGGGCGAGGCGGGCGGGCTGGGGTTTCATGGGGGACATTCCGGGGACTTCGGTGGGT
>NZ_AMXF01000537.1 GCF_000310225.1 Thauera phenylacetica B4P
GAGAAGGTGACGGCGCCGATCAGGATGCCGATGTAGATCTCCACCTCGTGGATGGTCTTCTCGGCGGCGGTGGGGAAGACCACGGAGGTGTCCACGTAGCTCGCGAAGCCCACCAGGCAGGCGGCCAGGCCCACCAGGCTGTGCATCAGCGCGACGAGCTCGGGCATCTGCGTCATCTGCACCTTCTTCGCGGCGTAGAGGCCGACCGCGGCGCCGATGACGAGGGCGATGACGATCCATGGAATGCCGCCCATGCCGACCTGCGGGCCGAACACGGTGGCCAGCACCGCGATGCTCATGCCCGCGATGCCGAACAGGTTGCCGCGGCGTGCGGTCTCGGGGTGGGCGAGCCCGCCCAGGCTGAGGATGAAGAGGATGGTGGCGCCGATGTACGAGACAGTGGCCAGACTGGAGGTCATTGTCTTCTCCTTATTTGCGGAACATCGCCAGCATGCGACGCGTGACCGCGAAGCCGCCGAACATGTTGACGGCCGTTAGGGTGATGGCCACGAAGGCGAGCACGCCGATCAGCCCCCCGGGGCGATCGCCGGCCCCATCGGCCAGCGGCGGAGCGATCTGCACCAGCGCGCCGATCGCGATGATCGACGAGATGGCGTTGGTGACGCTCATCAGCGGCGTGTGCAGCGAGGGCGTGACGTTCCACACCACCATGTAGCCCACGAAGCAGGCCAGCACGAACACGGTGAAGTGGGTCAGGAAGCTGGCCGGGGCGTACAGGCCGACGAGCAGGAACAGCAGCGCGCCGACGCCGAACACGATCGCCAGCGACTTCACCGACATCGGCTCGC
>NZ_AMXF01000538.1 GCF_000310225.1 Thauera phenylacetica B4P
CGCGCAGCCGCGACGCAAGGCCACGCCGCCGCGCCGTCGCACCGCGCTGGTGCGGCCGCAGGCGAACGCACCAGCCTGGGGCGTCGACCCTGCCCCGCCGCAGCGCGCAGCCCCACCGCCGCACCTGCAATGCCCCTGCGAGCCCCGGCCGAAGGGCCTTCGGAGAGCTGGCCCGGGTCTTGCTAAGTGTCTCCCATGTACCCGCATCCACCTTCCCTCGCCGCTTCCCTGCTCGCCCCAGGCGCCGCCGCGGCGCCCACGCCCTGGCGCGCCGGACTGCGCCTGGAGTACGAGCGGCGCGGTGCACGCAGCGTGCTCGCGCGCCGCGAGCACTTCGGCCCACTGCGCGTGCAGCGCGCGCTTTACCCCGAAGGCGAGGCCGTCTGCCACACCCTGCTGGTGCACCCGCCCGCCGGCATCGTCGGCGGCGACGAGCTGCGGGTGGACCTGCGCGTCGGCCCGGGCGCGCACGCGCTGCTGACCACGCCGGGCGCCGGCAAGTGGTACCGCAGCGCCGGCGCGCGCGGCGTGCTTGAGCAGCACATCGCGGTGGCGCCGGGCGCGGTGTGCGAGTGGCTGCCGCAGGAGAGCATCGTGCATGAGGGCGCCCGCGCCGGCCTCACCACCGCGGTGCGCCTGGAGGGCGATGCCTGCTTCATCGGCAGCGAGATGCTGTGCTTCGGCCGCACGGCCGCGGGCGAGCGCTTCGCGCGCGGCGAGCTGGCGATGCGCACCCGCATCGAGCGCGACGGCCGGCCGATCTGGCTGGAGCGCGGGGTGGTGCACGGCGGCGGCGGGCTGCTCGCCG
>NZ_AMXF01000539.1 GCF_000310225.1 Thauera phenylacetica B4P
TGGCGGGGGCTGCGCACGGCGCTCGGTGACGCGGGTTTCGCCCGCCTGCTCGCGGTGTTCGCGGCCAACGGCATCGCCGCCGCGATCCCCTCGGCCACGGTGCTCTTCTTCGTCGCCGACGTGCTGCAGGCCGAGGCGCTCGCCGGCGCCTTCCTTGCGCTCTACTTCCTCGCCGCGGCGGCCGGACTGCCTTTGTGGACGCGGCTGTCGCAGCGCGTCGGCAAGCTGCGCGCCTGGCTCGCCGGCATGGCGCTGGCGGTGGCGGTGTTCGCCTGGGCGGGCCTGCTCGGCAGCGGCGACCTGGTCGCCTACGCCTGCATCTGCGTGCTCTCGGGCCTCGCGCTGGGCGCGGATCTCGCCCTGCCGCCCTCGCTGCTCGCCGACCTGCTGGCGCGTGGGCGCGAGCGGGCGCCTTCGCAGCACACGGAGGGCGCGGTCGGCGTGACAGGCGAAGCGCGCGCGCACGACGCAGCCGCCTGTGTGCCCACGCTCGAGGCGGGCGCCTGCTTCGGCTGGTGGAGCTTCGTCACCAAGGCCAACCTGGCGCTCGCCGCCGGCCTGGCGCTGCCGCTGCTCGCGCTGCTCGGCTATACGCCGGGCGCGCGCGAGGCTGCGGCGGTCGGCGCGCTCGCGGCGGTGTACGGCTTCGTGCCGGTCGTGCTCAAGCTCGTGGCGATCGGGCTGCTGTGGCGCTGGCGGGATGCGATCGAGTCGGGCGCGGAGGAGCTCCCGCCGCCGCTGGCGCCGTGTGCCGGCCCGGCGGAGTCCGCCGCGCGCGGGGCGGAGCGGTCGTAGGCGCGAGGC
>NZ_AMXF01000540.1 GCF_000310225.1 Thauera phenylacetica B4P
CGCGGTCGCAGCCGGCGCGGACGAATCCGCCGCCGTGCCGGCCTCGCCATCCGTCGCCGCGGACGCCGGCTGTGTACCGCCCTCCCCGACCTCGGGCACGCCCGGCGGACGCCAGGCCACCCGGCCGGCGATGGAGCCGCCCCCGGCGAGGCGGAGCTCGAGGGCATCGAGGGCGAGCTCGGCGCGCTTCCAGTCGAGCTGCGCGGACAGCGCCTCGAGCGGGATCCCGCCGGCATCCACCGCGGCCGGGCGGGCGTTGGTGACGCGGATCGGGCCGGCGAGCAGGCCCTCGCCGCTGGCGGGGGCGGCGAGCTCTGCGTCGATGGCGAACTCGCCGCTGGGCGCGCCGGCGGCGAAGGCCGCGGGATCGATGCCGCCGGCCTGCAGCCGCAGCCGACGCAGGGGATCGGCGGCGAAGCTGTCGACGCGGGCCTCGATCTCGGCTCGTGCCGCACCCAGCGTGGCCTCGGCGCGCAGGCGGGGCTCGAGCAGGCTGTCGGCGAGCGTCGCCTGCACCGCGACGGCGTGGGTCTCGACGATGCCGTCGAAGCCCGCCTCGCCTGCGAGCACGAAGGGCGCCACACCGTCGAGCGCGAGCGCCGCGCGGACACGGCCCTGCGGCAGCTCGACCGCGAGGGATTCGAGACGGTGATGGCGACCGTCGCTGGAGAGCGCGGCTTCGAGCCGGGAGAACACCAGGCCCCGTTCGGCGGCGACCTCGGTCGCGGCCTCGGCGGCGAGCGCCGGGTCGCTGGCGACGTCCGCCGCTCGGTCGAGCGCCTGCGCGGCCTCGCCGGCC
>NZ_AMXF01000541.1 GCF_000310225.1 Thauera phenylacetica B4P
GCTTCGCGCGTGCGCGCGAGCTGCCGCTCGGACTCGCCGTGGTCCGCAAGCTGCGCGACCTGCCGGCGCAGGCCGGGCTCGACCGCGAGGCCCGGCTGCGCAGCCCGCGCGGCGCCTTCGAGTGCGTGGAGGACGTGAACGGGCGCCGGGTGATCGTGGTCGACGACGTGATGACCACCGGCGCCACGCTCGACGAGCTCGCGCGCTGCCTCAAGGGGCGGGGGGCGAGCTGGGTCGGCAACCTGGTGGTGGCGCGCACGCCCTCGCCCTACTGAGCCTGCGTCACCTGTCCGACCGCCCGGTTCGCAGCTGCCGCAGCTCCTACAGGGGGGCGGGACGCGCGGTGGTTTGTGTAGGAGCGCCGGCAGGCGCGAATGCGGCGGTGAAGTCCGCACCCGCGTCACCTGCCCGACCGCCCGGTTCGCAGCTGCCGCAGCTCCTACAGGGGGCGGGACGCGCGGTGGTTTGTGTAGGAGCGCCGGCAGGCGCGAATGCGGCGGTGAAGTCCGCACCCGCGTCACCTGCCCGACCGCCCCGTTCGCAGCTGCCGCAGCTCCCACAGGGGGGGCGGGACGCGAGGTGGTTTGTGTAGGAGCGCCGGCAGGCGCGAATGCGGCGGTGAAGTCCGCACCCGCGTCGCCTGCCCGACCGCCCCGTTCGCAGCTGCCGCAGCTCCTACAGGGGGTGGGCGGGACGCGCGGTGGTTTGTGCAGGAGCGCCGGCAGGCGCGAATGCGGCGGTGAAGTCCGCACCCGCGTCGCCTGCCCGACCGCCCCGTTCGCAGCTGCCGCAGCT
>NZ_AMXF01000542.1 GCF_000310225.1 Thauera phenylacetica B4P
CCCGAAGGCTTCGACTACGTCTATCGCGACATCAAGGCCGACCTGCAGCTCTCCTCGATCTCGGGCGGCACCGACATCATCTCCTGCTTCGTGCTCGGCTCCCCGGTGCTGCCGGTGTGGCGCGGCGAGATCCAGTGCCGCGGGCTGGGCATGGCGGTGGACGTGTGGGACGACGACGGCAAGCCCGTGCGCGGCGAAAAGGGCGAGCTGGTGTGCAGCAAGCCCTTCCCGGTGATGCCGATCGGCTTCTGGAACGACGCCGACGGCAGCAAGTACCACGCCGCCTACTTCGATCGCTTCGACAACGTGTGGTGCCACGGCGACTTCTGCGAAATCACCGCGCACGGCGGGCTGGTCATCTACGGCCGCTCGGACGCCACGCTCAACCCCGGCGGGGTGCGCATCGGCACCGCGGAGATCTACCGCCAGGTCGAGAAGCTGCACGAGGTCGTCGAGTCGCTGGTGATCGGGCAGGACTGGCCGCCGCAGAACCCCAGCGACGTGCGCGTGGTGCTGTTCGTGAAGCTGCGCGAGGGGCTCGCGCTCGACGACGAGCTGGTGCGCCGCATCCGCCAGACCATCCGCGACAACACCACGCCGCGCCACGTGCCGGCCAAGGTGCTGCAGGTGGCGGACATCCCGCGCACCAAGAGCGGCAAGATCGTCGAACTGGCGGTGAGGAACGTGGTGCATGGGCGCGCGGTGAAGAACCAGGAGGCGCTCGCCAACCCCGAGGCGCTGGCGCACTTCCGCGACCGCGCCGAGCTGCAGGGCTGAGGAG
>NZ_AMXF01000543.1 GCF_000310225.1 Thauera phenylacetica B4P
CGGGCGTGGCGCGCGAGCCAGGCGGCGCGATCGGCCGCGAGCCGGGCGGCGAGCGCGTTGGCGCTGCGGGCGAGGATCGCGTCGACATGGCCGGCGTGGTCGCGGCGCCGGCGCAGCGCGTCGAACAGGTCGTCGAGGCCGATCCAGGCGGCGAGGTCGTTGGGCGCCTCTTCGTCGAGGGTGGCCGGATGGAGGGCGATGTCGATTTCGCCGCTCCCCGCCCGCGGGTGGCCGGGGTCGAGGTAGTGGGCGAGATCGGCCGTCGAAGCTCCGCCGGCGCAGCTCGTGCCCCGGGTACCCGGGCGGATCTGTCCGGAGCGCGGAGGTCCCGGGCTGAACACGACCGCGACCGCCATGCCGTCTGCGGCCGCCACCGGCAGCGCGCGGCCCGCGGGGTCGAGCAGGCGGAACTGCCCGGGGCTGTCCCAGTTGAGCGCTTGCGGCTTGGGGTTGTGCTTGACGCTGCCGGCGACCGCGTACCACAGGCACTCGCCCCAGCCGTCGCGCAGCTCGGGAAGGCCGAGCGTCCGCCAGGGCAGGCGGCCGACCGCGGCGGTGCCGCGCGCGCCGCAGGCGCCGATCGGGGTCGAGCCGGTGTTGGCGGCGTCGGGGCAGGGCAGGAAGCCGTAGCCCTCGCCGGGGTGGGTCTCCGCATAGCTGATCGCATAGCCGATCAGTGCGGCGCGCGCGGTGGCGAGCGCCTCGACGCTGCGTGCGTGGGCGAGCGCGTGGGCGCGGGCGCGCAGCTCGCCGCCGGCGAGCAGTCCGCCGGCG
>NZ_AMXF01000544.1 GCF_000310225.1 Thauera phenylacetica B4P
CAGCAGGGCGCCGCCGCGCTGGCGGCCGCGCACCGCCTCGCGCTTGCCGGCGACGCGCTGGCGCAGCACCGGCGCGGCCACCTTGAGGTCCAGGCCGAGGCGCTCGTTCTCGGCCTGCAGGCGCTGCAGCTGCGCGGCGTTGCGCAGGGTCAGCAGGAGCTGCTCGGGCTGCCAGGGCTTGAGCAGGTACTGGAAGATGCCGGCCTCGTTGATGCCGGCGATGATGTCCTCGGAGTCGGTGTAGCCCGAGACGATGATGCGCACTGCGTCCGGCCAGCGCTCGCGCACCTCGCGCAGCAGCGCCACGCCCGAGGTGCCCGGCATGCGCTGGTCGGTGAGCACGACCTGGATCCACTCGCGCGCGAGGATCTCCAGCGCCTCCGCCGCCGACGAGGCGGTGAACACCTCGAACTCCTCGTCCAGCGTGCGCCGCAGCGCCTCCTGCGAGCGCAGCTCGTCATCGACGACGAGGACGGTGGGCAGGGTCGGGGCGGGCATGGCGGGAGGCGTTTCCTTCAGGCGGCGGATGCGGCGGGCGCCCGCCAGCCCAGCTCGCGATGGCGGGCGAGGTGGCGCGGCGTCCACGATTGCGGGCTCTTCAGCACGAAGTGGTAGCGCGCCACATGGTAGCTCGGGTCGAAACCGTAGAAATTGCGCCGCATCATGTCGAGCTCGGCGGCGCGGTAGGCGGCGAGCGGCTTCGCGGCCTCGTCGGCGGCGCGGCGGCGGGCCTTGTCGGCGATGCGCGCGGCGAGCCCCGGGTCGTCGGCGAG
>NZ_AMXF01000545.1 GCF_000310225.1 Thauera phenylacetica B4P
GCGGCAGCCGCAGCGGCAGCGGCCGAGCCCGCGACGGCGCCTGCAACCGCAACCGCTGCCGCAGCGGGCGTCGGCGCCACCGCGGGCTGGCCCTGCGGAACGCGCTGTGCGACGGCCTCGCCGGGCTCGGTGGCGTAGAGGGGATTCTCGGGGTCGAGCCGGCGGCCCAGCGCCGCGGCCTTCTCCCAGTCGCGGCCCTGACCGCCGGTGCGCGCGAACAGCTCGCTCGCCACGGTCTCGAACTGGCGGTTGTTGCGGCGCTGGGCGTAGATCTCCAGCAGCTTGAGGTAGATCGCGGCGCGGGCCGGGTCGGCCTTGAGCGCGTCCTGCAGGATCTCCTCGGCCTGCGCGTCGCGGCCGTAGGCCATGTAGACGTCCGCCTCGGCCACCGGGTCCACACCTTCGTCGGCGTCGATCGCGGACAGGCCGGAGTGGCTGAAGTCGGTGTGCATGATGCTGGTCGCGCCGGTGTCGACGCTCTGCCCGCCGGTGCCGGCGAACACGCTCTGGCCCCCCGTGCCCACCGAGGCGGCACCGAGCGCGGCCTCGGCCGCGCGGATCTCTTCTTCCTTGCGGCGCTGGCGGGCCTTGAGCCCGGCGTAGGCCAGCAGCAGGGCGAGGATGCCACCTCCGCCATAGAGCAGGGCCGGATCCTCCATCAGGGTGTCGACCAGGCTCGGCGCCGCCGCGGGCTCCGCAGCCGCGACCGGCGCGGCGGGGGACTTGGGTGCCGGCTTGGGCGCAGGCGCGGGAGCCGCCGTCGGGGCGGGCGC
>NZ_AMXF01000546.1 GCF_000310225.1 Thauera phenylacetica B4P
GCCGGCGTCGGAGAGCAGGCCGAGGTCGGCGCCGGCAAGCGCGGGCGCGAGCAGCGCGTCGAGCGCCGCGTCGGCGGCCTCGGCGGGCAGCTCGCGGATGTCGGTCTCGCGCAGCGGGTGGGGATAGTCGAGCTGCTTGAGGTGGGCGCGCGCCGCGCGCGCCGTCTCAACCACGAAGTGGCGCAGGCCGGCGGTGATCGCCTGCGCCTGCGCGGGCAGGAAGTGCGCCCACGGCGTGTGCTCGCCGAGGGCGACGGGCACGAGGTAGAGGCTGCCGCGCGGCGGGCTCGCGTCGCTCACGGCAGCGCCACCCCGGCTGCGCGCAGCATGCGCGAGAGCGCGATCAGCGGCAGGCCGATCAGCGCGGTGGGATCGTCGCCGCTCATCGCATCGAGCAGGGTGATGCCCAGGCCTTCGGACTTGGCGCTGCCGGCGCAGTCGAGCGGGCGCTCGCGCTCGACGTAGCGGCGGATCTCCTCGTCGCCGAGGGTGCGGAAGCGCACGTGCGTCGGCACGCCCTCTACGCGGGCGTGGCCGCTGCGCGTGTCGAGCACGGCGAGCGCGGTGTGGAAGACCACGGTCCGGCCGCTCATGCGCTGCAGCTGCGCGATCGCGCGCGCCTCGGTGCCGGGCTTGCCGAAGACTTCGTCGCCGAGGTGGGCGACCTGGTCCGAGCCGATGATCAGCGCGCCGGGCCAGCGCGCGGCGACCGCGCGCGCCTTCTCCAGCGCCAGGCGCTCGGCGGTGGCGGCGGGCGCCTCGCCGGCCA
>NZ_AMXF01000547.1 GCF_000310225.1 Thauera phenylacetica B4P
TCCGGAAGCTCATGCAGGAGCGCCGGCAGGCGCGAATACCTTTATCGGCGGGGCGAGGGGCGGGGTGCCCTGGCCGACCGACTTCGAGCTCGCCTGCCGCTGGTACGAGGCGCAGATGCCGCGCCTGTACGACGACTTCGCGGTGCGCGCGCTCGACATCCAGCAGCTCGCGCGCATCGCCGCCACAAGCCCGAGCCGGCAGCGCTTCCTCACCGAGCTCACCCTCGACCCGCCCAGCGCCACCAGCGGCGAGGCCGGCATGCCGCTGCTCGACGAGGACTACCTGATCCTGTCGACCATCCACTCGGGCAAGGGTCAGGAGTGGAGCGCGGTGAGCGTGCTCAACGTGGTTGACGGCTGCATCCCGTCGGACGTCGCCACGCGCAACAGCGCCGAGATCGAGGAGGAGCGCCGCCTGCTCTACGTGGCGATGACGCGCGCGAAGGACGGCCTCGACCTGATCGTGCCGCAGCGCTTCCACGTCACCCAGCAGATGGGCCTGGGCGATCGCCATGTCTATGCCGGACGCAGCCGCTTCATCCCCAACCGTCTGCTCGGGCACTTCGAGCAGACGAGCTGGCCGTCACCGGCGCCCGAGCTGCAGGGTTCGCCGGCCTCGCGCCAGGCCGCGATCGACCTCGCCGCGAAGATGCGCGACATGTGGCGTTGAGGTGGCGCCGGAGCGGTCGGGGCGGGCGCGTCCGGCGCGCCGCCGATGCGCTCGCGCGATGACCGCCGCGGGCCGCACTGCGG
>NZ_AMXF01000548.1 GCF_000310225.1 Thauera phenylacetica B4P
AGCGAGCAGGCGCTGCAGTTCCTCGCCGCGGCCGCGCACGAGGCCGTGCTGCTCGTCGACCGGCCGCTGGCGCCGGCGGCGCACGCGCGCTGGCAACAGCTTCCCCCGCCGCGCCGCCCCGGCATCCTGCTCATCCTGCATGGCGCGCGCCGCCAGGCACGCCAGCAGGGCCCCGGCCTGTTCACGCTCGACCGTGAAGGCGTGCACCGCGACGAGCTGATCCGCGCGGTGGCCGTCGCCTGCGGGCGCGACGCCGCCGAAGGGGGGTGCGGGCCGACGCAGCGCCGCGGCGCGTCCGCGGTCGCCGGGCTCGATCCGCAGATGGCGGCCGCACGCATCCTCGTCGCCGAGGACAACGACATCAACCGCAAGGTCATCACCCGCCAGCTCGACCTGCTCGGGCTGTCCTGCGAGCTGGCCGAGGACGGCCAGGAGGCGCTCGCGCGCTGGCGCGAAGGCCCCTACGACCTGCTGCTGACCGACCTCCACATGCCCAACATGGACGGCTACACGCTGGCCGCGCGCATCCGCGCCGAGGAGGACCCGTGCCGGCGCCTGGCCATCGTCGCGGTCACCGCCAACGCCCTGCGCGGCGAAGACCGGCGCTGCCTCGACGCCGGCATGGACGACTACCTCGTCAAGCCGGTGCAGATCGAGGCCTTGCGTGCGGTGCTGGAGCGCCACCTCCCGGCCGCCACCCCGGCGGCACCCGCCGACGCCCGCGCCGACGCCCCTGAACCCGGCGC
>NZ_AMXF01000549.1 GCF_000310225.1 Thauera phenylacetica B4P
CCGGGGTTCGACACTTAACCCCGATTTTCGCCCCTTTTCGGAAAGTGCCTTCAGCGCTGGCGCGGGTTTGAAGGCCATGATCGCAAAAGTGCTGTGGTGGCACGTTTGTAACAGTCACCTTCAAACTTGACGAGGCTTTGTGCCTGGGTAGAGTGGCGGCATGCACGTCAAGCTCACCACCTCCGGAGGCCGCCGCTACGTCCAGCTCGTCGAGTCCTATCGTGACGAGGCGGGACGGGTGAAGAAGCGCACCGTCGCCACGCTCGGCCGCGCCGAGCAGGTCGATGGTTCGCTCGACGCGGTGATTAACGGTCTGTTGAAGATCACCGGCCGCGAACCGATGGCCGCCAAGCCGCCGGCACCGACGCTGTCGTTCGAGTCCGCGCGCGCGCTCGGTAACGTGTGGGCGCTGACCGAGCTGTGGAAGTCGCTGGGCTTCTCGGAGTTGCGCCGGGTGTTTCGCCGCACGCGCCGCACCACGGACGTGGAAGCGTTGATCCGGCTGATGGTGCTCAACCGCCTGTGCGACCCCGAATCCAAGCTCGGCGTGCTGCGCTGGGTACAGACCGTGGCGCTGCCCGACTTCGGGCCGAAGGCGGTCACGCACCAGCAGTTGCTGCGCAGCCTCGATGCGCTGATGGATCACCAGGACGAGGTCGATGCCGTGGTCGCCGGGCTGCTGCGCCCGCTGATCGACCAGGATCTGTCGGTGGTGTTCTACGACCTCACCACGATCCGCAGCGA
>NZ_AMXF01000550.1 GCF_000310225.1 Thauera phenylacetica B4P
TCGAGCAGCGGGCCCGACAGCCGCCCACGGTAGCGCGCGACCTGGTCCGGCGTGCACCGGCAGGCGCGGCGGGGATCGCCGAGGTTTCCGCAGGGACAGGGGTTCATCGCGGCGACGAGCTGGAAGCGGGCGGGGAACTCCGCGCGCCGGCGCGCACGCGACACCGTGACGGTGCCGGTCTCCAGCGGCTCGCGCAGGGACTCGAGCACGCGGCGGTCGAATTCGGGCAGCTCGTCGAGGAACAGCACGCCATGGTGCGCGAGCGAGATCTCGCCCGGGCGCGGCACCGCGCCGCCACCCACCAGCGCCGCCGCCGAGGCCGAGTGGTGCGGCGCGCGGAACGGCCGGCGGTGGAAGCCGTGCGGATCGAAGCGCCCCTCGATCGAGGCCACCGCGGCGGCCTCGATCGCCTCGTCCTCGTCCATCGCCGGCAGCACGCCCGGCAGGCGCTGTGCCAGCATCGACTTGCCGGTGCCCGGCGGCCCGAACAGCAGCAGCGAGTGCCCGCCCGCCGCGGCGACCTCGAGCGCACGTCGCGCCTGCAGCTGGCCGCGCACGTCCGCGAGGTCGGGCAGTCCGGCGCCGTCCGCGTCTTCGGGGGCCAGCGCGGGTGCGGGTTCGAGGCGGGTGTGCCCGTTGAGATGCGCGCACACCGCGCCCAGGCTGTCGGCCGGCAGCACCGTGGCGCTGCGCGCAAGCGCGGCCTCGGCCGCATTCGCGGGCGCGAGCACCAGCGCGCGAC
>NZ_AMXF01000551.1 GCF_000310225.1 Thauera phenylacetica B4P
GCGCGGCCTGCTGGAGTGGCTGCGCAAGGGAGCGGCGGGCGAAGGCGCCCGCATCATGCGCGACGCGATCACCGAGGTCGAGGCGCAGCAGCGCAGCCCGGCCACGCGCAGCCTGTGGTGGGCCAGCCTCGCCTTCTACGACGCCCTGATCCACGGCGGGTTACAGCCCGATCCGGCGGTGAAGCGCCTGTGCACCCAGCTCGACGCCCAGTTCCGCCGCCTGCTGGCCGGCACGCCCGCGGTCCCGGACCGCCTGCTGCGCGAGCTCCTGTACCAGATCGCGTCCGCGCCGGTGCACACCGAGCAGCAGCGCGCGGTGCGCGCGTGCTGGCAGCTCGACGCGCAGCTCCCCGACGCAGGATCGGAGGTCGGCGAGGCGCCGATCGCCCCGCTGCTCGGCACGCTCTCCGCCCGCCTCGGCGCGGCGCGCGAGCACTGGGAGGCCTTCTGCTCGGGCACCGCGGTCGCCCTGCCCCGCTTCGAGGACGCCGTCACGGCGATGACCGCCCCCGCCGAGGCGCTCGGCCGCCCCGGCGTACGCACCCTGTGCACCGCCCTGCTCGACTTCGCGCGCTGGTTGCGCCGCGACCCGCTGCAGTTCGCCGAGACGGCGGGCATGGAGGTCGCCACCGCCCTGCTGAGCATCGAGGGAGCGCTCGAGCGCCGCCCGCCGCCGGCCGGCTTCGGCGCACGCGCCGAGGCCATCGCCACCCGGCTGCTCGCCCTGCAGCGCGG
>NZ_AMXF01000552.1 GCF_000310225.1 Thauera phenylacetica B4P
CGGCTGCGCGCAACCGGCGAGCGCGATCACCCGGCGCGCATGGCGCGGCGCCGGC
Source organism: Thauera phenylacetica B4P (assembly GCF_000310225.1). GTDB lineage: Bacteria > Pseudomonadota > Gammaproteobacteria > Burkholderiales > Rhodocyclaceae > Thauera > Thauera phenylacetica. The sequence continues at coordinate 56 of NZ_AMXF01000552.1, forward strand.
CACGCACCCGCCGGGCGCAGCGTGGGCACCTTGTCCTGCAGCGACTTGGGCAGCAGCGCGCGCACCGCGCGCCCGGCCCCCATCGCCAGGCCGAACAGCCTGGGCCGCGGCACAAACTCGCGCAGCGTGCGCCGCACCAGCGCCTCGCCGCCCTGGCGCGGCACGCGCTCGGCGACTACCGCCCGGCCGATGTCGAGCAGGCGGCTGTAATGCACGCCCGAGGGGCAGGTCGACTCGCAGGAACGACAGGTGAGGCAGCGGTCGAGGTGCAGGCGGGTCTTCGCGGTGGGCGCGGCGCCCTCGAGCACCTGCTTGATCAGGTAGATGCGTCCGCGCGGACCGTCGAGCTCGTCACCGAGCAGCTGGTAGGTCGGGCAGGTGGCGGTGCAGAAGCCGCAATGCACGCACTTGCGCAGGATCTCCTCGGCCTCGCGGCCCTCGGGCGTGTCGCGGATGAAATCGGCGAGCTGGGTCTGCATGGCTCAAAGCTCCGGGTAGAGGCGGCCGGGGTTGAAGATCCCCGCGGGGTCGAAGGCCAGCTTGAGCCGGCGATGCACCACCGCGAGCGGCGCCGCCAGGGGCTGGAACACGCCGGCAGCGCGATCGCCGGCGCGGAAGGCCGTGGCATGGCCGCCGAGCTCGACGGCGCGCGCGCGCACCGCCCGCGCATCGACGG
>NZ_AMXF01000553.1 GCF_000310225.1 Thauera phenylacetica B4P
GAAGAGGCGGAGCTGGCCGCGCGGGAGGCCGAACGCGCCGCGCGCGCAGCCCTCGACGTCGAGCCACCTCCCCCCGCCACCGCGGCGATGGTCGCACCCGAACCCGAGCCGCCCCCGCCCCCCGCGGCGGAACCCGCAGCCTGCCCGCCTGCCTACAGCCCACCGCCCGCCCCCATCGCCCGGCGCATCGACGGCATCCTGCGACGCCCCGACGGCGAGGTCCTGCTCTGGGTCGAGGGCAGCTGGCAGTCCGCCCGCGCGCTCGGCCTGCGCCCGGTGACCGGCGACGCAGCCGCGGTGTCGCCACCCGGACGGCGCACGCGGCTGCGCAGCGGCGACTCGATGCCCGTGGAACTTGCGACGCTTGCGGTCGAGGCTGCGCAGCCACATCCCGAACACGAGCAGGCGGTACCCGGTGCTCGCGAGACGAAGCCCGACGCCCACCCTGCGCAGCCCGTCCCAGGCACGGCAGGGCCCGCCCTCGCCGCTGCGCAGTCCGCCCTCATGACCGCCGCGCCCGCCCTCGCCGCCAGTGGAGCACGGCCGTGACCGCGACCGCTCCGGGCGCACTGCGCGGACCACAGCGACACGCCTGCAGGCCACCCGCGCTCCCCGCGTCCACGCGCGCCCGACGCGATCCCGACCCGTCCGGCGGCCAGGCCCTGATCGCCGCCCTGCTGCTGCTCACCCTGCTCGCCGCCGGCGGACTGCTCGCCGGCGGCGAGCTGCG
>NZ_AMXF01000554.1 GCF_000310225.1 Thauera phenylacetica B4P
TGGCCACGGCCGCCGCCGCGGCGCAGACCCCTGCGGCCTGCGTGTCCGCCGCGCCGACGCCCGCCGCGGACCCACTCCCACCGCCTGCAGCGCTCGCCGCGGCGCTCTTCGACCCCGCCCAGCCCGGCAGCGTGGTGGCCAACCTGCGCCAGGTGCTGCGCCTCGCCGCCCTGGTGCGCGACCGCCTGTCGCCGGACAGCTGGCGCATCTACAACCGCCTGTCGGCGTTCGCCGCGGCGCCGGCGCAGGCCCCCCGCGTGGGCGAGGCGATGCAGCGCCTGGACGAGTCGCTGCTGTCGCTGGTGACGCTGTCGGGCTTCGTCATCGAGAGCATGCCGCGCGATGCCGGCTGGCGCTTCCTGTCGATCGGGCGGCGCATCGAGCGCCTGCAGTTCCTCGCCGCCGCGCTGTCGGCGCTGCTGCTCGAGCCCGCGCAAGGCGGGCTGAAGGTGCTGCTCGCCATCACCGATGCCGAGCTGCGCTACCGCAGCCGCCATGCCCGTGGCCTGGCGCCGCAGCCGGTGGCCGAGCTGGTGATGCTCGACGGCGACAACCCGCGTGCGCTGCGCTACCAGCTCGACTCGCTCGCCGAGCACGTGGCCCTGCTGCCCGACGGCGCCGCGCTCGCCGCGCCGCTGCGCGAACGCCTGGCCGCGCTCGAAGCGCTCGCGCTGTGCGACTGCTTCGTGCACGAGCTCGCCGGCGCGCGCGGCCGCGCGG
>NZ_AMXF01000555.1 GCF_000310225.1 Thauera phenylacetica B4P
CGTCGCCGAGTAGGGGATGTTCACCCCTTCCTGGCGCGCCGTCGCGATCAGGGTCTCGATCAGGTAGTGGGCGCGCTCGGGGCCTTCGTGTTCGACGACGGCGGCCAGGGCGTCCAGCCATTCCTTCGTCTCCTGCGCATCCGAGTCGGTTTGCGGGAGAACGGTGCTGATTCCGGTCATGGTTTGTCTCCTCATGACGTTCAGTTGGCGATTCCTGTCAGGTGGGACAGGCGGGTTTTTGGTTACGGGCACGACCATGCCGGCTGCCGCACGGTCAGCGTTTCAGAATATAAAACGACTTTTCGCGATGTGCAATAGGTTTTCACCTGGTGAACATGAAAGGGACTTCCTGCCTGGCTGGCCTCATGGTCCTGTCTGGTCCGGCGTCGCCTCGTGGGCGAACACCACGGCGCCGTCGCGGATCTCTCCGAGGTGGATCTGGCGTGCGCGGAGGAGGGTCTCGTGGTTGTCGGGGGAGAAGGGGCGGCGGTAGCGCATGATCACGCCCGCGACCTCTGCATCCAGGTTCTCCAGGGCCTCGCGGATGCGCGGGCCCTCCAGGCTGCCGGCCTGGCGGATCGCCGCGGCGAGCAGCAGCATCGAGTCGTAGCCCTGCGCGGCGGCGGGCGGCACCGGGATGCGCGCGCTGCCGGTGGCGCGCTCCCAGGCGGCGAGGAAGGCGGCCTGCGCCGGCGTGCGC
>NZ_AMXF01000556.1 GCF_000310225.1 Thauera phenylacetica B4P
TCGTCTTCAAGGTGCGCCCGCCCACGCTGGACGAGGTCGGCATGCTGCGCGAAGGCGCGACGCTGATCGGCTTCGTCTGGCCGGCGCAGCACCCCGAGCTGATGGAAGCCTTGCAGGCACGCAAGGCCACCGTGCTCGCGATCGACTGCCTGCCACGGCAGCTGAGCCGCGCGCAGAAGATGGACGCGCTGTCGTCCATGGCCGGCATCAGCGGCTACCGCGCGGTGATCGAGGCGGCGAACGCCTTCGGCCGCTTCTTCAATGGCCAGATCACCGCCGCGGGCAAGATCCCGCCGGCCAGGGTCTTCATCGCCGGGGCTGGCGTCGCCGGCCTGGCGGCCATCGGCACGGCCGCCAACCTGGGCGCGGTCGTGCGCGCCAACGACACCCGCGCCGAGGTCGCCGACCAGGTGGTGTCGCTCGGTGGCGAGTTCGTCAAGGTCGATTACGACGAGGAAGGCTCGGGCGGCGGCGGCTACGCGAAGGTGATGAGCGAGGGCTTCCAGGCGGCGCAGCGCGCGATGTACGCGCGCGAAGCCAAGGACGCCGACATCGTGATCACCACCGCCCTGATTCCGGGCAAACCCGCACCCAAGCTGATCACCGCCGAGATGGTGCAGAGCATGAAGCCGGGCAGCGTGATCGTCGACCTCGCCGCCGAGCAGGGCGGCAACTGCGAGCTCACGGTCCCGGGCGA
>NZ_AMXF01000557.1 GCF_000310225.1 Thauera phenylacetica B4P
CCCGCCGCAATCTCCGCGCTCGCCGCCTGCAGGCTGCCGAGCTGGTCGTAGCGTCGCGCCTGCGCGCGCGCAAAGCCCTGGCGCGCCTCGGCCTCGCGCACCACCGCCTCGGCCCGCCCGAGCGCGGCCTCCTGGGCGCGGATGCGATCGGCGAGGTCGACCGCCTCCATCTCGGCGAGCAGCTGCCCGGCGCGCACGCGCTCGCCCACCTGCACGTCGACCCGCTTGACCCGTCCCGCCGCGGTGGGGCCGATGCGGTAGGCGTGGCGCGCCTCCACCGTGCCGATGCCGAACAGCGCGGGCGCCACCACGCCCTCCTCCACCCGCGCCACCGTGACCTTGACCGGCGCGAGCGGGCCCGAGCGCATCGCCACATTCGCGAACACCGCCAGCAGCGGGACGATCACCGCGATCAGCGCGAGCGTGCGCGCCTTGGTCTTGAGCAGGCTCATGTCGCGCTCCGGATGCCGGCCAGGTAGATGGCGAAGACGCGCGGCGCGTCCCGCCGGATGCGCGCGAGCTCGCCCGCGAGCATGGACTGCATGATCAGCCCCTGCAGGGTGCCCACGAAGAGCGTCACCGCCGCGTCGATGTCCAGCGCCGCCGACACCTCGCCCGCCGCCTTGCCGGCCTCGAGGCGGGCGCGGATGCGCTCGCCGTAGCGCTCGAGCAGGGTGCGCGCGAGCCGCTTCGC
>NZ_AMXF01000558.1 GCF_000310225.1 Thauera phenylacetica B4P
CGGCCGCGCCGGGTGCAGGCGCAGGCGCAGGCCCTCGCCCCGCGGCGCGAGCCGGACCTCTGCGGCGCGCTCCAGGCGAGCGCGCTCCAGGCCCTCGCCGATCGACGCCACGAGGTGCACTTCATCCCCGCCCCAGCGCATCACCGCCTCGCCCTGCCAGCACAGCCCCTGCGGCGCGGGCGGCTGCGCCGGCTCCACCCACACGCGGTCGCGGTAGGCGCAGCACGCCCAGGCGCCGAGCGGCAGGCGCAAGGGGTGGGCGGGATCGCACGCGCGCAGCTGGCGCAGGGCCTCGCCGAGCGGCAAGGAGCCGGGCAAGGGCGCACCGGACCCGCGCAGCAGCCAGCGCAGCAGGTTGACCTGGCGCGCCGCACTCAGCGCGAGGAAGCCTGCGCGGCGCAGTACGACGAAGCCCGCGCCGCGCAGCGCAGGCACACCGCAGGCCGCGGCATCGATCGCGGCCAGCTCGCCGAGCAGCACGTCGGCCTCGGCGAAATGCGCGGCAGCGCGCGCCAGCGTGGGCACCGCCGCGGGGAAGAGGTCCTCCGCCACCGGCAGCAGGCGCTGGCGCAGGGCGTTGCGGGCGAAGCGCAGCTCGGCGTTGCTCTCGTCCTCCACCCAGGCGAGGCCGTGCGCGCGCGCCCACCCGAGCAGCTGCGCACGGCGCAGGCCGAGGAGCGGGCGCAGCCG
>NZ_AMXF01000559.1 GCF_000310225.1 Thauera phenylacetica B4P
CCTGTCCCGCCTGCACGAGATCACCGGGGCCACCGCGATCTGAACACCTGCAGCGGATCGCGCCGCCGCAGGCTGCGGCGGCGCGATCCGGCTCGCTTCACTCGCTCTCGAGGCGGAAGCCGAGCTTGAGCGTGACCTGGAAGTGCGCGACCTTGCCGTCGACCACGTGGCCGCGCGTCTCCACCACCTCGAACCAGTCGATGTGGCGGATCGTGCGCGCAGCGGTCTCGATCGCATTGCGGATGGCGGCGTCGGTGCCCTCGTGCGAGGTGCCGACGACTTCGACGAGCTTGTAGACGCGATCGGACATCTTGTTCTCCTTTTAGGTGTCGGCCAGCGCCGGGGGAAGGTTCAGCCTGCGCCCGGATCGCCGGGCTCGCCCTCGCCGCGCAGCCCCCGCGCGGCCTCGAACCGGCGCACCGATGCCGTGTAACCACGAACGCCGAGCACCGCGATCGCGACCAGGATGGCGGCAAAGACGGTGAGCTTGAAGACCATGCGGATGCTTCCTGCGGGCGGGGGATCGGGATCGCGGCATGCGCCTCGCGCACGCCGCAGTGCTTCAGTCTAGGCGCAAACGCCGGCGGTGTCGCGCGCGCCCGAGCCCGCCAGGGTCCGCGCCGCCGCCGCCCGCAGCGGCCACGTCATCCTCGGGCCTGCGCACGCAGCCAGGCCGCGCGCTC
>NZ_AMXF01000560.1 GCF_000310225.1 Thauera phenylacetica B4P
CTGCCGGCGCTCATGCCGCCGTCGCCCGCGGCCAGCCCCGCCACGTGGGTGCCATGGCCGCTGCCGCGGTCCGCGCCGCCGTCGTCCGCGCCCGGAGCGCGCACGAAGGCCGACCATCCGGGCGCGAGCGGCCAGCTATGGATCGCCTGCACCCGCCCGGCAAAATCCGGGTGCGGCGCATCCGTCGCGCCGCTTCCCAGGCCGGTGTCGGCGAACGCGATCAGTTCGCCCTCGCCGCCGCCCGGGGCGGCCGTCCCGCCACCCGCTGCCTCCAACGATTCGGCGGCACCGATCGCGAGCCGCAAGGACGCCGAGGCCGTGCGCGGGAGGGTGCCCGGATCGGCGATCTTCACCCCGACCGCGTCGCGCAGCCGCGCGACCGCACCCGCCTCGCCGCTGACCCGCAGCTTGTAGCGGCTACTCGCGACGACGCGCAGGCCGGCGGCGGCAAGCTCGTCCTCGAGGCGCGCGCGATCCTCCTCGCTGAAGGCCACCGCATCGACGGTCGCAGGCAGCGCGGCGACCCCGCCCGCACCGGCGCGCGCGCAATCCTCCGCCTCGTACGGTGCGACCGCGCGCAGGGCGGGGAGCGCGGCGCGCAGGGCGGCGAGGTCGGCGCCGACCTCGGCACAAAGTCCGCGCGGCGGGCAGTCGAAGCGCGCTGTCCAGCCGAGCGCG
>NZ_AMXF01000561.1 GCF_000310225.1 Thauera phenylacetica B4P
GCCGTCCTCGCGGATCGCGGCCGGGTCGAACGCCTCCACGGCGGCGCTGCCCGCCCGCCACAGCCCGGCGGTGAACAGCGGCGCGTCGTCGAGCCGGTAGGCGCCGCCGGACAGGAAGCGGTCGTGGCCGCGGCCGAGGCTGGCGAGCCCGAGCGCGCGGGCGATCGCGAGGAAGTGGCGGAAGTCGCCCTCGTGGGGCGCGCGCGCATCGCACCAGCGCCACAGCGCGGCCTCGGAGTCGAGCGCCGCCACCGCCTCCAGCGTGTCGGCGAACAGCCGCGTCTCGAGGAAGGCGCGGAAGCGGCGCAGCAGCGCGAGCAGGCGCAGCTTGTCGTTCATCGCCACCGCGCGCGTGCTGCCGCCGGGCTGCAGCGCCAGCGTATGCGGCCACTTGCCGGCGAGCGTGCCGGTGAGCTCCAGGAAGGCCGCGCGCGCCGGCAGCACCTCGGCGGTGGCGCTGCCCTCGACCGCCTTGAAGCGCGCGCACGCGGCGGCGTGCCAGGCGTGGCCGCGATAGGCCGCGCGCGCGAAGTCGGGCATGAAGAAGAGGTAGAAGTGGGTGAGGTGGTCGGCGAGGTTCTCCGCCGCCAGCACCAGCGCCGCCGCGCGCTCGCCGTTGGGCGCCGGCACCAGGCCCATCGCCGCGCGCAGCGCCGCCGCCGCCGCGGCCG
>NZ_AMXF01000562.1 GCF_000310225.1 Thauera phenylacetica B4P
GAACACGGCGCCGGCCTCCGCACCTGCACCATCCGCGGCGTCCGCCGCTCCTGCCGCCACGCCGAGCGCCGCCCCCGCGGCGGCGAGCCACACCGGCGCGGCCGATGCCGAATACGACCTGGTCGTGCTCGGCGCCGGCCCGGGCGGCTACTCGGCGGCCTTCCGCGCCGCCGACCTGGGGCTCAAGACCGCGATCATCGAGCGCTATGCGACGCTGGGCGGCGTGTGCCTGAACGTGGGTTGCATCCCCTCCAAGGCGCTGCTGCACGTGGCGGCGGTGATCGAGGAGGCCGAGCATGTCGACAAGGCGGGCATCGTGTTTGCAAAGCCGACGGTGGACGTCGACGCGCTCCGGAAGCACAAGGACGGCGTGATCGGCAAGCTCACCGGTGGGCTCTCGGGCATGGCCAAGGCGCGCAAGGTCGACGTCATCCGCGGCTACGGCAGCTTCCTCGACCCCCACCACCTGGAAGTCGAGGAGACCACCGGCGCGAGCCAGGACAAGACCGGCGCGAAGAAGGTGGTGAAGTTCAAGCACTGCATCATCGCCGCCGGCTCGGCCGCGGTGCACCTGCCCTTCCTGCCGCGCGATGCGCGCATCGTGGATTCGACCGGCGCGCTCGAGCTGCGCCAGGTGCCGG
>NZ_AMXF01000563.1 GCF_000310225.1 Thauera phenylacetica B4P
GCGGCGACCGCCTCGACCGGCGCGGCGTTGCTGCCGGCTTCGGCGGCGTCGAACGCGGTGGTGCGCACCGTGATCAGCTTGATCGCATCGGCGCTCTTGACGGTGGCGAGCGCGTTGCCGGCGTAGATCGGACGCACGAAGGTGTCGGCGGATTCGATCGCGACGATGTCGCTGATCTGCGCCACGTCGAGCAGCGCGGCCACGCGCGGCAGCATGTTCTTGCCCGCGGTGGAGGCCGGCGCGAGCACGTGGCTGTAGCCGCCGGCCAGGCCCCTGACCAGCTCGGCGACGTTCTCGGCGGTCTGCGCCTCGTACTGCGGCGCGTCGCACACCAGCACCTTGGCCACGCCGGCGACCTTGGCCGCGGCTTCGGCCGCGGCGCCGCAGCCGGCACCCGCCACCAGCACATGGACGTCGCCGCCCAGCTTGCCGGCTGCGCTCACGGTGTTGAGCGTGGCCGCCTTGATCGATTGGTTGTCGTGTTCCGCGATAACGAGAATGGCCATGTTCAGATCACCTTCGCAACGTTCTTGAGTTTGTCGACCAGCTGGGCCACGTCGGCCACGCGCTCACCGGCGCTGCGCTTGGGCGGCTCGGCGACCTTCAGCGTGGCCAGGCGCGGGGCGACATCGACGCCGAG
>NZ_AMXF01000564.1 GCF_000310225.1 Thauera phenylacetica B4P
CGGCCGGCCCGGCCCGGCTCGCGGGTGGCGAAAGCCTCGCGGTGTCAGCGCCCCGTCGCGGCGCCGGCCTGCGGCGCTGCGGCGCCTGCGGCGGCGAGCTGCTGGGGTTTCCAGCTCCAGTGGCGCTCCCAGGCGGCGCGGACCAGGTTGGGGTAGTCCGGCTTGCCCAGGCTGCCGTTGTAGCGGCCCAGGGCGCGGAAGAGGTTGCCCTTCTCGATGTCGAGGTAGTGGCGCAGGATGGTGCAGCCGTAGCGCAGGTTGGTGCGCATGTGGAAGAGGTTGTCGTCCGTGCGGCCGATGACCTTGATCCAGAACGGCATCACCTGCATGTAGCCGCGCGCGCCCGCCGAGGAGATCGCGTACTTGCGGAAGGCGCTCTCGACCTGGATCAGGCCGAGCACCATCTGCGGGTCCAGCCCCGCGCGCGTGGCCTCGTAGTGGATGCTGGTGAGGAGTTCCTCGCGGTAGGCCTCGTCCGGGATGCGTTTCGCCAGCCGGCGCGACATCTCGGCGAGCCACTGCGCACGCTCGCCGGCGTCGGGGATCGGCAGCGTCGGCGCCGCGGCGTCGCTGACCGCGGCATGCAGCGCGGCGCGCACGCTGGCCGCCATGGGCTCGTACTGCTGCGCCCCGGCCT
>NZ_AMXF01000565.1 GCF_000310225.1 Thauera phenylacetica B4P
CCAGCGCGGCGGCGAGCGCGGCCGGCATCGAAGCGGGGCAACGCGCCGCGAGCGCCCTGGCCCTGCTGCCCGAACTGCGCCTGCAGCCGCGCGACCCGGCGCGCGAGGCCGAGGCCCTCGCCGAGATCGCCACCTGGGCCGGACGCTTCAGCCCGCGGATCAGCCTGTCCGCGCCGGACGCGGTGTTGCTGGAGATCTCCTCCTGCCTGCGCCTGTTCGGCGGCGCGGCGCCGATCGAGGCCGCCCTGCAAGAAGGCCTTGCCGAGCTCGGCTTCGTCGCCTTGCCGGGCTGCGCTCCCACCGCGCTGGCCGCGCGCTGGCTGGCCCGAGCACGCGCCGCGCCCTCGGGCCCCTCTACGCCCTCGGGCCCCTCTGCGCCCTCGAGCTCTTCCACGCCCTCCACACCCGCCACACCCTCCGCCGCGTCCAGCCCCCCCGCCGACGCAACCCACCTCCCTCAGGCCGACATGCAAGACTGGCGCGTCGCGCTCGATCCGCTGCCGCTCGAGCTCCTCAGGGAAGAAGACGCCTGCGACGCCGCCACGCTGGAGCTGCTCGCCGGACTCGGCCTGCGCACCCTGGGCGAGCTTCGCCGCCTGCCGCCGGCCGGACTCGCCCGCCGGGGGGCGCAGGCCG
>NZ_AMXF01000566.1 GCF_000310225.1 Thauera phenylacetica B4P
GCGCGTGCCCGCGGGGGCGAGCGCGAGCTCGGCGGTGGCGCCGTCCGCGGCCTCGCCGCGCACGTGCAGGACCTCGTCGGCGCCGCGGTCCTCGATCGGAATGGCGGCGCCGTCGGCGCAGGCGAAGTCGAGCGTGGAGTGCGGCGCGGCGATGTGGAAGGGCACCTCGGCGACGCGGGCGGCAAGCGCCTTGAGGTAGGTGCCGACCTTGTTGGCGGTGTCGCCGTTGGCGGCGATGCGGTCGGCGCCGGTGATTACGAGGTCGACCTCGTGGCGCATCAGCAGCAGGCCGGCGGCGTTGTCGGCGATGAGCAGGTGCGGGACGCCGGCGGCGCGCAGCTCCCAGGCGGTGAGCAGGCCCTGGTTGCGCGGCCGCGTCTCGCTCACCACGACCTCGACCGCGATGCCTTCGGCCTGCGCCGCATACACCGGCGCGAGCGCGGTGCCGGCGCCGCAGGTGGCCAGCCAGCCGGCGTTGCAGTGCGTCATCAGGCGCACCGGGCCGGGGCGGCGGGCGGCGATCTCGCGGATCAGGCGCACGCCGTGGCGGCCGATCGCGTCGCAGGTGGCGGCGTCGTCGGCGCGGATCGACTCGGCCTCGGCCCACGCCGCCTCGACGCGCGCGGCGGGC
>NZ_AMXF01000567.1 GCF_000310225.1 Thauera phenylacetica B4P
GCCACGAGCGGCGGTGGCGGTGGCCTGGGCGATCTGCTCGGCGGCTTGCTCGGCGGCGGCGCCACGGGCAGCGCGGGTACGCGCAGCGGCGGCGGCAACGCCGGGATGGCCATCCTCGCCACGATCGCGATGGCGGCGCTGAAGAACTGGACCGACGGTCGCCGCGCGCAGGCTGCGATGGCACCCGACACCGCGGGCTTCGCCGCCCCCGAGCTCGAGAGCATGACCGCCCCCGCCACCGAGGAGCTCGTCGTGCGTGCGATGATCTCGGCGGCCAAGGCCGACGGCGAGGTCAGCGAGGACGAGATCCAGCGCATCGTCGGGCGCGTCGGCGCCGACGGCCTGAGCGAGGAGGAGAAGCAGTTCCTGATCGCCGAACTGCGCCGTCCGCTCGACCTCGCGGCGCTCGTCGCCGAGGTCCCCAACGAGATGGTGGCGGCGGAGATCTATGCCGCCTCGCTGCTCGCGATCCAGCTCGACACTCCGGCCGAGGCCGCCTACCTGCGCCAGCTCGCGCAGGCCCTGCGCCTGGACGGCGCGACGCTGTCCCGCCTGCACGAGATCACCGGGGCCACCGCGATCTGAACACCTGCAGCGGATCGCGCCGCCGCAGGCTGCGGCGGCGCG
>NZ_AMXF01000568.1 GCF_000310225.1 Thauera phenylacetica B4P
CACCTCGAGGCGCTCGTCGCACACAAGCACGCGGCCAGTGCGCACCGCGCCACCGACCGCCTGACGGCGGCCGTGCCCACCTGCCAGGCGCTGCTCGCCCAGGCCGCCGAGCGCGGTGAGCCGCTCGGGCGCACCACGCGCGCGCTCACCGACCTGCTCGATCGCTACGGCGCGGGCGAACTGGCCGTTGCCGTCGACGAGGCGCTCGCGCGCGGCGTGCCGCATCCCAACGCGGTGCGCCTGGCGCTCGAGCGTCGGCGCGAGGCGCCCCCGCCGCTGGGTGTGCCGCTGCCCGCGCATCTGAAGACGCGCGACGTCACCGTGCGCGCCCACCCCTTGGCCGGCTACGACCGCCTGCTGGAGGACGACCATGACGACGCCTGAACCGCTGCTCGCGCGCGCCCGTGCGCTGCAACTGCACGGGGTGGTGAGCCACTGGGCCGAGTGCGCCCAGGCCCCGTGGATCGCCCCGCTCATCGAGTGGGAGGAGACCGAGCGCGCCCGACGCTCACTCGAGCGCCGGCTGCGCTGCGCGCACATCGGCCGCTTCAAGCCGCTGGCCGACTTCGACTGGCGCTGGCCCGAGCAGTGCGACCAGGCCGCCATCGCAGAGCTGATGAC
>NZ_AMXF01000569.1 GCF_000310225.1 Thauera phenylacetica B4P
GGGCGCGCGCAGCGGCGGGTTGGTGCGCCCGTCGCCGACTGCGGCGACGGCGTCGCGGAGCGCGAACCACACCGAGAACGCGAGCAGCAGCGGCGGCTCGCCCACCGCCTTCGAGCGCAGGATGGTGTCCGCGCGGTTGGGGTTGGGGTACAGGCGGACGCGGAAATCGGCCGGGCAGTCGTGCGCGGCCGGGATCTTGTAGGTGGAAGGCGCGTGCGTCAGCAGCCTGCCGTCGGCGTTCCACCATAGCTCTTCCGTGGTCAGCCAGCCCATGCCCTGGATGAAGCCGCCCTCGACCTGGCCGCGATCGATTGCCGGGTTGATCGAGTCGCCGGCGTCGTGCAGCAGGTCGGCGCGCAGCAGCCGCCACTCGCCGGTCAGCGTGTCGATGATCACCTCGGACACCGCGGCGCCGTAGGCGAAGTAGTAGAAGGGGTGGCCGGTCAGCGTGCTCGCGTCCCAGTGCAGGCCGGGCGTGGCGTAGAAGCCCTCGGACCACAACTGCACGCGCGCCAGGTAGGCCTGCCGCACCACCTCGGCAAAGGCGATCGCGCGCGCGCCGACACGGACGTGGTCGTCCGCGAAGCGCACCTCGGCGGCGGCCGCGCCATCGCCCC
>NZ_AMXF01000570.1 GCF_000310225.1 Thauera phenylacetica B4P
CGCCTGCGCATCGCGCTGGCCGCGCCCACCGGCAAGGCCGCCGCGCGCCTGCGCCAGGCCATCGACGGCTCGCTGCAGGCCCTGCAGCACAGCCTGGGCGCACACCTCGACCTCGCCGCGCTCACCCGCCGCATCGGCGCGGCGCGAACCCTGCACGCGCTGCTCGGCGCCCGCCCCGACACCCGGCGCTTCCGCCACCACGCCGGCAACCCGCTCGACGTGGACGTGGTGATCGTCGACGAGGCCTCGATGGTGCATCTGGAGATGATGGCCGCCCTGCTCGAGGCCCTGCCGCCCGGCGCGCGCCTGGTGCTGCTCGGCGACAAGGACCAGCTCGCCTCGGTCGAGGCCGGCGCGGTGCTCGGCGACCTCTGCCGCGACGCCCGGGCGGGACGCTACGACGCCGAGACCGCCCGCTACCTGCTCGCCACCACCGGCGAGGCCCTGCCCGCGCGCTACGTGGAGGCGGCGGGCACGGCGCCGGCGCTCGCCCAGCACACCGTGATGCTGCGCGAGAGCCGGCGCTTCGAGGGCCCGATCGGTGCGCTCGCGCTCGCGGTGAACGCCGCGCGCGACCCCGCCCTGCCCGCGCGCCTGCTGCGCG
>NZ_AMXF01000571.1 GCF_000310225.1 Thauera phenylacetica B4P
CGACGGGCCGGTCGCCGAGGCCCCGGCGCCGGCGGCGACGCCGGGGCGCAGTCCCGCGCGGCGTGGCGGGGGCTATTACAAGGACGATGGTCCCGAGGACGAGATCCCCGACAACCTCGACGCGATCCCCGACGCCGAGCCGCGCGACGAGCCCCTGCACCGCTTCGCCAACCGTCCCTACCACGTCATGGGACAGAGCTTCGTCCCCGCCACCGCGGTGCGCAGCTTCCGCCAGCGCGGCCACGGCAGCTGGTACGGCCGTCGCTTCCACGGCAAGCCGACCTCGAGCGGCGAGCCCTACGACATGTACGCGATGACCGCCGCGCATCCGACCCTGCCGATCCCGAGCTATGCGCGCGTGACCCATCTCGGCAACGGCCGCTCGGTGGTGGTGCGGGTCAATGACCGCGGCCCCTTCCTGCGCGGCCGCGTGATCGACCTCTCCTACGCCGCGGCGCACAAGCTCGGCTACATCAACAGCGGCAGCGCCGAGGTCGAGGTCGAGCAGATCCTGCCCGGCGAGGCGCCGCTGGTCGCCGCGGCGCGGCCGGTGCCGCCGCTGCCCGCGCGCGCCAACGAGGGCCTCGTTCCCGGCGCCGGACCC
>NZ_AMXF01000572.1 GCF_000310225.1 Thauera phenylacetica B4P
CCTCGGCGATCAGCGCCTGCAGCACCGCGCCGCCCACCCCGGCGCCGCGCGCGGCGCGCAGCACCGCCATGCGGCCGATGTGGCCGTCGGGAAGCAGGCGGCCGGTGGCGACCACCCGGCCCTCGGCGTCGCACGCGATCGCGTGCCGGCACACCGCGTCGAAGGCGTCGCGCTCGATCTCCTCGGGCACGCCCTGCTCCACGATGAAGACCTCGGTGCGCACCGGCATCACGCGCGCCTCGGCCTCGTCCCAGCCCCTCACCTCGATGTGCAGGCCCTTCATTCGACGATCTCCACCACCGTGCCCGCGGGCACGAGTTCGAACAGCTCGATGATGTCGCGGTTGCGCATGCGCACGCAGCCGTGCGAGCGCGCCACGCCCATGGGCTGGTCGTCGCCGGTGCCGTGCAGATAGATGTAGCGCCGCATCGTGTCCACCTCGCCGCCGCGGTTGCGCCCCGGCTCCTCGCCACACAGCCACAGGATGCGCGACAGGATCCAGTCGCGCCCCGGGTGCGCGGCGGCGAACGCCGGCGTCCACAGCTCGCCCGTCGGCCGCCGCCCGCGGAACACGGCGCCCGCCGGCGCGCCCG
>NZ_AMXF01000573.1 GCF_000310225.1 Thauera phenylacetica B4P
GGCGGCACCCGACAGCGGCAGGCCGCGCTCGACGTCGGCGATGAGCGCGTCGATCACCTGCTGCAGCCGCGGCTCGGCGCCGGCGTCGCGCAGCGCGGCGAGGCTCTCGAAGGGCGGCACGCCGGCGGCGAGGAGCTGCTCGAGGTGGTAGCAGAAGGGGATCAGCTCGCCGCGCGGGATGCGCTTGCGCCGCAGCAGGCTGTGCCCGCCGCGCGGCCGGGCGTCGATCAGCAGCAGCGCGCGCGCACCGAGCAGGCGCTCGAGTTCGCCGAGGTCGGCCGCGTCGAGCTCGCCGCGCACGCGGCGACCATCGGCGGCGAGCGCGCGGTAGCGCCAGGTGCTCATGGGGCCTTCCTCCCGTCGCTGCACGACACCCTCCGCCGCGGATGAGCGCGCTGCCCTTCGGGCGGCCGCAGGGGCATGCTCATGCCTCGCCTCCGTGTGCGCTCTTCGCCGTAGCCGCGAGCGCGGAGAGGTCGACCACGCGGGCGAGCTCGGCGAGGCTGGTGCTGCCGTCGAGCACCCGGCGCAGGCCGTCCTCGGCGAGGCTGCGGTGGCCGCGCGCACGCGCGGCGGCGCGCAGCTC
>NZ_AMXF01000574.1 GCF_000310225.1 Thauera phenylacetica B4P
TCGGCGCCGCGGTCGGCGTGGCAGCCGGTGCAGGCGTCGGGGGCGCCGGTGCGCGCGCTCAGGTCGGGGCGCGGCACGCGGATGGCGTGGTCGCGGCGAGGGTGCACGACCATGTAGTTGCGGCTCGGCATGTGGCAGTCGACGCACTGGCTGCCGGCGCCGCCGCCGCGGTGGAAGTGGTGCGCGGGCGCGTCGTAGTCCTGGGCCTGCAGGCCGGGGAAGCGGCCGCGGTCGGGCGCGGGGTTGTGGCAGGCGGTGCACAGCGCGTTGCCGTCGGCGCGCAGGCGGCCGCGGTGGGGGTCGTGGCAGTCGGTGCAGGCCACGCCGGCCTGGTACATGCGGCTCTGGCGATAGGAGCCGTACTCGAAGACCTCGTCGAGCTGCTGCCCGTCGGCGTGATACAGACCGGGGCGCAGGTTGTCGGGGACGAACTGGTCGAACAGGGGCGCGCCCGCCACGGCGTCCTCGACCAGCCGGGTGCGGCGCGCGTGGCAGGTGGCGCACTGGTCGACCTGGGCGTGCGCGCCGGCCAGGGCCCGGTTCGGGGTCGCCACCGGCCGCTGCGTGCGCTCGCCCGACGCG
>NZ_AMXF01000575.1 GCF_000310225.1 Thauera phenylacetica B4P
CCTGCGCGGCGGCGTTCGCGCTCGCGCCACTCATCCCGACGAGGCCGAGCAGGCGGGCGAAGCGGGTGATGGCCTGGGTGTCCACGCGGCCGCGCGGTGCGAGGTCGTTGAGGTTGAAGCGCCCGGAGAGGTCGCGGATCGATCCGCCCACGCTGCCGTCGGCGGTGTCGTTGCCGATGGCGGTGACCGGGATCTCGGTGGTCCAGATCTCCCCGAGGTGGTCGGTCGGGGTGCGCCGCCCGTCGTCGGCGAGGATGTTGCGCGACCAGTCCACCGCCGCGCGGCCGAGCTGCCAGGCCTGGGCCTGGTCGTGGCGGCCGCCGAGCATGTCCAGGCCGTGGCCGAAGTCGGCCAGCGCCGCGGCGGCGAGCATGGCGGCAAAGCTGACCGTCAGCAGCGCGAGCACCACCGCCGCGCCGCGCTGCGCGGCCCGCCTAGCGCAGCGCGAGAACGCGGACGACGGTGCCGACATCGGCGAGCTCCAGGGTGAATTCCACCGCCTCGGGCAGCGGGGTGACGATCGCGACGCGGCCACGCCGGCGGCTGCGGCTCTCGGCGGCCGGCCACTGCGTGTGCGCCT
>NZ_AMXF01000576.1 GCF_000310225.1 Thauera phenylacetica B4P
GGCGGCGGCGGCGCCGAGGCGGACGCCGGCGGCGGACGCGCGCTGGTCGAGGCGCGCGAGCTCGTCGTGCTCGGGCTCGTTCCGCCCGCCACCTTCGCGGCGCTCGAGCCCCACGTCGTCGCCGCGCCCGCCGGGGCGCCGATCAACATCAACACCGCGAGCGCGGAAGTGCTCGCCGCGGTGCTCGAAGGCCTGAGCCTGGACGCCGCGCGCAACCTGGTCGCGGCGCGCGAGCGCGCCTGGTTCCGCAACCTCGGCGACCTCCAGGGCCGCCTGCCCGAGGGCGCCGGCCTGCCCGCCGGGCGCGCGCTCGACGTGCGCAGCCGCTACTTCCTCGTCACCGTCACCGCCGCCTATGGCGACGCGGTGCTGAACCTGCAGGCCATGCTCGACCGCGAGTCGAACTGGCCGGCCATCCTCTGGTACCACACGCCATGACCACCACCCTGATGCTGCTCGCCGGCGAGCGCTGGCCACAGGAGCCGACCGCCGACTGGGTGCTGCTCGACGCCGCGCGCCGGCCGCTCGACCGCGGGCGCAGCGATCCCCGCCACTGGCCCGCAGCCGAG
>NZ_AMXF01000577.1 GCF_000310225.1 Thauera phenylacetica B4P
CCCGCCGCCTTGCCGGCCTCGAGGCGGGCGCGGATGCGCTCGCCGTAGCGCTCGAGCAGGGTGCGCGCGAGCCGCTTCGCCGGCGTGGCCTCGGCGCGCTGCAGCTCGCCGAACAGCATGCGCGGCACGCCCGGATGTTCGGCCACGAAGTCGGCGTGGGCGAGGAAGATCGCCTGCAGCGCCGCGACCGGCGAGGCCGCCAGCGCCGCGGCGCGGTCGACGCGGGCCAGCAGGCGCTCGGCCACCCACTCCATGACTGCCTCCCAGATCGCGTCCTTGCTGGGAAAGTGGCGGAACAGCGCGCCCTGGGTCAGCTTCATGTGGCTGGCGATCGCCGCGGTGGTGATTTCGCCGGGGTCACGCTCGGCCGCCAGCTCGATCACCGCCTCGACGGTGACCGCCCGGCGCGTCTCGGCAGGGAGGGGTTTGGCACGCACGCTGGGTCTCGCTTTAGTAAGTAACTGTTTACTATCTTAGCCCGGACGAGCCATCCGGCAAAGCCCGCTGCGCCGCGCCACCGCCGCGCCACCGCCGCGCCACCGCCGCGCCACCGCCGCGCCACCG
>NZ_AMXF01000578.1 GCF_000310225.1 Thauera phenylacetica B4P
GCCCGGTGCCGCGGCGCCGCGCGCGAGCGCGCGCACGCAGGCGGACACCACGCGATGCAGCGCCAGCACGACGAGGGCGCCGAGCGCGAGCGCGAGCAGGATCCTCGCGCCCGGACCGTCGCCGCCCATGTCGAGCACGGCGCCAAGGTGGGGCAGGTCCCAGTAGAGGTTGAGCGGGCGGCCGAACAGCGCGGGCACGGTGACCTGCAGGTAGCGCAGCACGACCCACAGCGTGGCCAGCCCCGCGAGTGCGCGCACGAGGGCGGGCAGGACACGCCCGCGCCAGCCGGCGAGCAGGGCCAGGGCGGCGACGGCGAAGGCGAGCTCGATCGACACCGCCAGCGCCGGCCGCGGCCACAGCGTCGGCCAGGCGTTGCCGAACACCAGCAAGGCGTTGAGTACGAACAGCGGCACGAGCGTGCCGAGGACGCGGTCGCGCGTCCGTGCGCTCACGCGAGCGCTCCGCTGCGTGCGGCACGCGTTGGGCGTCCCGGGCGGCGCGAGGTGGCGGATCGGCGCCAGGCCGCGGACCGGCGCCCCGCACCCGGCGGGCACCAGGCT
>NZ_AMXF01000579.1 GCF_000310225.1 Thauera phenylacetica B4P
ACGGCGCGCGCGCCCGATCGTCAGGTGCCCGAAGTGCCCCCAGTCGACCTGGGCCTGCTCGCCGGGCAGGGTGCGTAGCCGCAGGTAGGCCTCGGCGCTCGGGCGCGGGCGGTGGCGGGCGATGAGGTGGCGGAAGTGATCGGGGCGCCCGGGGTAACCGCGTGCGCGCACCATGTCGTAGAGCCGCGCGGCCGTAAGGCGCGGAAACTGCGCGAGCGTGTCGTGGAGGAAGGGCAGATAGGGGTCGATCGCCGAGGCGCGCTGCACGGGGCCGTGCCGGGGCAGGCCGGCCTGGGCGAGCACGCGCGCGACGGTGTCGCGGTGCAGCCCGAGCTGCACGGCGATGGTGCCGATGCGCCAGCGCTCGGCGTGGTAGTAGCGCAGGATCTGCGCTTCGTGTTCAGGGGACAGGGCCATGGCGGGGCGGACTCCGTTCGGATCGCGGACAGGGGCGCCGAACCGGGGAGTGCAGGAAGTCCTGACGCACGAACGGGGACAGCACACGGTGGCACAGGTGGCACTGCCCGCTCGCGGACGGTACGGACTCGGGCACGG
>NZ_AMXF01000580.1 GCF_000310225.1 Thauera phenylacetica B4P
GGCGCCCCCGCCGGTCGGGCCGCGCTGCGGATCAGCCGAGCGCATACGGCAGGTCGAGCAGGCTCGCGCGCGGCCCGTCGGGTGCGCCGACACGGATCTCGCCCGCTTCCGCGCTGCTCGACTGGATCACCGCGAGCGCCTCCACGCCGCCATCGGCGGTGGGGGCGACGTTGACCAGCTTGCCGGCGGACTGCTCGCCGAAGTCGGGCGCATAGACGTCGGTGCCGGGCGCGGCGGTGCTGCCGGCGGGCAGGGCGAGGCGGTAGGTGCGCTTCTTGAGCTTGCCGAGATACTGGGTGCGCGCGACGATCTCCTGGCCCGGGTAGCAGCCCTTGTGGAAGTCCACGCCGCCGATGAGCTCGTAGTTGAGCATCTGGGCGACGAACTCTTCCTGGGTGGGCGCGGTGATCAGCGGCAGGCCGGCGCGGATCATGCCCAGCTGCCAGGCCGCGGTGCCGGCACGCACCGCGCCGGCGGCGGCGAGCGCGTCGAAGAGCGCGGGCGCGGCCTCGCTGGCGACGGCGAGCACGAGACGCTGCGCGCCGAGGCG
>NZ_AMXF01000581.1 GCF_000310225.1 Thauera phenylacetica B4P
TCAACGTGTACCTCGCGCAACTGCTGGCGGACTTCCGCCGGGTGATGCTCTGACGTGGTGAGGAGTGAGGCGTGAGGGGGCAGGGGCGACACCCTCCCCGCCTCGCGCCTTCCTCTTCCGGAAACTCCTCACGAGGTGATGAAGATGAGTCAAATGATTGAAGTGAAGGTACCCGACATCGGCGATTTCGATTCGGTGCCGGTCATCGAGCTATTCGTGAAGGTCGGCGACAGCATCAATGTGGACGATGCGATCTGCACGCTGGAGTCCGACAAGGCGACCATGGACGTGCCGTCCTCGGCCGCTGGCGTGGTCAAGGAAGTGCTGGTCCATCTGGGCGACAAGGTCGGCGAAGGTGCGGTGCTGATCCGCGTCGAATCAACGACGGCCTCGGCCGCGACCTCGGCCGGCACCGGTGCCCCTGTAGGCGCGGCAGCCGCCGCGAACACGGCGTCGGCTTCTGCGCCTGCGCCCATCGCGGCTTCCGCCGCTCCTACAGGGACGGCGAGTGTTACGCCAGCCTCGAGCGCCGCCCCCGCGGCGGCGAG
>NZ_AMXF01000582.1 GCF_000310225.1 Thauera phenylacetica B4P
GAGCCCCCGCCTCAACCTCGACCTCGACGCGCGCGGCGACCTGCCCGCCCAGGGCCTGCCGCAGGCGGTCGCACTCGACTTCACCATCCCTGACAGCCGGCTCGACGGCCGCCCGCTGCGCGGCCAGGGCCGCCTGCGCCTGGAAGGCCTGCGCCTGCCGGAGGCGAAGATCGACCTCGATGTCGCCGGCAATACCCTGGTCGCCGAGGGCGCCTTCGGCGCGCCCGGAGACAGCCTGGCGCTGCGCATGGACGCGCCCGCGCTGGCGGCGATCGGCTTCGGGCTCGGCGGCCGCGCCGGCGCCGAGGGCCGCATCGGCGGTACGCTGGAGGCGCCCAATGGCCGCCTGGACCTCTTCGGCGAGAACCTCGCCCTGCCCGGCGACCTACGCCTGGCCGGGGTGAATGGCCGCGTCCGCCTCGACTCCGGCATCGACGGACCCTTCGAGCTCGTGCTCGGCCTCAGCCGCCTCGGCAGCCGTGCGCGCGCCGCCGACGGCGCCGCGCAGCCCGACTGGCTGGCGAGCGCGCGCGTCGAGGCCAGCGGC
>NZ_AMXF01000583.1 GCF_000310225.1 Thauera phenylacetica B4P
GCACCTCGGCGGCGATCGCGATCGCGATCACCTCGGGTTCCTTGCCGGCGAGTCCGGGCACGCCGAGCGGGCAGTGCAGGCGGGCGATCGCGTGCTCGGCGACGCCGCGTGCGCGCAGGCGCTGCTCGAAGCGGGCGCGCTTGGACTGCGAGCCGAGCAGGCCGCACAGGCGGAAGTCGCCGCGCTCGAGGATGGCGCGCACCAGCTCGAAATCGAGCGCATGGCTGTGGGTCAGCACCAGGAACACGGCGTCGGCCGGGGCGTCGCCCACCTCGGCCTCGGGGGTGTCGGTGCAGCGGCGCTCGATGTTGGCGGCGACGCTGGCGGGGAATTCCTGCGCGCGCGCATCGATCCAGCGCACCCGCAGCGGCAGCCGCCCGAGCACCTCGGCGAGCGCGCGCCCGACGTGGCCGGCGCCGAACAGCATGAGCTGCAGTTCGGGCGGCACGCAGACGTCGATGAGGCTGTCGGCGCCCGTCGCGGGGCGCGCGGCGGCGAGCGCCGCGCTGTCGCCCGCGCCGGCGAGCAGGCTGGACG
>NZ_AMXF01000584.1 GCF_000310225.1 Thauera phenylacetica B4P
CGCGCCACCGCCGCGCCACCGCCGCGCCACCGCCGCGGCCACCGCCGCGCGCCGCCGCACTCAACCGAGTAGCGGCAACTCGACATCCACGCGCAGGCCGCCGAGCGCTTCGCTGCACCCGAAGCGGATCGTGCCGCCGTACTGGGCGACGATGTCGCCGACGATCGCCAGGCCGAGGCCGTGGCCGGGGCGGGACTCGTCGGCGCGCAGGCCGGCGGTGCCGAGGCGGTCGAGCAGCTCGGGCGGCACGCCGGGCCCGTCGTCCTCCACGCTGAAGGCGAGCCGCGCCGTCTCCGCATCGGGCGCCACCACCACCCGCACCCGCGCACGCGCCCACTTGCAGGCGTTGTCGAGCAGGTTGCCGAAGAGCTCCAGCATGTCCTCGCGGTCCACCGGCCAGGCGCGCTCGTCCGCCTCCAGCTCGATGCGCAGGCCGCGCCCGGCGTGCAGGCGCTGCAGCACCTCGACGAGCGCGCCGAGCTGGACGCGCAGCGCGAAGCCGGCGCCGCCCGCGCCGCCGCCGGCGAGGCGGGC
>NZ_AMXF01000585.1 GCF_000310225.1 Thauera phenylacetica B4P
CGTCGATGACCTGCTCGCAGCGGTCGATGCCGTGTGCGAGCGCCTCGGCGAGCACGGCGGCCGGCTCGCGCGCGGCGAGGCCGTCCTCCAGGCGCGACTCGAGCTCGTGCAGGTGGGCGCCGAGGCGCATCGCGCCCGCCATGCGCGCGCTGCCCTTGAGCGAGTGCAGCAGGCGCGCGACCGCACGTGGCGCCTCCTCGTCGTCGGCCTGGGTGCGCCAGCGCCGCAGGGTGGCGTGGAGCTCGCCGATGGTCTCGGCGGCCTCTTCGAGGAAGATGGGCAGCAGCTGGGTGTCGATGTCGTCCTGCGCCTGCACCACGGCGCCCGGCTCCGTCGCACGGAGCGCTGCGGGCGCGATGGCGGGCATGGCGGGCGGGGGCGGCATGTGCGCGGTGGCGTCCGCGAAAGCGGCGCTCGTCCGTGCGTCGGCAGGGAGGGCGGGCGCCGCTGCGCCGAGCGGCGTCCCGCCGCCGGGCTGCGCCTCGTCGAGGGCGACGAGCTCCCCTGCTGCCGGCCCTGTCGGGAGCG
>NZ_AMXF01000586.1 GCF_000310225.1 Thauera phenylacetica B4P
ACTGCCCGGCCACCCCGGCCTGGGCGCCTGGGGCGCCCCGCAGCCCGGGCGCGCCGGCCTGTGGACCGCCCTCGTGCAACGCAGCAGCCGGCGCGTGCGCGCGCTCGCCGGGCGCTACCTGTGGGTGCGGTTGAGCCTGTACGGCAACGGCCGCGACTCGCCCGAGATCGCCGCCTTGCGAGTTCATGGGCCGCGCTTCTCCTACCGCGACCACTACCTGCCGCGGCTGTACCGCGAGACCGAGTTCGGTCCCGCCGCCGACGCGCCGCTGTCGCCCCTGGCGCCGCAGAGCACGCCGGCGGACTTCCTCGAGCGCTTCCTCGGCAACGTGGAGGGCTGGCTGACGGTGCTGGAGGACCGCGTCGCCGCCGCCCACCTGGCGAGCGACCCCGACGTCGCCGCCGAGCCCTCACTCGACTGGCTGGGCGGCTGGATCGGCGTGGCCTTCGACGCCGCGCTGCCCGCGCCGCGGCGGCGCGACTGGCTGCGCCGGGCGGCCGACCTCGCACGCTTCCACGGCACGCGCCG
>NZ_AMXF01000587.1 GCF_000310225.1 Thauera phenylacetica B4P
CTGGCGCAGGCGCGCGGCGGCCTTGCCGGTGGGCGCGGCCAGCGCGATGCGCAGGCGCTCGGGCGCCGGGTGGGTGGCGAGCAGCAGGGCGAGCAGGCGCGCGGCGGTGTAGGTCTTGCCGGTGCCGGGGCCGCCGGTGAGGATGCTCAGCCGCCCGCGCAGCGCGATCGCGCACGCGAGCTTCTGCCAGTCGACCGCCTCCTCGCGCGTCGGTGCGCCCGGCGTGGCCGGGAAGAGGCGATCCAGCCAGGTGCGCGCGCGTTCCTCGTCGACCGGCTCGGGCCGCGCGCAACGCTCCACCACCGCGGCGGCGACGCTGCGCTCGTATTGCCAGTAGCGGTGCAGGTAGAGGCGCGGCGCGTCCTCGGGCCCGTCGATCAGCAGCGGCTGGCCGAGTTCGGGGTCGCGGCCGATGCGGCGCACCACCGGGCTCTGCTGCAGCGCGGCGAGCCAGGCTGCCGGGTCGGCGGGCAGGCCGGCCCACAGCGCGGCGACCGCCGGCTGGGCCTCCACCGGCCAGGCCAGCAG
>NZ_AMXF01000588.1 GCF_000310225.1 Thauera phenylacetica B4P
GGCGCTCGCCGACGCACGCGAGCACCTCGCCGCCGCGATCACCACCAGCGGCCGCCGGGCCGTCTCCGCCCGCGTGGTCTCGCCGACCTTCGGCGGCGCCTCCTGGCTGGCGCACGCTGCCGTGCTCGCCGGCGTCGACACCCGCGACCCGGCGGACTACGCGCTCCTGCTCACCACCGGCCGTCCCACCCTCGTCCGCCACTTCGCCGCCCACGGCTACCGCACCGTCGGCTGGATGCCGGGGCTGCAGCGCCCATGGCCGGAGGGCCGCTTCTACGGCTTCGACCGCATCGCCGACGCCGACAGCGGGGGCTACGCCGCCCTGCCCTTCGGCTTCTGGCGTATCCCCGACCAGGCCTCGCTGGCGCGCATCCACGTGGACGAGCTGGGCGGGAGCTTCGGCGAGGCCGGCGAGGCTGGCGAGGCGGGTGGGGCCGGCGAGGCTGGCGAGGCTGGCGAGGCCGGCGAGGCTGGCGAGGCTGGCGAGGCTGGCGAGGCTGGCGAGGCTGGCGAGGCTGGCGAGGCCG
>NZ_AMXF01000589.1 GCF_000310225.1 Thauera phenylacetica B4P
CGCGCCGCGGATCGCGGTCGCCGGCGGCACGCTCCACAGGCCGTCGGCGCCGCGCCGCGCGCGCAGCCCGGCCTCGCCCTGCACGCTGCCGAGCTCCTTGCCCTGCACGTCGACGGCGAGGTCGATACGATCGCCGCGCGCGCTCAGCACCGCCTCGAGCTTCTCCAGGCCGAGCCGGGTGCGCAGCTCGCCTTCCACGCTGATGTCGCCGGCTTCGCGGAACACGCGCGCCTCGCCTTCGAGCGTGCGCCCGACCGAGAGGTCCCAGCGCGCGCCCAGGCGCAGCGGGTCGGCGTTGCGGCGCGGACGCCCGTCGCGGCGCGGCGGTTCGGTCTCGACCACCAGCCCGGCGAGGTCGCCGCGCAGCACGCTCTGCGTCGGCGACCAGGCGGTCTCGAGCAGGCGGATGCGGCCCTTGTCGCCCGCCTCGATCTCGGCCGCGCCCAGGCGCACGCGATCGGCGCCGAGCTCGAGCGTGGCCGGCGCCTGCAGGCGGGCGGGGAAGCGCCCGCCGGCCTCGAGCGCG
>NZ_AMXF01000590.1 GCF_000310225.1 Thauera phenylacetica B4P
GCGCTGCCGGCGACCACCGCCGCGCCCGCCGAGGCCACGGCCGCCACGGCCGAGCCGGACGCGAGCGCGCCGGCCCCCGGCCACCGCGTGCTGCTGGTCGAGGACGACGAGGTCAACCGCATGGTGGTGGAGCGCTTCCTCGACGCCCTCGGCCAGCAGGCGGTGTGCGCGCCCGACATCCACAACGCGCTGCGCCTGCTGCACGAGCGCCCGATCGACCTCGCCCTCATCGACATGAACCTGCCCGACGGCGACGGCCGCGAGCTGCTCGCCCGCCTGCGCGCGCTGCCGGCGCACGCGCACACCCCGGCGGTGCTGATGTCGGCCCACATCCCGCGCCGCGAGGTCGATGCCCTGCTCGAAGCCGGCTTTGCCGCCTTCCTGTCCAAACCCTTCTCGCGCCAGCGCCTGCGCGCGTTGCTGGCCGAGCTGCTCGCGGGGGGGCGCACCGCGCCGCTGGCGGGCGAGCGCGATCCGGGTTCGGCCAGCGCAGCCACCGCGGCCACCGCAGCCAGCGCGG
>NZ_AMXF01000591.1 GCF_000310225.1 Thauera phenylacetica B4P
AACCCGCGCCACCTCGCCGCCCGCCTGCCCGGCCCGCAGCAGTGGACGCTGATCGACCATGATGCGGGCCTTCTGCAGCGCGCCCGCAGCCACTGCGCCGACCTGCGCGACGCGGAAGGCGCGGCGCTGCGGGTCGACACCCTCTGCCTCGACCTCGGCGCGCTCGCCCCGGGCGCACCCGACCTGCCCGCCCCCATCGCCTGCCCCCCGGACACGCCCGCGCCCGTCTCGCATGCCGGTGCAGACCTGGTGTGCGCCTCCGCGCTGCTCGACCTGATGTCGGCAGCCTGGCTGGCGCGCCTCGCCGAGACCTGCGCGCAGGTCGGTTGCGCGCTGCTGATCACGCTGAGCGTCGACGGCAGCTGGCGCTTCCTGCCCCGCGACCCGGCAAGCGCCGCCGCCGACCCCGACGACGCCTTCGTCCGCGACGCCTTCAACGCCCATCAGCGCCGCGACAAGGGCCTCGGCGCCGCGCTCGGTCCGGCCGCCGCGCCCGTGCTCGCCGAGCAGCTCGCGGC
>NZ_AMXF01000592.1 GCF_000310225.1 Thauera phenylacetica B4P
CGTCGGTCGTGGTCTGGGCGACCAGGACGCCCGGGGCGCCATCGACGCAGGTGTAGAGGCGCACGGTCGCACCCGCGATGCCGTTCTCGCCGGCATCCTGCTGGCCGTTGGCGTTGGTGTCTTCCCAGACACGGTCGCCGATCGCGGCGCCCTGGTAGAGGCCGGCGTCGACCGTGTCGTTGGTCTGGCCGGAGGCGAGCGTGTAGCAGCCGGAGAAGCCGGAGAGCGCGGCGTCGCTGTCCGTGCCGTCGGCCCCGACATCGACCGGCGAGAGGCTGTAGCCGTCCGGGGTGAGGAACTTGACCACGTACTGGCCGGGCATCAGGCCGGTGAAGGCGTAGTTGCCGGCGGCGTCGGTGGTGGTGGTCGCGAGTGCCGCGCCGACCGCAGCGCCGTTGGCGCAGGAGTAGAGCTCGACGGCGACGCCGGCGACACCGGCTTCGCCCGCGTCCTGCTGGCCGTTGGCGTTGGCGTCGAGCCAGACGCGGTCGCCGATCGCGGCCGGGCGCCAGAAGCCG
>NZ_AMXF01000593.1 GCF_000310225.1 Thauera phenylacetica B4P
CGCCACCGCAGCGGCGTCGGCCGCGCGATGATCGCCTTCCCAGCGTTGCAGCGGCCACTCGGACGCCGGCTGCGCGCCGGCCAGCGCCGCGGCGCAGCCCAGCAGGGCACCCAGCACGAAGCCGCGCAACCCGTGGCCGCGCAACCCGTGGCGCGCGCTCCGCCGGTAAGATGAAACCCGCCGACTCATCGCCCTCGACCACTGCACAAGCGCACCTTTTCCCCACCGACCGTGACCGCCCCATCTTACGTTAAACCCCGCACCGGACGCCGCTTCGGCCTGCGCGAGCGCCTGCTGCTCGGGCTGCTCGTCGCCGCGCTCGGCACCGTGCTGGTGGCGGTGGTGGGCTGGGTGAGCTTCCAGCGCGTGGTGAGCAGCCAGCAGGAGATCGTGCGCGACACCCTGCCGGCGGCCGACGCCCTGCACGAGGCGGTGCGCGCCAACGCCCGCCTGGCGGCGCTGGCCCCGCGCCTGCTGCGGGCGGATTCGGCGGCCGAGCTCGGGCAGCTGCGCGCCG
>NZ_AMXF01000594.1 GCF_000310225.1 Thauera phenylacetica B4P
CGAGTGGGCCGACGGCGTGATGGCCGGGCGCCTCGCCGCGCTCTACCGCAGGCTGCTCGCCGCGCCGCAGGCCGCGCCGCCGGTGCGCGCTGCGCGCATCGTGTCCACCCGCTGAGGCGCTGCCCCGCCGGGGGCGAGGCTTGCGCGTGTCCGCGCCTGCGCACAAGATGCGGCGATCGAACACGGAGCCTCCCATGAACACGACCACGCTCACGATCACCGGCATGCGCGACGAGGAGTGCCTGCGCCTGGTGACCAACGCCATCCAGGACCTGCCCGGCATCGGCTGGCTGGAGATCTCGCTCGCGACCGGCGCCGCCACCATCGAGCACGGCGCCTTCGTCGCCGAGTCCGACATCCATCAGGCGATCGAGGACGCGGGCTTCGGCGTGCGCTGAACCACGCCCGGCGACACCCGGAGGGCGGCGGGCCGGCGCACGCGCGCGTCGGCCCGCCTCGCGCAACGGCCCTCGCCGGCATGGGAACCCGGGCACGCGCCGGCGCTCGAAGCT
>NZ_AMXF01000595.1 GCF_000310225.1 Thauera phenylacetica B4P
GACGGCCGACGGCCGGAGCTCCTCGCCCCGGCCGCCGCCCTGCTGCCGCGCCTGCCGCTGCCCGACGCACGCCAGCGCCGCCGCGGCAAGGCGCCGTCGCACCCACGCCTGGTCGCCGCCGCCGGACGCGCAGGCCTGCGCATCGCACTGCTGGAGGGCGACCACACCCTGTTCTCCCGCCTGGTGCACGCCCACGCCGAGACCCTCGCCGACCCGCAGGCGCTGGCGGACGAGGTCGAGCGCACCCGCGACTATCTCCTCGCCCAGCACCGCATCGCGCCCGATGCGCCGCTCGATCGCGTCGTGGTGGACCTCCCCGCCCCAGCCGGAGCGGAACAGGCCACGCTGCCCACAGTCGGCATCGTCGCCCCCGACACGCTCGCGGCCGACGAGCGCCCGGGCACCTGCGACGCTCATCTGCTGCTCGCCCTGCGCCGCGCACCGACGACGCTCGGCTGGCCGCTCGCCGCCCGCGCGCGGCGCTGGCCCTTGCTGCCCGAGAGACGCGTG
>NZ_AMXF01000596.1 GCF_000310225.1 Thauera phenylacetica B4P
GCCGCCAGCACCACGCCGGCGAGCGCGAAGGCCTCGCGGCTGGCGACGAAGCGGGTGCGCGCCGCCGGCGTGGCGGCCACCTCGGCGCCCCAGGCGTTGTAGGCGATGCTCGCCACCGAGTAGGCCAGCGACACCGCGACCAGCAGGCCGAACAGCCACCCCGCCCCGGCCCCCGCGGGCGGGATCAGCAGCCCGAGCATGCCGGCGCCGAGCGCGGGCAGCGCCAGCGCGACCCACAGCCGGCGCCGCGGCAGGCGGTCGTTGGCCCAGCCGATGAGCGGGTCGGTCACCGCGTCGACGATGCGCGCGGCGAGCAGGACCGCACCCACGAGCGCGAGCGACAGGCCGAAGCCCTCGGCGTACAGGCGCGGCACGTGCACGTAGATCGGCAGCGCGGCGAAGGCGAGCGGCAGCCCGAGCGCACCGTAGGCGAGCAGCGCTCCGCGCTCCTCGCCCCCGCCATGCGAGAGGCGGGCGGAGGCGGCCGCGCCGGTGCGCGGGTCGCCC
>NZ_AMXF01000597.1 GCF_000310225.1 Thauera phenylacetica B4P
GCCGTCGCGGCGCAGGCGCTCGTAGGCGGCGCGCGCGGCCTCCCACCCGCTGCGGCCCGAGAGCCCGCGTGGGCGTCCGCGGGCGGCGTTGTTGGCCCCGCTCGCGCGCAGGTCGGCGAAGAGGCCGTCGAGTTCGGCGTAGGTCAGGGTCAGCATCTCCATGTCCATCACCGGGTCGCTGAAGCCGGCCTGCACCAGCGCGTCGCCGAGGTCGTGCATGTCGATGAAGCGATGCACCCGCTCGCCGGTAGCGGCAGGCAGCACGGCGCGCAGCTCGCGCAGGGTGTCGGGCCCGAGCGTGGAGAACATGAACAGCCCGTCCACCTGCAGGGTGCGGTGCACCTCGCGGAAGGCGGGCAGCGGGTCGTCGAGCGCCGGGAGCATCAGGTTGGACCACACCAGCCCGAGGCTGGCGCGTGGCAGCGGCAGCGCGCGCGCGTCGGCGACGAAGTGCGGCGCGGTGGCGGCGCGGCCGCCGATCAGGCGGCGCAGCAGCCCGC
>NZ_AMXF01000598.1 GCF_000310225.1 Thauera phenylacetica B4P
GGGAGCGCCGGCTGCGGCGCGGACTCGGCTGCCGCAGCCTCAGCCGCCGCCCGGCTGCGACAGCCGGCGGGCGAGTACTTCGATCTCCGCCGGCAGGCCGGGGGCAGCGCGGGGCGTTGCGGCGGCGAGCGTCTCGACCAGGCGCGCCACCACGGCCTCGTGCGGCAGGCTGACGCCGTAGTGCAGGGCCACGCCGGCGCGGAAGAGCGCCAGGGTAGGGAAGTTCTCCACGTCGAGATCGCCGACGAGCTCGGCATCGTCCTCCACGTCCGCCCAGGCGAAGACGATGTCGTGCCGCGCCTCGGCGAGGCGCTCCAGGGTAAGGCGGAATTCGCGGCAGGTGCCGCACCACTGCGCGCACAGCGCAAGCACCACGAGGGGAGCGTCGGCGGCAGGCTGCGCGGCGAGCCGGCTCACCGGCACGACCCGGGCGGTGGTGGCGGACCCGGCCGGCTGCGCAGGCGCGTCCGGCGCGGGCATGGCGCCGCAGGGC
>NZ_AMXF01000599.1 GCF_000310225.1 Thauera phenylacetica B4P
CGGCCTCCCAGGGCGGGCTCGCCGCGGGCTCGGGCCAGGCCGGCGGATCGACGCGGAGGCGGCTGAGCGCGCGCACGACGAGCTCCGTGTGCGGCGCGTGCAGCGCGAACGCGGTCACCGGGTTGCCGAAGAAGTCGCTGCGCTCGCTGCGCCGGGCCGGCACGGGCGCGATCTCGAGCCGATGCGCGAGGGTGCGCTGGCCGGCGCACGCGCGCGGGCGCAGGTGGGCGATCTGTTGCGACAGCGCCACCGCGCTGTCGTAGCGGTAGCGGGTGTCGTGGAGGATCTCGTAGAGCGCCATCGCCGCCTCCCTACAGCGACACGGTCGCCCGGCTGCGGGCGTCGAGGTGGGTGAAGTAGCGCCGCGCCAGCGCGTCGGCGAGCTCGTTGCCACCGCGCCAGATGTCGTCCAGCACCTGCCGCAGGGGCGCGCAGGGGCGCGCCTGGGCGGCCGCGCGGCCGCGCGCGCCGGCGAGCTCG
>NZ_AMXF01000600.1 GCF_000310225.1 Thauera phenylacetica B4P
TCGGGCACGGTCGGCGCGGTCCTTACTTCAACAGGCGGGGCCGGCGGCGGGGAACCCTGATGCGTCACTTCCTGGCGTCGCGCGCGGTAGCGGCGCTGGCGTTGCGCGTGCGCCAGGCGCCCCGCAAAGCTCGCCTGGTAGCGCGTGCCGGCTGCCCGCAGCGAGGCCGCGCGGGCACGCTGGGCGCAGCCGGCGGCGCAATAGCGCTGCCCCCGATCACAGTGGCTGCAGATCAGCACTGCCGCGCGGCACGCGGCACAGAGATAGCGTCGTCCGGTCGACTCCATGGGCCTTGAGGCCCGTGGGAGACTCGACGCCAGCGCCCACTTCGTGAAAGACTACGGGCGCAACGACCGCGCAGCCTTGCGCGGGTGTGGGGCGCGACACTGGGGATGACTTGGCGGTTTGAGCCGGTGTCGCGCCTGCGTTGCCACAGGCCGAGCCCGATTGTGCGCGCATCGGCCACTCGGGTGCCAAAC
>NZ_AMXF01000601.1 GCF_000310225.1 Thauera phenylacetica B4P
TCGTCGGCGAGCGCGAGGCGGCGCTGCAGGGCCTCGCGCTCGGTGCCGCCGATGCGGGCGGCCTCGCGCTCCAGGCGCCCGCGCACGAAGTCGGCGTCCAGGCCGACGCTGCCCTGCACCAGCTCGACCATCGCGCCCAGCCCGGCGGCGGCGCCGCTGCCGACCTCGCTGACCAGGCCGCGGGCGCGCTCGTAGGTGACCTCGCGGCGGTCGAACTTCTCGTCGAGCACGTCGAGCGCACGGTGGTAGCGGGTGAACAGGCGGTCGGCCTGCACGGCGAGGTCGGGCCGGCGCAGGCCGACGAGCTCGCGCTTGACCTCCCACAGCTGCATCACCACCGCGTCGGCGTCGGCGGGGACGAAGTCGGGGTCCAGGGTCAGCAGGTCGCGCTCGCGGCGTTCGCGCGCGAGCTCCGTGCGTGCGCGCTCGCGCGCGGCGGCGCGTTCCTTGCTGGCGCGGCCTTCGCGCCAGCGCCGCC
>NZ_AMXF01000602.1 GCF_000310225.1 Thauera phenylacetica B4P
CGGGCGAGCGCGGCGGCGTCGTCCAGGGTGAGGTCGCGCGCGGTCGAGGGCAGGCCGGGCGGGCCGCCGCGCGCGCCCTGGCGGCCCGGGTGCAGGTTGATCACGTTGGTGCCGAACTGGCCGAACTCGGCGAGCACGAAGCGGTGCAGGCCCTCGCCGATCGAGGTGAGCAGGATCACCGCGGCGATGCCCACGCCGATGCCGAGCAGGGTCAGGAAGCTGCGCAGCCGGTGCGCGGTGATCGCGCGCAGGGCGAGGTGGAGGCTGTCCTGCCAGCGCATCGCCGCTACCGCTTCGACAAGGCCTGCACCGCATCGAGCCGGGCGGCGCGGCGCGCGGGCAGCACGCCGAAAAGCACCCCGGTGCCGAGCGCGGTGGCGAGCGCGGCGACCACCGCCCAGTCGGGCGGCCACGCCGGCAGCTCGGGAAAGGCCAGGCGCACGCCCCAGGCACCGGCATGGCCGAGCGCGAAGCCGG
>NZ_AMXF01000603.1 GCF_000310225.1 Thauera phenylacetica B4P
TCAGCGTTGCCCTAGTGTCCTGAGTTAGAAGTTCATTGAACTAATATTGACCATTGCTATCAGTCGTGTACTGTTCGAACACGACGAGGTGATCATGAGAGGCAGACCCAAGACGGAACTGGTGCTCAGCGATGCGGAGCGCGAACAACTCACCGCGTTGACGCTGCGGCGCAAGACCGCGCAGGCCATGGCATTGCGAGCACGCATCGTGCTGGGTTGTGCCCAGGGGATGGAGAACAAGGCCGTTGCCGTTCGCCAGCGGGTCACGCCCCAGACCGTCTCCAAGTGGCGAGCGCGCTTTGTCAAACACCGCCTGGAGGGGCTGCTGGATGCGCCACGTCCCGGCGCACCGCGCAGCATTGACGATGCGCGAGTCGATGCGGTGATCGCCCGCACGCTGGAGTCGATCCCGCAAGGCGCGACACACTGGAGCACGCGCACCATGGCACGCGAAATGAATCTGTCGCAAACGGC
>NZ_AMXF01000604.1 GCF_000310225.1 Thauera phenylacetica B4P
AGGGCGCGGCGCAGCCGGCACCGTCCGCGCAGGACGGCACGGCCGAGGCGCGCGCGGTCGAGCAGGCGCGCGCCGCCGCGGCCAATGGCGACGTGCGCAACAACTACTCGGCGCAGCGCGCGCTGGCCTCCTACGAGGCCATGTCGCAGGTCGGCGCCAACAACGCCGCCGCGCGTCCGAGCCAGCCCGAACAAGCCGTGGCGCCGGGCCAGCGCGAGCCGGGCGTGCTGCGCACCTGAGTCGCCGCAGCGCTGCGCGCGGCCACGGTAGCGGGAGCACCGTAGGCCGGGTGCAGGCTGGCGAGCACTGAGGGACGACCATCATGTCCATCCAGGGTCTCGGTTCATCCGCTTCCGCCGCCTCCTGGCTCGGCGGGCAGGGCTCGCGCGAGCAGGCGCGGCGCAGCGCCGAGCAGCTCGAGGCGAGGGCGGCCGCGCTCGCGGCCGAGGCGGCGAGCGCGCGCGACGAGGCCG
>NZ_AMXF01000605.1 GCF_000310225.1 Thauera phenylacetica B4P
CGCACCGCGGCGCGCTCGCCGCCGGCAGCGCCGGCGCCGGCACGGTGGCGGTGATCGGCACCGGCATCGACCGCATCTATCCGGCACGCAACGCCGCGCTGGCACGCGAGATCGCCGCCGCCGGCGCGGTGGTCAGCGAGTTCCCGCTCGGCACGCCGCCCTTGCAGCACAACTTCCCGCGCCGCAACCGCCTCATCGCCGGCCTGGCCGAGGGCGTGCTGGTCGTCGAGGCGGCGCTCGGCAGCGGCTCGCTGATCACCGCCCGGCTCGCCACCGAGACCGGGCGCGAGGTGTTCGCGATCCCCGGGTCGATCCACTCGCCGCTGTCGCGCGGCTGCCATCGCCTGATCCGCGACGGCGCCAAGCTGGTCGAGACCGCCGAGGACGTCGTCGAGGAGCTGCGCGGCCGCCTCGGCTGGCCCGCACCGGCCGTCGCGCCCGCGGCAAGCGCCGGGGGCCGCCGCCGGCGTGG
>NZ_AMXF01000606.1 GCF_000310225.1 Thauera phenylacetica B4P
CGCCGCGTCGCGCCCGACTGCCGCAGCCGCCGCGCCGGCGCGTGCGGCAACTCCCGCGGGTGCGCCCGCCGACACCTGGACGGTGCGGCGCGGCGACACCATGCACCGCATCGCGAGCGCGAACGCGCACCCCGGCACCACCCTCGACCAGATGCTGATCGCGCTGCTGCGCGCGAACCCCCAGGCCTTCGATGGCGACAACATCAACCGCCTGCGCGCCGGCGCGGTCCTCGCCGTTCCCGGGGCCGACGCAGTGCGCGGCATCGACGCCGGCGAAGCGCGGCGCGAGATCCGCGCCCAGGCTGCCGATTTCGACGCCTACCGGCGCGGCCTCGCGACCTCGGTCGCCAGCCGCGCCCCCGCACCCGCGGTGGTCCCCGCGCAAGAGAGCGGCGGTCGCATCGTGCCGCGCGTGCAGGAGGCCGCCGCGGCGACCGATGCGGGCGACAAGGTCACGGTCTCGCGCAGC
>NZ_AMXF01000607.1 GCF_000310225.1 Thauera phenylacetica B4P
GGCCGGCGCCGCGCCATGCGCGCCGGGTGATCGCGCTCGCCGGTTGCGCGCAGCCGGCGATGGCGCCCTCGATCAACGCCGCCGCGGCGCGAGTGCTCGACGCGCTCGGCATCTCGATGGTGGAGTTGCCCGGCGCCGGCTGCTGCGGCGCGGTGCGCTTCCACCTCGACGACGCCGAGGGCGCGCGCGCCGACGCCCGCCGCAACATCGACGCGTGGTGGCCCGACATCGAGGCCGGGCGCATCGAGGCGATCGTGATGACGGCCTCGGGCTGCGGCGTGCAGGTGCGCGACTACGGCCACCTGCTGCAGCACGACCCGGCGTATGCCGAGCGCGGGCGCCGAGTCGCCGAGCTCACCCGCGACATCGCGGAGGTCGTCCTCGCCGAGGGCGAGGCCCTGCGTGCGCGGCTCGCCGCGCGCGCGCAGCCGCGCGAGCCGCTCGCCTGGCATGCGCCCT
>NZ_AMXF01000608.1 GCF_000310225.1 Thauera phenylacetica B4P
GCACGCTCTGGCGTCGCGCGAGGGCGTCGCACGCCGCGTCGCTCGCGGCCCCGGCCTCGGCGCTGAAGTCCTCCAGCAGCTCGCCGAGCGTGCGCCCGCGCGCGGCGGCACGGCCGAGCCCGGTCAGGCGTTCGGCCACCGGGTTGATCATGGTGACGCGGCCCTGCTCGTCGATGGTGATCACCGCGTCGGTGATCGAGCGCAGCGTGGCGTCGGCGTCGTGGCGGGCGCGGATCAGCGAGCCGTGCGTGCGCTGCAGCCGGCGCAGCAGCCACAGCAGGCCGCCGAGGGCGAGCGTGAGCCAGCCGGCGGTGGGTGGAACCCACAGCTGCAGGCTGCCCAGGGCGAGCACGCTCGTGGCCGGTGGCACCGTGGCGAGCGCGCCGAGCACGAGGGCGGCGCTGCGCCGGCTGCGACCGACCAGCGCGGCGGCGGCCACGGCGAGC
>NZ_AMXF01000609.1 GCF_000310225.1 Thauera phenylacetica B4P
GCTGCTCTTGCGCGTGTCGGTCTTGTCGGCGCGGATGATGTTGAGCGCGATCTTGCGCAGCATCGACAGGTTCTGCGGCGCATTATCTTTGGCCACCGTGCTGGCGTCCTCGCTGAAGCTGACGTCGAGGATCCAGTGAAGCCGGTTCTCCACGCCCCAGTGCGCTCGCACCGCTGCAGCCAGTTGCTCGGCGGTGAGGGCGCGCGAGCTGATGTAGTAACGCCGCTCCAGATCGGATTCCTTGTCGCCGACGACCCGCATGGAGTCGATGCGCCCAATCGTCACACACTTGGGCCAGTCGCCCGGATCGACGATGCCCTTGGACGACAGCACCGAGGCGATCTGCCCAACGGTGCGTCCATGGCCGCGCTCGACCAGCGCGCTGCGGTCGACCGACTCGACGCCGTGCTGGTCGATGAAGGCGATCTCGATCGCTTCGAGCAGC
>NZ_AMXF01000610.1 GCF_000310225.1 Thauera phenylacetica B4P
CCTCGATGTCGGCTCATCACATCCTGGGGCTGTAGCCGGTCCCAAGGGTATGGCTGTTCGCCATTTAAAGTGGTACGTGAGCTGGGTTTAAAACGTCGTGAGACAGTTTGGTCCCTATCTGCCGTGGGCGCTGGAAGTTTGAGAGGGCCTGCTCCTAGTACGAGAGGACCGGAGTGGACGCACCCCTGGTGTACCGGTTGTGACGCCAGTCGCATCGCCGGGTAGCTATGTGCGGAAGAGATAACCGCTGAAAGCATCTAAGCGGGAAACTCGCCTCAAGATGAGACTTCCCCGGGGCCTCGAGCCCCCTGAAGGGTCGTTGAAGACCACAACGTTGATAGGCCGGGTGTGTAAGCGTGGCAACACGTTCAGCTAACCGGTACTAATTGCCCGTGTGGCTTGATCCTATAACCTTCAAAACAAAACGTACTCGTTTC
>NZ_AMXF01000611.1 GCF_000310225.1 Thauera phenylacetica B4P
GGCCTCGCCGAGCGCGGCGCGGGCGCGCAGGCCGAGGCCGCCGATCGGCAGGCGGCCAGCGCGCTGGAGGCGAAGCAAGTGCGCCTCGAGCGCGGCCTCGAGCGCGAAGGCGGGCAGCTCGCCTGGTTGCAGGCCGGCGAGCTCGGCGAGCACCGCGCCGGCGAGCTCGTCGACCAGGCCGTGCTCCTCGAGGCCGTCGAAGCCGAAGGCCTCCTCGTCGGGCAGGGCCTCGTCGGCGTCTTCGTACACCACGCCGAGGCGCTCGCGGAAGAAGACCTTGACCGGGTTGCGCAGGAAGGCCGCGAGCGCGCGGATGGTGAGCGGTACCGCGGGGTCGGGGACGAAGGGCGGCAGCGCCGGGGCGGCGGGCTCGCCGCGAGCGGGGCGGGCGGCGCTACTCGCGGCCTCCGCGGCCTCTGCGGCCGCTTGTTCGCC
>NZ_AMXF01000612.1 GCF_000310225.1 Thauera phenylacetica B4P
GACCGAGGCGCGCGCCCGCGTCGCCCAGGCGCGCGAGGCCCGCGACGTGGCGGCGCTCGGCGCCGCCGAGAACCTGCTGCGCGGCGGGCTGGGGCAGCTCTTCGCGGTCGCCGAGGCCTACCCCGAGCTGCGCGCCAACGAGCACTTCATGCAGCTGCAGAGCCGCATCACCGCGCTCGAGAACGCCATCGCCGACCGCCGCGAGTGGTACAACGAGGCGGTCAATGTGCACAACGTGCGCATCGAGCAGTTCCCCGACCTGCTGATCGCACGCCCGCTCGGCTACGCCGAGCAGCCGCTGCTGCAGTTCAGCGTCGCCGAGAAGGCGGATGTGGATCTGAAGGCGCTCTTCGGCAGCTGAGCGCGCGCGCGGCGCAGCACGAGCGGCGTCGCGGGCGGGGCGGGCCGCGCGCGGCATCACGGGCGAGGCGG
>NZ_AMXF01000613.1 GCF_000310225.1 Thauera phenylacetica B4P
GGCCCCCCCGCCGCCCGCCACCCCCACCCGCACGAATCCGCCCATCTGCATGTGAGCGGCGAGGCGCTGTACGTCGACGACCTGCCCGAGCTCGCCCGCACCGCGCACGCCGCGCTCGGCCTGTCCACGCAGGCCCACGCCCGCATCACCCGGATCGATCTCGACGCGGTGCGCGCGATGCCCGGCGTGATCGGCGTGCTCACCGCCGCCGACCTCCCCGGCCCCAACGACTGCGGGCCGATCGTGCACGACGACCCGATCCTCGCCGCTGGCGAGGTCCACTACGCCGGCCAGCCGATCTTCGCCGTCATCGCCGAAACCCACGACGCCGCGCGCCGCGCCGCGCGCGCCGCGGCGATCGACTACGCGCCGCTGCCCGCCCTGCTCGACCCGCTCGAAGCCGCCCGCCAGCAGTCCCTGGTGCTGCCGCC
>NZ_AMXF01000614.1 GCF_000310225.1 Thauera phenylacetica B4P
CGCCAGGGCCTGGCGGCGGGCCTCAACGGCCTGCTCGGGCGCGCGCACGACGCGCCGCTGGCGCCCCCGGCCGACCCCGATCCGCTGCCCGAACCCCTGGAGGCGGCCGCGCTGGTCGAGGCGCTGGCGAGCGCCAACCCCGAAGTGCAGGTCGCGGCCAACGGCATCGACCTCGCCCGCGCCGAACGCGAACGCACCTACCAGGACCGCCTGCCCGACTTCGCCGTCGGTGTGACCAACAACCGTCCCGACGAAGGCAAGTCGTCCTGGGACGTGATGTTCGAGGTGATGATCCCGCTGCAGCAATCCAGCCGCCGCGCGCGCGAGCGCGAGGCCGAGTACCTGCTGATGGCGGCCGAGGCCCGGCGCGAGGACGCCCGCGCCCGCGCCAGCGGCGAACTCGGCGGCGCCGCGTCGATGTACGCGCGCG
>NZ_AMXF01000615.1 GCF_000310225.1 Thauera phenylacetica B4P
CCGACCTCGTCCTCGCCGGCCCCATCCTGCGCCGGGTCGAGGCGCGCCGGGTCGTGCTCTGGCTCGCCAGCACCCGCCCGCTGCGCGCGCGCATCGTCCTGCATCCGGACGGCGGCGGCGAGATCCGCCCCGCCGGCGCTTCCGACCCCGCCGAGCGCCCGCAATGCCGCAGCCTGCGCGCCGGCGAACACCTGCACTACCTGCTGCTCGACTTCGCGCTCGACGCCGAGCTGCCCGCCAGCCGCTGGATCGGCTACGCGCTCGAGCTCGCCCCCGCCGACGACGCGGCCGCGCCCTGGCTGGGCTGGCAGGACTGGGCGCCCGAGCTGTGCTATCCGGGGCGCGAGCGCCCCGGCTTCGTGTTCGCGCCGCGCGTCGCCGCGCTGCTGCACGGCTCCTGCCGCAAGCCGCACCACGACGG
>NZ_AMXF01000616.1 GCF_000310225.1 Thauera phenylacetica B4P
GCGCCGGCCCAGCAGCCAGTCCGCCTCGGCGCCCTGGCCCGGGCTGCCGCCCTCGCCGAGGCAGGCGAAGCCGATGTCGGCGAGCGCCGGTGCCGGGGTGGCCGCGGCGGCGAGGGCCGGCGGTGGCAGGGCGGAGTCTTCCGGGCGCTTCATCGTGGCCTCGGCGCGTAGTGGAAGCACACCACCCGCCCGAACCAGGGCACCCAGCCGGGGTCGAGGTCGAGCCCCGCGCGGCGCACGCGCAGGTCGAGCTCGTCCAGCGCCAGCCAGACGTCGACATGGGTGGGGGTCAGGTCGAGCCGCGCCGGGCGCAGGCACAGGCTGGCCGGGCCGATGCCCGCCCGCAGCCGCAGGTGGTGGCGGCAGGCGGCGAGCCAGGCGGCAGCCGCGGCTACGGCTTCGCCGTCCGGCGGCGGCGCG
>NZ_AMXF01000617.1 GCF_000310225.1 Thauera phenylacetica B4P
AAGACCACCATCGCGCAGAACATCGCCCACCAGGCGGTGCTGCGCGGGCACACCGTGCTCTTCACCACCGCCGGCCAGCTCCTGGGCGAGCTCGCCGCGCTCGACTCCGACTCGGCGCTGCGCCGCCGCCTGCGCCACTACGCCAGCCCCACGCTCCTGGTGATCGACGAGGTCGGCTACCTCTCCTACTCGAACCGCCACGCCGATCTGCTCTTCGAGCTCATCAGCCGTCGCCACGAGAAAAAGAGCACCCTCATCACCACCAACAAGTCCTTTGCCGAATGGTCCGAGGTGTTCCCCAACGCCGCCTGCGTGGTCGCGCTCATCGACCGCCTGGTCCATCACGCCGAGATCATCGCCCTCAAGGGCCCGTCCTGGCGCCACAAGGAAGCCCAGGAGCGCGCCGCCACCAAC
>NZ_AMXF01000618.1 GCF_000310225.1 Thauera phenylacetica B4P
CTGCGCGGCAGGCGCCGGGGGTGCCTGGACGGCTGGAGCGACCGGGGCGTCCGGGGCGGGGGCGGCCGTCGTTACCGACACCGCCGGCGACTCGACCGCCGGCGTCGCGACCGGCGCCTCGCTCGCTGCGGCCCCCTGCGCCGGTGTCCCGGCGGCGGCCTGCAGTTGCCCCATTGTGCCGCTCTGCACCTCGAGCAGGCGCTGCAGGTCACGGATGCTGCGCTCGAGCTGGACGAGGCGATCGTTGGCCTCCTCCAGCGCCTTCGAGCGTGTGGCGAGCTCTTCCTCCAGCACCTGCAGGCGCGCCTCCGCGCCCGCATCGGCGCCGGTGTCGCTGCGCGAGACCGTGACCTTGTCGCCCGCATCGGTCGCCGCGGCGGCCTCCTGCACGCGCGGCACGATGCGACCGCC
>NZ_AMXF01000619.1 GCF_000310225.1 Thauera phenylacetica B4P
CCGCCGGCGCCGCGGCGGCGCCCGTGCGCCCCTTGTTGCGGCGCACGCCCTCGTCGCAGGCGAAGCCGAGCAGGACCGCGCCCGGGGTGCTCGCGGCGGTGGGGTCGGCGAAGGCGCCGATCACCTGGTGCCAGCGCGGGCTGTCGGGCTCGGGGTCGACCCGGCCGCTCCAGGCGTCCATCGTGTTGCGATCGGTGCTCATCGTGCCTCCAGGAAGCGGTCGTGGGTGATGCGGCCGCCGAACACGCGCTGGCGCAGGCGGCCGGGCTGCACGGCATAGGCCAGCTCGGCGCTGTGGCCGGCCTGCCATACGCACAGGTCGGCGCGCTGGCCGGCGGCGATGCGGCCGGTGTCGGCGAGGCCGAGGGCGCGCGCGCCGTGCGCGGTCATGCCGGCGAGCGCCTCGCG
>NZ_AMXF01000620.1 GCF_000310225.1 Thauera phenylacetica B4P
GCCCCTGCCGGCCCCACGCCGGGGGCCGCAGCGGCCGCGAGCCCGTCCGCGGCGGAAAAACCCGCCGCGCGTCCGCGCCGCGCGCGCAAGCCCAAGGCCGAGTCGGGCGAATGAGCGCGCCCGTCGCCGCGTCCTGGCCGTATCCGTTGTGGATCGCCCATCGCGGCGCCGGCAGGCTGGCGCCGGAGAACACCCTTGCCGCATTCGCGCTCGGCTGGGCGCACGGCTACCGCATGTTCGAGTGCGATGCCCGGCTGAGCGCGGACGGCGAGGTCTTCCTGCTCCACGATGACCGCCTCGAGCGCACCACCGACGGCCGTGGCGAGGCGGTGGAGCAGCCCTGGGCCGCGCTCGCGCGGCTGGACGCGGGCGCCTGGCACGGCCCGCGCCACGCCGGCGAGCG
>NZ_AMXF01000621.1 GCF_000310225.1 Thauera phenylacetica B4P
AAGCGCGTGGTCGATTACAACGTCAAGGTTCGCGTCAAGGCCGACGGCAGCGGCGTGGACCTGGCCAACGTCAAGATGAGCATGAACCCCTTCGACGAGATCTCCGTCGAGGAGGCGGTGCGCCTGAAGGAAGCGGGCGTGGCCACCGAGGTGGTGGCGGTGTCCTGCGGCGTGGGCGCCTGCCAGGAGACCCTGCGCGCGGCGATGGCGATCGGCGCGGACCGCGGCATCCTGGTCGAGACCGACGTCGAGCTGCAGCCGCTGGCGGTGGCCAAGCTGCTCAAGGCGGTGTGCGACAAGGAGCAGCCGCAGCTGGTGTTCTGCGGCAAGCAGGCGATCGACGACGACGCCAACCAGACCGGCCAGATGCTCGCCGCGCTCGCGGGCTGGCCGCAGGCGACCT
>NZ_AMXF01000622.1 GCF_000310225.1 Thauera phenylacetica B4P
CCGCGGCGCGCTGGGCGGGGTCGAGCGCGGCGAGCGGATCGGCGACCGGCAGCTGCGGGGAATCGGCTCCGGCGCGGGACGCGGAGTGGGGCCCGGAGGACGGACCGGAGTGCGAACCGGAGTGGGGCGCGGGAAGGGTCTCGATAGGGATCACCATGGCTGTAAGTATATTCAGCCCAGGCGGGCACCGATAGCCGCGAGGACGGTGATCGCTCCAGAATGGGCGCAGCACCGATCGACCACCGGAGACCCACGATGCCCGCCCCCGACCCCGTCCTGCCGAGCTGCCTGCAGCCGCGCCGCGTGATCCTCTTCAGCGGTCACATGATCGACGCCCCCGGCCGCGCCGAGCCGCGCTTCCCGCCCGCGCTCGCGCCCGCGGCGGCGGCGCACATCGCCGC
>NZ_AMXF01000623.1 GCF_000310225.1 Thauera phenylacetica B4P
GTTACGCTCGCAAGTGCTTGTTTTTGCTAGAGCGCACTTTCAAAAATGCCACTACAACAGCGCCAACTGCTCCGGCGCCGCTGGCTTTTCGATTCCTAATGCATGAAGCACCTCGTTTTGCTCCGTGCTGGGCGTCGACACCCCCGCGACCGGCTCGCCGCCGTTCAGGCGCACCCGGTGATGCTGGATGCGCTGCAACTGCTCGAGCGCACGCTCGGGGGTGTAACCCGCGTCAGCGGCCTTGAGTCGGCTGCGCATCACCCGGTGCAGGATCAGCGCCATGAAGCAGATCGACGCGTGCGCGCGGATTCGCTCGGGCAGGCGGTGATACACCGGGCCGATCTCGATCTCGGACTTGAGCACCTTGAAGCCGCGCTCGATGTCGGCGAGCGAC
>NZ_AMXF01000624.1 GCF_000310225.1 Thauera phenylacetica B4P
GTTACGCTCGCAAGTGCTTGTTTTTGCTAGAGCGCACTTTCAAAAATGCCACTACAACAGCGCCAACTGCTCCGGCGCCGCTGGTTTTTCGATTCCTAATGCATGAAACACCTCGTTCTGTTCCGTGCTGAGCGTCGACACCCCGACCACCGGCTCGCCGCCGTTCAGGCGCACGCGGTGATGCTGGATGCGCTGTAGTTGCTCGAGCGCCCGCTCGGGCGTGTAGCCCGCGTCCGCCGCCTTGAGTCGGCTGCGCATCACCCGGTGCAGGATCAGCGCCATGAAGCAGATCGACGCGTGCGCGCGAATCCGCTCGGGCAGGCGGTGATACACCGGGCCGATCTCGATCTCGGACTTGAGCACCTTGAAGCCGCGCTCGATGTCGGCGAGCGAC
>NZ_AMXF01000625.1 GCF_000310225.1 Thauera phenylacetica B4P
TGTTGCCGGCTCCCTGATTCCGCACAAATCTGGCGTCGTTAAACGGCGTCGTCGAGTGGGCGCCGGCGGCGCCGTAAACGGCACGAGGGCCGCGCGCGTCGGCCCTCGTTGTGCTGGGGGGCGGGGCTCGATCAGAACGACGGATCGTCGAACGGCAGCTCGGCCTGCGTGAGGCGGTCCTGGCGGTAGTGCTCGAACAGGGCGAGCTCGTAGTGCGCCCAGATGCGCTCGCGCAGATCGTCGAGCAGCTCGATCACGGCCCGGGCCTGCTCGGGCGTCCAGTCGGCGTCGATGAGCAGGTCCAGGCCGCGCAGCAGCCCGGACGGCGGGTGGTCGGTCTTCATGCGGGACTCCGTGCGGATTTGCGTTTGCGGGCGTTGGTGGCGGCGCG
>NZ_AMXF01000626.1 GCF_000310225.1 Thauera phenylacetica B4P
GTTCCTGCAGGAGCGCCGGCAGGCGCGAACGGGCGCGGCGGCGCCCCGCATGGGTTCATCAGTATTTTTGCTGTTTTTTGTACTTGACCGTCGGGTTTGGGTGTCTATAATGCGCACCTCTTCCAGCGCAGCGGTGCTTGAACGCAAGCGCAGCGGTGCGGGGAGGGAAGAAGCGGTGGGGTGTTTCGGGGTCGGGTCGTTCGGGTGTTTGCCGGGGCGGCGCAAAAAAAGATCTGCGAAATGCTTGACAGGGTGATGTAGGTTCTACATAATCTCGCTTCTTCGCTGCGGCAACGCAGAGATTCTTTAAAAACTTGGACAACCGATAAGTGTGGGTGCTTGGTTGTTGCGGTCGGCGACTTCGGTCGCGGAAGTATCGCAATGATT
>NZ_AMXF01000627.1 GCF_000310225.1 Thauera phenylacetica B4P
GCAGGCGCGAAGGCGGCGGCATCCGGGACGCGCGTCGATCACCGGAGCGCCGGGTTCGCAGCTGCCGCAGCTCCTACAGGGGGGCCGGGACGCGCGGGGTTCCTGTA
Organism: Thauera phenylacetica B4P; assembly: GCF_000310225.1. GTDB lineage: Bacteria > Pseudomonadota > Gammaproteobacteria > Burkholderiales > Rhodocyclaceae > Thauera > Thauera phenylacetica. The sequence continues at coordinate 108 of NZ_AMXF01000627.1, forward strand.
GGAGCGCCGGCAGGCGCGAAGGCGGCGGTGGCATCCGGGACGCGCGTCGATCACCGGAGCGTCGGGTTCGCAGCTGCCGCAGCTCCTACAGGGGACCGGGACGCGCGATGGTTCCTGTAGGAGCGCCGGCAGGCGCGAAGGCGGCGGTGGCATCCGGGGCGCGCGTCGAGCGCCGGAGCGCCGGGTTCGTAGCTGCCGCAGCTCCTACAGGCGGGTCCGGGACGCGCGGTGGTTCCTGTAGGAGCGCCGGCAGGCGCGAAGGCGGCGGTGGCATCCGGG
>NZ_AMXF01000628.1 GCF_000310225.1 Thauera phenylacetica B4P
CAGCACACGCTGACCGGCGCGGCCGTCGGCCGGCAGGCCGAGCGCGGCCTGCTCGCGCTGGAGCGCCTCGCGGGTACGCGCGCCGATCATGCCGTCGGCCTCGCCGATGTCGTGGCCGCGCGCGATCAGCAGCTGCTGCAGCTCGCGGCGCTCAGCGCGCGACAGGCCGGGGTCGTCGGTCGGCCAGGCGGCGACGAAGGGCGCGCCACCGCGCAGGCGGTCCGACAGGTGGGCGATCGCCAGGCCGTAGCTCTCGGCAGCGTTGTAGGAATACAGCGCGTCGAAGTTGCGCGTGACCAGGAAGGCGGGGCCCTCGCGCCCGGCCGGCAGCATCAGCCCGGCCGGCGCGCCGCCCGCGGGCAAGGCGCTGCCGTCGGCCCGCCG
>NZ_AMXF01000629.1 GCF_000310225.1 Thauera phenylacetica B4P
TCACGCCGTCGCCCAGGTCGAGCCGCAGTTCGAGGCGGCCCGTGCCGCCGAGTTTGAGCGTGCCGGCGTCGACGAAGCCAGTGGGTTCGGACGTTGCTCCGGATCCCGGGCGCGCAGCCGGCGGCGTCTGGCTACCCAGCAGGCTCCTCCAACGCCGGAAGCTTGACTCGCTCAGCCCCTCGCGCAGGCAGAACGGCTCGATCCCGAGACCGCTCGCAGCGAATCGCGCGAAGGTCGCTTGCCACTCCTCGCGGCTACGGCGCCGCCACTTGTTGTTGGTCGCTGTCGCCCTGGTCACTGCCGACTCCTCCCTCGTGAAAGTGGGAGGGATTGTTCCGCGTGGGCGCGGGCGGGGAAAGAACGCCGCTCAGTGAACGGTTACG
>NZ_AMXF01000630.1 GCF_000310225.1 Thauera phenylacetica B4P
GAGGACGCCCGCGCCCGCGCCAGCGGCGAACTCGGCGGCGCCGCGTCGATGTACGCGCGCGGCCGCGAGACCCTGCGCCTGCTCGACCACACCCTGCTGCCGCAGGCGCAGGCCACCCGCGACGCTAGCCGCGCGGCGCTCGCCAGCGGCACGGTCGACTTCGACAGCGTGATCGAGGCCGAGCGCCAGCTCATCGACATCCGCACGCGGCGCCTGCAGACCGAGCTCGAGACCCGCCTGGCGCTGGCCGAGATCAAGAAACTGACCGGGGAGTTCAAGTGAGCCTTGCGCTGCGCATGACGACGGTGGCGGTCGCGCTGGCGATCGCGGGGGGCGCGGGCTACTGGCTCGCGCGCGTGCAGCACGGGGCGGCGCCCGCC
>NZ_AMXF01000631.1 GCF_000310225.1 Thauera phenylacetica B4P
CCCGACCCCCCCAAGCCGCAGGCCAAGCCCGAGATCGTCGCCAAGGCGCCCGAGAAGAAGCCGGAGCCACCCAAGCCCGAGCCCAAGCCGCAGCCGAAGCCCGAAGCGAAACCGCAGCCGAAGCCTGAACCGAAGCCTGAACCGAAGCCTGACCCGAAGCCGGAACCCAAGCCACAGCCCAAGCCGGAGCCAAAACCCGAGCCCAAGCCCCAGGCCAAACCCGAGCCCAAGCCGAAGCCCGACGCCAAGCCGATCGACGACTACATGGCGCAGCGCCTCGCGCAGGAGACCCAGCGCGCCGAGCAGGCCCGCCTCTCCAGCCTGATGGCGCAAGAGGGCGCGCGCGCGGCCGCGGCGGGCCCGAGCCGCCAGGGCCCGC
>NZ_AMXF01000632.1 GCF_000310225.1 Thauera phenylacetica B4P
CCGCCGCGGCGCCCACGCCCGCCGCGGCGCCCGCCGCGCTCGCGCCGTCCGGCGCGGCTGCAGGCGGACTCGTCGAGGTCGTCGTGCCCGACATCGGCGACTTCGACGCGGTGCCCATCATCGAGCTGTTCGTGAAGGTGGGCGACACGATCGCGGTCGACGACGCGATCGCCACGCTCGAATCCGACAAGGCCACGATGGACGTGCCGTCCTCGGCCGCCGGCGTGGTCAAGGAGGTGCTGGTCGCCCTCGGCGACAAGGTCGGCCAGGGCAAGGTGCTGATCAAGGTCGAGACCGGCGCTGGCGCGGCGATCGCCGCCATCCCGGTCGCCGCGGCCGCGGCTGCGGTGCCCGCGGCGGCCCCCTCGCCCGCCCC
>NZ_AMXF01000633.1 GCF_000310225.1 Thauera phenylacetica B4P
GCGGTGCGGATGTCGTCCATGTCCTTGGCGGTGAGCGCGGGCGCGGTGAGCCCGCCGCCCTGGCGGTTGATGCCCTTGTTGTTCGACAGCTCGCCGCCGACCTTCACGAGGGTGTGGATCTCGTGGCCGACCACGCGCTGCACGGTGAGCTTGAGGCGGCCGTCGTCGAGCAGCAGCACGTCGCCCGGCTTCACGTCCTTGGGCAGGTCCTTGTAGTCGAGGCCGACGCGCTGGGCGTTGCCGAGCTCGCAGCGGGCGTCGAGGATGAAGGGCGCGTCGCGGGTCAGCGTCACGCGGCCTTCCTCGAACTTGCCGACGCGGATCTTGGGCCCCTGCAGGTCGGCGAGGATGCCCACCGGGCGGCCGGCG
>NZ_AMXF01000634.1 GCF_000310225.1 Thauera phenylacetica B4P
CCTCGACTGGCTCGCCGCGGGCTGGCGCATCTTCATGCGGGCGCCGCTGGTGTGGGCGCTGCAGGCGCTGATCTTCTTCGTGATCCTCGCCGCGCTCGGCATGGTGCCCTTCATCGGCTGGGCGGCCGCACCCGTGACCCTGCCGGTGCTGGTCGCCGGCATGCTCTCCGGCGCGCGCGCGCTCGACCGCGGCGAGCTCCTCCAGGTCGGCCAGCTCTTCGACGGCCTGCGCCAGCACGCCGGCAACCTGCTGCTGGTCGGCCTCTTCCACCTGCTCGGCCTCTTGCTCGCGGCGCTGGCCGCCGCGGCGATCGGCGGCAGCGCGATGCTCACCGGCGCGGCGGCGGGCGCGCTCGGCGCGATC
>NZ_AMXF01000635.1 GCF_000310225.1 Thauera phenylacetica B4P
CCGGCGCAGGCGGGCGTAGCGCGGTGCGTGCCAGCCCAGCACGAAGGCCGCCGCGGGCGCGACCTCCGGCTGCGTGCGCGACCACTCGGCGAGGCGCTGCAGGGCGCTGTCGACGTCCTGCAGGAAGCCGAGTGCGGTCTGCGCGCGCACGAGGCCGTCGAGGTAGCGCGCGATGCCCTTGGTGCCGAACAGCGGCGCGAAGAACTCGACGCCGTAGCGCAGCAGCTTGAAGTCGATGCGCAGCGCGTGCAGGCGGGCGGGCTCCAGGCTGGCCGCGGCCTGGGCGCCGCGGCGGGCGCGCTTGCGCAGGCGGTCCAGGCGCAGGCGGGCGAAGCTGCGCAGGTCGGCGGCCTCGGCGAGGCT
>NZ_AMXF01000636.1 GCF_000310225.1 Thauera phenylacetica B4P
GCTGCTCTTGCGCGTGTCGGTCTTGTCGGCGCGGATGATGTTGAGCGCGATCTTGCGCAGCATCGACAGGTTCTGCGGCGCATTGTCCTTGGCCACCGTGCTGGCGTCCTCGCTGAAGCTGACGTCGAGGATCCAGTGAAGCCGGTTCTCCACGCCCCAATGCGCTCGCACCGCGGCAGCCAATTGCGCGGCGGTGAGGGCGCGCGAGCTGATGTAGTAGCGCCGCTCCAGATCGGATTCCTTTTCGCCGACCACCCGCATGGAGTCGATGCGCCCGATCGTCACACACTTGGGCCAGTCGCCCGGATCGACGATGCCCTTGGCCGACAGCACCGAAGCGATCTGCCCAACGGTGCGTCCGT
>NZ_AMXF01000637.1 GCF_000310225.1 Thauera phenylacetica B4P
TTCGCCGACCTTGTCGCCCAGATGGACCAGCACTTCCTTGACCACGCCAGCGGCCGAGGACGGCACGTCCATGGTCGCCTTGTCCGACTCCAGCGTGCAGATCGCATCGTCCACGTTGATGCTGTCGCCGACCTTCACGAACAGTTCGATCACCGGCACCGAATCGAAATCGCCGATGTCGGGCACCTTCACTTCAATCATTTGACTCATCTTCTTCACCTCGTGAGGAGTTTCCGGAAGAGGAAGGCGTCGGAGCCAGGCGCCTTTCGCTCCTGCCCCCTCACGCCTCACTCCTCACCACGTCAGAGCATCACCCGGCGGAAGTCCGCCAGCAGTTGCGCGAGGTACACGTTGA
>NZ_AMXF01000638.1 GCF_000310225.1 Thauera phenylacetica B4P
TCCCGCGACGCGCCGGCGGCGTGGCGGCAAGGCCGATGCGCCCGTCGCTGCGGCCGCCGACGTGGCCACTGCCGCGCCCACCTCTGCGCCCACCGCAGCCGCAGCGGACCTCCTTCCGGTCCCCGCTGCGGCGAGCGCGGTCCATGCCGCCGGCGTGGACGCCGCCCAGGACGAGAAGCCGAAGGGCAAAGGCAAGGGCAAGGACAAGCCGAAACAGAAGGAGAAGCCCTCCGACGCCGCCAAGTCGTCGTCGCGGCGTGGTCGTGGCGGGCGCGGGGCGGGTGGCAAGGCCGCGGCGGAAGGCGCGGGCGGCGCCGCGACCGAGGCGGGGGGCTCGGCAAGCACCGCGCCC
>NZ_AMXF01000639.1 GCF_000310225.1 Thauera phenylacetica B4P
ATCGCCGACCCGCCGCCTGAACCGGAGGACGTGTTCTGATGCCGGCGCGCTATCTGCTGGACACGAACATCCTGTCGAGCCTGATCAAGGATCCGCAGGGGCCGGTAACGAAGCGGCTGGCCCAACTCGACGCCGACGCCATCTGCACCAGCATCGTCGTGGCCTGCGAGCTCCGTTATGGCGCGGCGAAGCGCGGCTCGGTCGTCCTGACGCAGCGAGTGGAAGATCTGCTCGGTGCCATCGAGGTGATGCCCTTCGAGGATGATGCAGATCGGCAATACGCCGAAATTCGCGCGACGCTGGAGCGGGCGGGGAACACCATCGGAGCCAACGACCTGCTGATCGCGGCGCA
>NZ_AMXF01000640.1 GCF_000310225.1 Thauera phenylacetica B4P
CCCGCTGTTCGTGGAGAAGGTGCGCGACATCGTGGGCCTGTACCTGGATCCGCCGCTCAAGGCCATGGTGCTGTGCGTGGACGAGAAGAGCCAGATCCAGGCGCTGGACCGCACACAGCCGATCTTGCCACTGGCCCCGGGCATCCCCGAGCGGCGAACGCACGACTACATGCGCCACGGCACGACGACCCTGTTCGCAGCGCTGGACATCGCCACCGGAGAGGTGATCGGAGAACTCCACCGGCGCCATCGCAGCAGCGAATTCCTGCAGTTCCTGCGCACCGTGGAGGCCAACGTGCCCACCGGGCTGGACGTGCACCTCGTGATGGACAACTACGGCACGCACAAGAC
>NZ_AMXF01000641.1 GCF_000310225.1 Thauera phenylacetica B4P
CGCGCTCGACGCGCCCCTTCTCGTTGCCGCGCGCCACCGCCACCGGGCGCGGCTCGAAGCGGTAGTGGCCGGCGAGCGCGAGCAGGGTCGGGTGGAAGCGGATCGCGTTGCCGCAACGCTCGAGCACCGCGCTCTTCAGATTGTCGTAGAGGGCGATGCGCGGCACCGCCCCCCAGGATTCGAAGGCGCCGACATGGCCGCGCAGGAAGTTCTCCATGCGCGCATCGAGGAAGAAGCGCAGATAGATCTGGCGCGACCACGACAGCACCATGACGAAGGCCATCAGCGGACGGCGCGCGCGCCCGATCGTCAGGTGCCCGAAGTGCCCCCAGTCGA
>NZ_AMXF01000642.1 GCF_000310225.1 Thauera phenylacetica B4P
TCGACTGGGGGCACTTCGGGCACCTGACGATCGGGCGCGCGCGCCGTCCGCTGATGGCCTTCGTCATGGTGCTGTCGTGGTCGCCCCAGCTCTATCTGCGCTTCTTCCTCGATGCACGCATGGAGAACTTCCTGCGCGGTCACGTGGGCGCCTTCGCGCACTGGGGGGCGGTGCCGCGCATCGCCCTCTACGACAATCTGAAGAGCGCCGTGCTCGAGCGCTGCGGCAACGCGATCCGTTTCCATCCCACCTTGCTCGCGCTCGCCGGCCACTACCGCTTCGAGCCGCGCCCGGTGGCGGTGGCGCGCGGCAACGAGAAGGGGCGCGTCGAGCGCG
>NZ_AMXF01000643.1 GCF_000310225.1 Thauera phenylacetica B4P
AAGGCAGGCGCCGCGGCGCAGGTCTCCCCGGGCGCCGTGGCGCCGGCAGACGCCGCGCCGACGCGCCGCGCACCGCACGGGCTTCGTGTCGACACGGACGCCCGGGCCCACGCGCACGCCCTCTCCCAGCCGACCGCGGCGGGAGGCCTGCTCTTCCTGCTCCCGGTGCTCGAGCGCCTCGGCCTGCCCGAGTGGCTGGACAGCCGTCCGCAGCACGGCGCCACCCTGCCCGCCCACCTCCTCGGGCTGCTGCTGCGCCGCCTGCACCTGGCCGCGGACGATCCCGCATGGCGGCTGGGCGCGCCGCCGCCGGACGGCGAAGCCGTAG
>NZ_AMXF01000644.1 GCF_000310225.1 Thauera phenylacetica B4P
GCGCTCCGGAACCGATGTAGGAGCGGCGGAAGCCGCGAACCCGCCGAACCGGCGATGACCGTGGGCGGGGAGACGATCGCCGCTTTGGCGCCTGCCGGCGCTCCTACATTTGCCTCCGCGCGGCGGTACCGATGTAGGAGCGGCGGCAGCCGCGAACCCGCCGAGCCGGCGATGACCGTGGGCGGGGAGACGATCGCCGCTTTGGCGCCTGCCGGCGCTCCTACAGTTGCGTCCGCGCTCCGGAACCAATGTAGGAGCGGCGGCAGCCGCGAACCCGCCGAACCGGCGATGACCGTGGGCGGGGAGACGATCGCCGCTTTCGC
>NZ_AMXF01000645.1 GCF_000310225.1 Thauera phenylacetica B4P
CGGCGGCGGCCTGGGCTGCCGGGGGGGCGGCCTGCGGCGTGCGCAGGTCGGGCATGCGCAGCGCGGTGCCCGCGGGCAGGACGCGGGTGAGTGCCGCGGCGTCGCTGAAGAGCTTCGGGTTTGCCGCGGCGGTGGCCTCGATGAAGCGGGCCTGCGCGCCGTTGTCGTCCGGATACAGGGACGCGGCGAGGGTGAAGAGCGACTCGTCGCCGGTGGTGCTGAGGGTGCGCGCGCGCGGTCTGGGCGCGGGTGCGGGCTTGGCTGGAGGGGCCGGTCGCGCCGGCCGCGCGGCCGGCGCACGTGCGGCGGGG
>NZ_AMXF01000646.1 GCF_000310225.1 Thauera phenylacetica B4P
CGCGAGATCGTCAAGAGCGCGCGCCCCGAGCTCGGCGCCGCCAAGGTCATCGTCTCGGGCGGCCGCGGCCTCGCCAGCGGCGACAACTTCAAGCAGCTCCTCGAGCCGCTCGCCGACAAGCTCGGCGCCGCCCTGGGCGCCTCGCGCGCCGCGGTGGACGCCGGCTACGTGCCCAACGACTACCAGGTCGGCCAGACCGGCAAGATCGTCGCGCCGCAGCTCTACATCGCGGTCGGCATCTCGGGCGCGATCCAGCACCTGGCCGGCATGAAGGACTCCAAGGTGATCGTGGCGATCAACAAGGA
>NZ_AMXF01000647.1 GCF_000310225.1 Thauera phenylacetica B4P
CCGCCTGGGCGCGAGCGCGCTGGCCGCGCTGGCCGCGCCGCCCGAGCGCCTGGAGGAGGTCGCCGCGCGCGTCACCCGCGAGCCGGCGATCAACCACAACTACCAGCGCGAGCATCGCTACAACCTGTGGTTCGTGGTCACCGCGGCCTCGCGCGCGCAGCTCGACGAGGTGGTCGCCGGCATCGAGCGCGACACCGGCTGCGCGGTCATCGTGCTGCCGCTCGAAGAAGAGTTCCACATCGACCTGGGCTTCGACCTCAAGGCGGGCGCGCAAGGGCGGCGGCCGCACGCGTGCGCCCGCGCC
>NZ_AMXF01000648.1 GCF_000310225.1 Thauera phenylacetica B4P
GCCCGCCGCCGGCCGGCTTCGGCGCACGCGCCGAGGCCATCGCCACCCGGCTGCTCGCCCTGCAGCGCGGCGAGGCCCTGCCCGCCGGCGCGACCGCCCCGGAACCCACGGACACCCGCCAGGCGCAGGAGCGCGCCGCGCTCGAGCAGCTCGCGAAGGAGATGCTCGCCAGCCTCGCCCACGTCGAGCAGGTGCTGGACGACTTCTTCCGCAACCCCGCACGGCGCGAGCCCCTGCTCCAGCTCCACCAGCCGCTGCAGCAGATCATCGGCGCGCTGAGCATGCTCGGCGAGACCGA
>NZ_AMXF01000649.1 GCF_000310225.1 Thauera phenylacetica B4P
CCATCGCGTCGATCGTGACCAGCAGTCCCTTGATCGACAGCGCCTCGAGCAGCTCGGGAATCGCCGTTATTTCATTGCTCTTGGCGGCGACCTTCTCCTGGCCGAGCACCAGTCCCAGCTCGGTGGCGAAGGCGCTGACCATGTGGATCGCGCTCTCGCCGCCGGTGCTCGAGCCGCGCACGGTCTTGCCGTCGATCGCGATCGTGCCGGCCAGGCCCGCATCGTCGCTGAGCGCACCGACCACGCCGCCCACCCAGCGCCGGAACATGTTCTCGAACTGCTTCGGATCGAGC
>NZ_AMXF01000650.1 GCF_000310225.1 Thauera phenylacetica B4P
GCTCGATCCGAAGCAGTTCGAGAACATGTTCCGGCGCTGGGTGGGCGGCGTGGTCGGTGCGCTCAGCGACGATGCGGGCCTGGCTGGCACGATTGCGGTCGACGGCAAGACCGTGCGCGGCTCGGGCACGGGCGGCGAGAGTGCGATCCACATGGTCAGCGCCTTCGCCACCGAGCTGGGACTGGTGCTCGGCCAGGAGAAGGTCGCCACCAAGAGCAATGAAATAACGGCGATTCCCGAGCTGCTCGAGGCGCTGTCGATCAAGGGACTGCTGGTCACGATCGACGCGATGG
>NZ_AMXF01000651.1 GCF_000310225.1 Thauera phenylacetica B4P
TGTTAACGGCGGTCGATTCCCGCACAAATCCGGCGTCCACCGCCGGCACGGCACAGCATGACCTTGATCTGGTGAGCGGATAGCGGCTGTTTGCTTGATGGGGTCAGGGGCGTTGGAAGGCGCCCGTAGGGCGACTGGAAACGCCCCTGACCCCGGCGCGCCGATGGCGGGCGGGGTGTTCGTGCAATCGGGAGGGAGGGTGTTTGGCACCCGAGTGGCCGATGCGCGCACAATCGGGCTCGGCCTGTGGCAACGCAGGCGCGACACCGGCTCAAACCGCCAAGT
>NZ_AMXF01000652.1 GCF_000310225.1 Thauera phenylacetica B4P
GCCGGCAGGCTGAGGCGGGCGGCGGCGCAGACGCGGCGCTGCCGGCGGCGGCGCGTCGCCGTCGAACGGGCAGGGTCGGCTTCGCACCTTCTCGGCGAGGCGATAGGGCTGCGGATCCGCGCCGGCTACGTTTCCGAGCAGAATCGGCGGCGGACGCGAGCGGTGCGCACTTCACTCCAGATCGCGTGTACGGCACAACGCCCCAGGCACGAAGAGGTGCGTGGGGCGTTGTGTTGTGGGTTAGTCTGACGATGACCTACTTTCACGAGGGCG
>NZ_AMXF01000653.1 GCF_000310225.1 Thauera phenylacetica B4P
CCGGTGGTCAACGACGAGACCTACACGGTCCACGCGGGTGAGGTGCTCACAGTGGGTGTGGCGGCGGGCCTGCTCGCCAACGACACGGACGCCGACGGCGACGTGCTGCGGGTGCTGAACATCGAGGCCCCGGCCAACGGTTCGCTCAACGCGTTGACCGACGGTTCCTTCACCTACACCCCGAACGCGGCCTTCGTCGGCACCGAGGTGCTGACCTACACGGTGAGCGACGGCATCACCACGCGCACCGGCGAGCTCACGATC
>NZ_AMXF01000654.1 GCF_000310225.1 Thauera phenylacetica B4P
GGACTCGCCCGCCGGGGGGCGCAGGCCGCCGCCCGGGCACTCGCGCGCGCACGCGGAGAGCTCGCCGATCCCCGCCCCTGGTTCGAGGCGCCGCTGCGCTTTCGCCACAGCCTCGCCCTGCCCGCGCCGGAACTGCACGCCGAGGCCCTGCTCTTCGCCGCGCGCCGCCTCTTCGCCAGCCTCGCCGCCTGGCTCGATGCGCGCCACGCGGCGATCGACCGCTTCCGCCTGCGCTTCGGCCACGGCTCCCGCGCCCCCCCCC
>NZ_AMXF01000655.1 GCF_000310225.1 Thauera phenylacetica B4P
TGCGAGGGCGCCGCCGGTGCGCGGCGCTGCCCCGAGGACGCCTCGATGACGGTGGCCGAGGCCTTCGCGGCCGAGCGCGAGCGCTTGCTCGCGCTGCCCGAGGCGCCGTTCCCGACCGACGAGCTGCGCGCGGTGTCGGCGGGCAAGACCCCGTACGTGCGCTTCGATCTGAACGACTACTCGATCCCCCACACCCATGTGCGACGCCCCCTCACCGTGTGCGCCGACCCGCTGCGGGTGCGCATCCTCGAC
>NZ_AMXF01000656.1 GCF_000310225.1 Thauera phenylacetica B4P
AGCGTGGCAACACGTTCAGCTAACCGGTACTAATTGCCCGTGTGGCTTGATCCTATAACCTTCAAAACAAAACGTACTCGTTTCCGTGGTTGAAAAACAACCACGCAATCACACAACCCTAATAAAACACTTCTTCCCATCTTTGCTTCAGCCCCAAAACGCTGAAGAACAAGTCAAAGTCTGACGACCATAGCTGTGTGGAACCACCCCTTCCCTTCCCGAACAGGACCGTGAAACGCACACGCGCCGAT
>NZ_AMXF01000657.1 GCF_000310225.1 Thauera phenylacetica B4P
GCGCTCGCGCTCGGCCGCGAAGGCCTCGGCCACCGTCATCGAGGCGTCCTCGGGGCAGCGCCGCGCACCGGCGGCGCCCTCGCACCAGGCCTGGGCCTGCGCGTTCAGGTCGTCCAGATCGGCGAAGGCGCATCCGGCGAAGAAGGCCTCGCGCACGTAGCGGATCGCGCGCTCGACGCGCCCCTTCTCGTTGCCGCGCGCCACCGCCACCGGGCGCGGCTCGAAGCGGTAGTGGCCGGCGAGCGCGAGCA
>NZ_AMXF01000658.1 GCF_000310225.1 Thauera phenylacetica B4P
TCTTTAAAAACTTGGACAACCGATAAGTGTGGGTGCTTGGTTGTTGCGGTCGGCGACTTCGGTCGCGGAAGTATCGCAATGATTGGTGCTCATGCTGATGAAAGTCAGTTATTTGAGTACTTTGCTGGATTGAACTTAAGAGTTTGATCCTGGCTCAGATTGAACGCTGGCGGCATGCTTTACACATGCAAGTCGAACGGCAGCGGGGGCTTCGGCCTGCCGGCGAGTGGCGAACGGGTGAGTAATGC
>NZ_AMXF01000659.1 GCF_000310225.1 Thauera phenylacetica B4P
ATCGGCGCGTGTGCGTTTCACGGTCCTGTTCGGGAAGGGAAGGGGTGGTTCCACACAGCTATGGTCGTCAGACTTTGACTTGTTGCCTGCGTTTGCAGGCCAAAGGAGGAAGAAGTGTTGTGTGATTGTCTGGAGATCGTGTTGATGTCCAGAGAAACGAGTACGTTTTGTTTTGAAGGTTATAGGATCAAGCCACACGGGCAATTAGTACCGGTTAGCTGAACGTGTTGCCACGCT
>NZ_AMXF01000660.1 GCF_000310225.1 Thauera phenylacetica B4P
CCTCCTGTAGGAGCTGCGGCAGCTGCGAATAGGGCGGTTCGGCAACCGACGCGCGCACACTGTTCCACCGCCGCCTTCGCGCCTGCCGGCGCTCCTACACAAACCGCCGCGCGTCCCGGACCGCTACATAAACCGGCGCGCGTTCAGGTCCTCCTGTAGGAGCTGCGGCAGCTGCGAATAGGGCGGTTCGGCAACCGACGCGCGCACACTGTTCCACCGCCGCCTTCGCGCCT
>NZ_AMXF01000661.1 GCF_000310225.1 Thauera phenylacetica B4P
GATCGACGGCGGCCTCGAGACCCTGTCGGTGAAGCTGCCGGCGGTGGTGACCACCGACCTGCGCCTGAACGAGCCGCGCTACGCCACGCTGCCCAACATCATGAAGGCCAAGAAAAAGCCGCTCGAGACCGTCAAGCCGGCCGACCTCGGCGTCGATGTCGCCCCGCGCCTGGCCACGCTGAAGGTCGCCGAGCCGCCCAAGCGCAGCGCCGGTGAGCGCGTGGCCGAC
>NZ_AMXF01000662.1 GCF_000310225.1 Thauera phenylacetica B4P
GTCGGCCACGCGCTCACCGGCGCTGCGCTTGGGCGGCTCGGCGACCTTCAGCGTGGCCAGGCGCGGGGCGACATCGACGCCGAGCTCGGCCGGCTTGACGGTCTCGAGCGGCTTCTTCTTGGCCTTCATGATGTTGGGCAGCGTCGCGTAGCGCGGCTCGTTCAGGCGCAGGTCGGTGGTCACCACCGCCGGCAGCTTCACCGACAGGGTCTCGAGGCCGCCGTCGATC
>NZ_AMXF01000663.1 GCF_000310225.1 Thauera phenylacetica B4P
AAGGACCCGTCGGTCGCCATCTCGGTCAACCTCGCCCGCTACGACGCCCCCGAGCAGCGCTACTGCCCGGCCGGCGTGTACGAGATCGTCCAGGAAGAGGCCGGCCCGCGCCTGCAGATCAACGCGCAGAACTGCATCCACTGCAAGACCTGCGACATCAAGGACCCGACCCAGAACATCAACTGGGTCGTGCCGCAAGGCGGCGAAGGGCCGATCTACCAGGGG
>NZ_AMXF01000664.1 GCF_000310225.1 Thauera phenylacetica B4P
GCGTCCTGGCTCAATCAGGTGGAGCGCTGGTTCGCCACGCTCACCGAGAAATACATCAGGCGCGGCACACACCGCTCCACGCGCCAACTCGAGCAGGCCATCAAGCAATACCTGCAACTCAACAACGCAAACCCCAAGCCCTTTCAATGGGCCAAGACCGCTGACGACATCCTTGCCAGCGTCGAAAGATTTTGTTTGCGAACTTCTAACTCAGGACACTAGC
>NZ_AMXF01000665.1 GCF_000310225.1 Thauera phenylacetica B4P
GCCAGGCCCGCATCGTCGCTGAGCGCACCGACCACGCCGCCCACCCAGCGCCGGAACATGTTCTCGAACTGCTTCGGATCGAGCGCGCGCAGGATCCGCAGGAAGGTCTCCTCGGACGGGATGCCGTTCTTGAGCACGAGGAAGCGGCGCAACCACGCCTCCTTGGTGCGCGCCCAGAAGGTGATGTCCTCGACCGTGTCGCAATCCGAGAGCACGGC
>NZ_AMXF01000666.1 GCF_000310225.1 Thauera phenylacetica B4P
CTTTTGGGCGAAGAGCGTGAGTGCGACGCAGAGGGGTTCCCTGATGAGCTATCTGGACGAAATCGATGATCCGCGCAAGCCGAGTAACGGGACCTTGCACGACTTCCGGGAGATCCTGGTGATCCTGATCGCCGCCGTGCTCTCGGATTGCGACACGGTCGAGGACATCACCTTCTGGGCGCGCACCAAGGAGGCGTGGTTGCGCCGCTTCCTCGTG
>NZ_AMXF01000667.1 GCF_000310225.1 Thauera phenylacetica B4P
GAAGGGCGACTACCTGCTGATGGTCAAGGGTAACCAGCCCAAGTTGCTCGAAGCGATCGAGATCGCCTTCATCGACCAGCACGGTGTTGAGTCGGTCGACCGCAGCGCGCTGGTCGAACGCGGCTACGGACGCACCGTTGGGCAGATCGCTTCGGTGCTGTCGGCCAAGGGCATCGTCGATCCGGGCGACTGGCCCAAGTGTGTGACGA
>NZ_AMXF01000668.1 GCF_000310225.1 Thauera phenylacetica B4P
ACGGGCGCGCGATGGTTCATGCCCCATGGGCCCCGACGCACGTCGGTCGATGTTGCACGGCGACAGGCGCGCGATGGTTCATGCCCCATGGGCCCCGACGCACGTCGGTCGATGTTGCACGGCGACGGGCGCGCGATGGTTCATGCCCCATGGGCCCCGACGCACGTCGGTCGATGTTGCACGGCGACAGGCGCGCGATGGTTCATGC
>NZ_AMXF01000669.1 GCF_000310225.1 Thauera phenylacetica B4P
CCGGGGTTCGACACTTAACCGCAATTTTCGCCCCTTTTCGGAAAGTGCCTCCAGCGCCGGCGCGGGTTTGACGGCCGCAATTGCAAAAGCGCTGTGGTGGCACGTTTGTAACAGACAACCTCAAGCTTGACGCGAACTTGTAGGTGGTTAAAGTGGCGGCATCATGCACGTCAAGCTCACCACCTCCGGCGGTCGCCGCTACGTCC
>NZ_AMXF01000670.1 GCF_000310225.1 Thauera phenylacetica B4P
AGGCGCGAAGGCTGCCGGCGGAATTCCGCACCCGCGTCGATTGCGGGGTCGCCCCGTTCGCAGCTGCCGCAGCTCCTACAGGGAGGGCGGGACGCGCGGTGGTTCCCGTAGGAGCGCCGGAAGGCGCGAAGGCTGCCGGCGGAATTCCGCACCCGCGTCGATTGCGGGGTCGCCCCGTTCGCAGCTGCCGCAGCTCCTACAGGGA
>NZ_AMXF01000671.1 GCF_000310225.1 Thauera phenylacetica B4P
CACGCCTCCGCAAGCCCCTGTAGGAGCTGCGGCAGCTGCGAATGGGGCGGTGCAGCAGCGATGAGCGTCGGCGATTGTACAGACGCCGTCTTCGCGCCTGCCGGCGCTCCTACAGGGGGACCACGCCTCCGCAAGCCCCTGTAGGAGCTGCGGCAGCTGCGAATGGGGCGGTGCAGCAGCGATGAGCGTCGGCGATTGTACAGAC
>NZ_AMXF01000672.1 GCF_000310225.1 Thauera phenylacetica B4P
CCAAGAGCAATGAAATAACGGCGATTCCCGAGCTGCTCGAGGCGCTGTCGATCAAGGGACTGCTGGTCACGATCGACGCGATGGGCTGCCAGAAAAGCATTGCCAAACAGATCGTTGCGAAGAAGGGCGACTACCTGCTGATGGTCAAGGGTAACCAGCCCAAGTTGCTCGAAGCGATCGAGATCGCCTTCATCGACCAGCACGG
>NZ_AMXF01000673.1 GCF_000310225.1 Thauera phenylacetica B4P
TTCGCGCCTGCCGGCGCTCCTACATAAACCGGCGCGCGTCCCGGCCGTGCTGTAGGAGCTGCGGCAGCTGCGAACACGGCGGTCGGATCATCGACGCGCGTCGCTTTCGGTCGGCGCCATTTTCGCGCCTGCCGGCGCTCCTACATAAACCGGCGCGCGTCCCGGCCGTGCTGTAGGAGCTGCGGCAGCTGCGAACACGGCGGTC
>NZ_AMXF01000674.1 GCF_000310225.1 Thauera phenylacetica B4P
GCAGGAGCTGCGGCAGCTGCGAACCCGGCGGTCTGCCGCTCGACGCGCATGCAGCGCTCCACCGCCGTTTTCGCGCCTGCCGGCGCTCCTACATGAACCACCGCGCGTCCCGACCCCGCCTGCAGGAGCTGCGGCAGCTGCGAACCCGGCGGTCTGCCGCTCGACGCGCATGCAGCGCTCCACCGCCGTTTTCGCGCCTGCCGGC
>NZ_AMXF01000675.1 GCF_000310225.1 Thauera phenylacetica B4P
GCGGCGATGCGGCCGGTTTTCTGTAGGAGTGCCGGCAGGCGCGAACGGGCTGCGGTCCATGCGCCGGCGCTTTTTTCGTCGCCGAATTCGCGCCTGCCGGCGCTCCTACATGGGGTCGTCGCGGCGATGCGGCCGGTTTTCTGTAGGAGTGCCGGCAGGCGCGAACGGGCTGCGGTCCATGCGCCGGCGCTTTTTTCGTCGCCG
>NZ_AMXF01000676.1 GCF_000310225.1 Thauera phenylacetica B4P
GTCGCCGCTGGCGAGGCCGCGGCCGCCCGAGACGATGACCTTGGCGGCGCCGAGCTCGGGGCGCGCGCTCTTGACGATCTCGCGACCGACCAGCGCGGTGACCCCCAGGTCGGCCGCGGCGGCGACCGCCTCGACCGGCGCGGCGTTGCTGCCGGCTTCGGCGGCGTCGAACGCGGTGGTGCGCACCGTGATCAGCTTGATC
>NZ_AMXF01000677.1 GCF_000310225.1 Thauera phenylacetica B4P
GATCAAGCTGATCACGGTGCGCACCACCGCGTTCGACGCCGCCGAAGCCGGCAGCAACGCCGCGCCGGTCGAGGCGGTCGCCGCGGCGGCCGACCTGGGCGTCACCGCGCTGGTCGGCCGCGAGATCGTCAAGAGCGCGCGCCCCGAGCTCGGCGCCGCCAAGGTCATCGTCTCGGGCGGCCGCGGCCTCGCCAGCGGCGAC
>NZ_AMXF01000678.1 GCF_000310225.1 Thauera phenylacetica B4P
CCTGTAGGAGCTGCGGCAGCTGCGAACACGGCGACCCCGCAATCGACGCGAGCGCCGAATTTCGCCGCCGCCTTCGCGCCTGCCGGCGCTCCTACAAAACCACCGCGCGTCCCGGCCTCCTGTAGGAGCTGCGGCAGCTGCGAACACGGCGACCCCGCAATCGACGCGAGCGCCGAATTTCGCCGCCGCCTTCGCGCCTGCC
>NZ_AMXF01000679.1 GCF_000310225.1 Thauera phenylacetica B4P
CTACAGGGGGCCTGGACGGGCGGCGGTTTCTGTAGGAGCGCCGGCAGGCGCGAATTCGGCGGCGATGGTCGGCACGCGCGTCGAATGCGGGACCGCCCGTTCGCGGCTGCCGCCGCTCCTACAGGGGGCCTGGACGGGCGGCGGTTTCTGTAGGAGCGCCGGCAGGCGCGAATTCGGCGGCGATGGTCGGCACGCGCGTCGA
>NZ_AMXF01000680.1 GCF_000310225.1 Thauera phenylacetica B4P
GCAGCTGCGAACACGGCGCCCCCGCAATCGACGCGAGCCCAGAATTCCGCCGCCGCTTTCGCGCCTGCCGGCGCTCCTACAAAATCACCGCGCCCCCGCCCCCTGTAGGAGCTGCGGCAGCTGCGAACACGGCGCCCCCGCAATCGACGCGAGCCCAGAATTCCGCCGCCGCTTTCGCGCCTGCCGGCGCTCCTACAAAA
>NZ_AMXF01000681.1 GCF_000310225.1 Thauera phenylacetica B4P
TGCGAGGGCGCCGCCGGTGCGCGGCGCTGCCCCGAGGACGCCTCGATGACGGTGGCCGAGGCCTTCGCGGCCGAGCGCGAGCGCCTGCTCGCGCGGCCCGAGACACCGTTTCCGACCGACGAGCTGCGCGCGGTGTCGGCGGGCAAGACCCCGTACGTGCGCTTCGACCTGAACGACTACTCGATCCCCCACACCCATGT